>RHCX01000137.1 GCA_010028495.1 Nitrososphaeria archaeon | reverse complement strand
TTTGCAAGATCTCTTAAGGCCTGTTTTGGACTAGTATAGTTGTATTTTGTCTCAATAAAGTCTAGCAACAATTCTATCGATGATTGTAGCTTGTTTTTGTCATATGATAGTCGTAACCAACTTGCTTCTTCGACTGGCCAGTTTATCTCACCTAGGTTTGGATCATGGTGGTCCCATCCCTGCCCGGAATATCCTTTATCTCTATAGTCTACAATCTTTTTGAGCTCCTCTGAGAATATGGATTCATTGGAGCGACAGAATTCTAGCAGGGTTTCATAGAATTTGATGAATTGTAGGCCATAGTTTTGATTATAATATTCTGCCACGTGTTTTAGTATGCCTAAGCTATGCAATGTAAGAAAGGACCATGAATAAAGATAGATCTCATTCAAATCTTCTTTTGAACATGAGCTAGTACTAACTACAATTTCTTCGTATTCTGGTATGCCGCGTCGGTGTATTGATGAGTGAACCAGCATAATTGGAGAACGAACAGTTTCGATCTCGTACTTGCGTCTATACTCTGGAACGTTCATTGGGGCGTTTGGCAGTACGCTGCAATTGTAAATGAATACTATTCCGATTTTTGTATTTGCTATGTTTTCTAATCCATCCTTGAAGCTTTGTAGTGTTTCTCCAGGAAGACCCATGATTATCTCCGTGTATGTTGGTATTCCGGCTAACTTGAATGAGGTGGTAAGATCTGAAAACTTGTCAAATTTGATGTTTGCACGCTTGATTATGTCTAGGGTTTCGGTATCAAGAGATTGAACTGCCAGTGTAACTGCGCCTAGAATGCCCCCTGCCTGGAGTTCTTTTGCTATTGGTATGATCTTTTCTGAGGAGTTCTTTGCCCAAGCAGGCCTGATTCGTTCTGGGTAGTGCGTCTTTAATGCAACCTCTTTTAGCTTGATGGCCAAACGCATGTCACGTTCTTGGTAGATTCCAAAATTAGCATCACAGCAATCGATATAGGGAATTCTATTGTCTGCAAACCATTCTATTTCTTTGAACATTCTCTGTTCTTCCCATTTACGCATTTTTGTAAAAGTGGCACTTCCCCAATCGCAAAAAGTGCATTGATATGGGCAACCCCTATTTGTTTCCCATGATGCTATCCATCTAACACCGTCAACCTTGTCTACTAGATCCCAAACCGTATTTGTCAGATATGGAGACGGAATACCGTCCAAATCGTTAATCCTTTCCTGTGGGGGGGTCCTGAAATCCTTGGTCTCTATTCCCTTGACATTGAAATAATTTTTGTCACTCAAATATGTTCTTAGAATATTTTCTATTATGTACTCCCCTTCACCATGTGCTATGATGTCTACAAATGGGTATTTGTCGAAAAATCCATCAGAGAGTTCTGGAATCTGCGGCCCTCCAAAAACAATCATACATTTTGGATTTATCTTTTTGACTTGTTCTGCCAAGTACGTGGTTATTTCCCAGTTCCAAACATAACAGGAACACAACAAAATATCGGTATCTTTACACTGTTGTATGTATTCTTCAATTTTATCTCTAAACACGAATGTCTTTTCAAACTTGAACTGCGAAGCCAGATCTTCTTTTGATTTAATGTATGCTACCAATGTTGCAATACTATAAGGAAAATGAATCTGATCTCCGTATTGGTAATTGAATTGTGAGCTGTTGATTTTTATCATTTCTTTACTTTGTCAGATCTCTAAAATCATTTATAACCATTTTCAACCTTTTATCCTAGGTCTAGTCGTAAATCCTCTTCGGCATACTAATTACAAAAGCATTAGGCACGAAAGTTATTCTCTCATTGATTCATAGTTTATTCTAAAAATCTTGACGTGATATTTGAAACCCTGTTCACTAGAATCATATTCTTTTATTAGGAATGGATACTTTGATTCATTTTCCAATATGTCTTTTAG
>RHCX01000136.1 GCA_010028495.1 Nitrososphaeria archaeon | reverse complement strand
AGTATGGTGCTTTTTTTCTGTTTTGATAGAAAGTTTATCGTAATATCGCAATCTCGAACTGATCCAAGTACATCTTGCATTTCTTTCATTTTATTGATAAAATTGGGTGATCTTTCGTAATTTGTTAACTCCAATAGATATCGTAGTTTCTTACAGTTTTTACGCAATTCATGGAGTTGTTTTATTTTTTTATCATTACTAGTCACAATCGGAATAGTTTTTTCGATTTTGTTGATCAATTTTAGAGTGATTTTTTTGAATTTGTTTTCTAATTTTTCATGTGCGATATCTCGCCAGTCTATTTTCACAGTGTCAATCTTGGAAGCAATTTCTGCTTTTTTTTATTTATTTTTTTTATTATCTGTACGATGTCCTCTGACGTATTGGATTCTAGCTTTTGCTTTATTACGTCAAGATCACGTATTTGGCTATTGTTTTTAAAAAATTCCTTACGAAGTGTGATAAATTTATCTGCCTTTGTATGATGAAGTTTTTTTGGAAGGATCTTCCATGCTATATCCAATCTACGAATGGAAGTTCTAACGTCATGAATATTTTCTTCAGTTGGATTTTTGCGATAATTTTCCAATCTTTCGTTTGATTTGATTACTAGTTTATCAAAACTTTCAAAATAAAACTGTGCAGTAAAATCGTACATGGATTATTTTCTTGTCCTAATGGCTGAGTCTATTCTTTTTTTAAGGTCGATGTTAACATCATCTACATTTTTGTCTCCATCAATTGCTACTAGACCATATGTCTTCTGCATTGTTTGAAACTCTTTTGCAATTTTTTGCTGATACAAAATAAATGATTCAAACATATCATCTGAAAGTCCCATGTCTGCACCGGATTCGTAATAGTCAAGTGATGAATTTTTCTCAAATACTCTGTGAACTAGCGTATACGGATCCACTTTGAGATAGTAAATCAAGTCTGGAACCAGAGCAAATCCGTACAAATCATGAGACCATTTTCTTGGTATGCCACGGACGGTGTTTCTTGCCATGAGCGTGAATATGTATCGATCTGCAATGACAATGTATCCTGCCTCCAACGCTGGTATGATCTTTTGTTCCAACTGGTCTGCAAAATCAGCTGCATAAAATAATGCCATGGTTTTTTTTCCTAGCGAAACATTTCTTTTTGCTTCTAGTATTCCATCTCCTATAAGCTCGGATCTTTTGAGGCCAGTATTGAGCACTGCATGACCGTCTGCTTCTAGCTTGGTTGTCAATAATGATATTTGCGAGCTTCTACCTGATGAATCCGGACCCTCTATGACGATTAGTTTGCCCTTATGTGTTGTGCTGTGAATGTATGGAATTCCTTTCTCATACCATCTTGTGAGATTTTTATTTTCTTTTTGATCTTTCATCATTTTTCATCATCACAGTTTGTCGCTGTGGTTTTTTTGGAAGTAAAGTCATGATTTTTTCTCTCATCATGTTTTGTTGTTCTTCAATTCCTAATGTAGCATCAATAATTGTAAATCCTTCTGGCTTTACCATGGATTCGTATTGTTCTATGATTTTTCCTTGGAAAATTCTATAGCTATCATATGGATCCTTGCTTAAATTCAAGTCCATACCGGCTTCATAATATTTCAACTGAGGCCTTCCTGAAAGAATTCTTTCTATGGCAATATCAATTGGTGTTCTAAAGTAAAATGTAATGTCGGGCTTTACTGCAAAATTGTATATCTTGCGAACCCAGTCTGGGCTGCAACCACGTGTTCCGTCTCGTGCATATGCTGTATAGATATAACGATCTGCCAATACAAAATAGCCAGCTCGTAACAATGGAAAGATATTCCTCTCGTATCTGTCTGCAAAATCTGTGGCATGTAACAGACTAAATGTAGTAGGTGTCAGTTTTGCCTTCTTTTTTCCCTTTGATGTTATCTCTTTTACAATTTC
>RHCX01000135.1 GCA_010028495.1 Nitrososphaeria archaeon | reverse complement strand
AGACAGGCCAATGGGAAGCTCCTTCTGAGGCTGAACTAGAAAACTATCGTCAGACTCTTGAATCTGCAACCATTACAGTGTTGGCTCTACGCTTTGTTACTGGATTCTTTTTGCCAGCCCCATCTGCTATCACACTTAAAAGCGATATGGCTGAATGGGCGAGAGATAATGGTCGCGTCAATATGAAGCAGACCTTTAATAACTTGATTCAGCGTTACGGAGATATTGACAAGGCTACTGAAGAGTGGATTCGTCTCTATCCAAAAGAGATTCCATATATGCTTTCGGAGTCTGAGTCTAATGTAGTAGCATCTGTTCGTGCTGTTGACCAAGCAGCAACTTGGATTGACCAGAACCAAGACGTTCTAAAGAAGCATCCACAGGGTGGGGCATTCTTAATTCCACAAAAAGGTGACTTTGACTTTGATGCCTACAGAATTTTGAGTAAGTCTGGTCTGCGTCAGAGCAAGACTTTATCTGACTATATGCTAGAACTTCAGACATCTAAGGACATTCAGGCTTACTACCAATATAAGAATCAATATGATAATCAGTTAGCCAGTACTCCAACTACCGAAGGCAAGAGAATGCTTCGGGAGCAGTGGCAAGTATGGTCAGATCAATTCTTTGGTGCAAGACCGCTGGTTAAGCAACAGTTTGTCCGTCAGACTGAGCGTAGACTTGAGAAGCAAAGAGCGTTTGAAGACCTTGATGCTATGGTCAACAACCCAGACATTAAGACTCAGCCTAAGACTAAGGCTATCTTAAAAGAGATGGTTGACACATATAAGTCATATGAGCGTCAGAAGAATACATTCGCTGGTAGCGGTGAGACTCAGCAGAATATGCGAGATATGCTCAAGGCACAAGTTAAACAAAAACTTAAAGATATAGCTGGTACAAATCAGAACGCACAATCAGCCTATAATGTTCTATTTGCGTCATTGATAGGAGAGTAAGGTGACAGTTAAGAAATTAACAAGCGCACCAGGACCTAGTGAAGTACAGTCCTGGCAAGCTCAGATACCCAAGATTGGTACTGATGTCAGTTCATCTCCTAATACTAACATCGTCGGAGTAAGTCCAGATGCTCAGTATTTATATAACTTGACCAATGACCAACGAAAGATTTGGGCAACTTCGCTACGTAAGGCTGGCTATAAGGTTCCCACAACAGGTGCGTTTAGCGAGTCATTACTTAATGCTTACCTAGATGCGCTAGATAAAGCAGAGTATCAGTCTACTCTTGTGGGCAAGACATTCGACCCACAAGTTGATATGTCTGCATATTTGAACCAACGCTTTCAAGAGCAAGCAGACCTAGAATCTCTTGGCGGAGAAAAAATTACCACTAGTCGCCAACGCCAAATCTTACGTCCAGAGACTATTGAAAACACCGTAGATGAAGTCTTTACCGATGTACTTGGTCGTGGCGCTACTGCTGCAGAAAAGAAGATGTACCTAGAGCGTATCCAAAAGAAGATGGCTCAGACAAAGAATATGCAGACCACTAGATATGTAGATGTTGGTGGAGGGGTTCAAGAAGTTGTGACACAACAAGGATTTAGTCCTTCAACATACCTATACGAAGATCTTGCTGGCACCGATGAGGCACGTCAGCAAAAGATATTTGGATTCTACGATACCTTCAAGAGAGCGCTAGGTGTACAGTAATGTCAACAGTACAGGAAGATATTGAAAGGGCCAGAACCCAAGGTACACAGGTAGAAACTACTGCTTCTAACCAAAAAATTATTGATGCAATAAAGAAGCGCAATAAGGATTTATTAAAGCGTCAAGAGGCGGCAAAGAAAACTCTTAAATCTAAAAAAGAGTTCTATGATATTTATATCAAAGAGTTGGCAACTGGCAAAGGCATTCTTGGAGATAAACAAGGTAAGCAGTTATCTAAATTTGAACTAGATCAAATTAGAACAGTTGCAGAGGATA
>RHCX01000134.1 GCA_010028495.1 Nitrososphaeria archaeon | reverse complement strand
TTGCAGCCTTTGCAATCTCGTTTATTTTTATTGAGACTGAGTTAGTTGGTTGGCCGCCAGTAGACTCGTGAGCACTATTGTCAAATACAAAGTGAATTAAGTTTTTTGGACCGTGTGAGCCAATTGTTACCAAGGATCCTAGGTTCATCAGAACGTTTCCGTCTCCATCAAAAATGTGTACGCGTCTAGATGGGTTTTTGATAGCAAGGCCAAGTCCAATTGAGGATGCAAGACCCATTGAGCCGATCATGTAAAAATTTGCCACTCTATCACGTGCTTCATGCAAGTCCCTGCTCATGAATCCATTTGCAGACACTGCAATGTCTTTGGTGGAGAGTGTTTTTGCAACAATTTCGACTCCTTCTCTTCTAATCAACAAATTCCCTCCTGATTACAAGCGCACAATACGTCCCTTTCTTGATTTTGCCTATGGCCCAGTTACAACTTTTTTCCCAATTACTTTCAGTTAGAATTTTTGACTCTAATCCAAGCGTGTTGATCAACTTTGGTTGAATTGCTCCTATTTTTGCTTGTACTAAGCGAGTTTGCAAATCCAGCATTTTGCATGAAAACTAATGATGGACTTTTGGACAATGACATGCCAGTTGCAATGCCGATTGCTTCTTCCTCTCTTGTTGCAATGATTATTTTGTTTTTCTTTAATCCCTGATCAACAAAGTGTTTCAACGTTGAATCTGGCACACCAATAAAGTTTTCAATTCCTTTTTTCATCAAGTGGTCGAAAACTCTTCTCTGAGTGTCTTCTTTCAACTAATATATCCCATTTTTTTGAGGTTCTGTTTTATCATCTCTTCTTCAGTTTTTAACTCGTACATTTTTTGTAGTTTGAAAATTTCTTCCATTGCCGAGATCTCTTCTTTTACACTGCTTAGACTATCTGAGTTTTTGATTTGCTCCAAGACTCGATTCATGGAAGCATAAGATGCGCGCAATGTCTGGTTGGCATAGATTATCATTTTGATTTTGTGTTTTTGCAGATCGCTTAAGTTGACACTTGGGTATGATGTTGGAACTATCACAATAGGTAACTTTCCACCCCACGTATCTGCAAATTCAAAGACCTCGTCTGGCGTATTTTTCTTTGAGTGGATTAGGATTGCATCTGCACCAGCTTTTTCATACGCTCTTGCCCGCTGGATTGCCTCATTCATGCCCAATCCGGCAATGAGTGCTTCAGTTCTTGCTATTATCATGAAGCTGGGGCTTCTTTTTGCTTCCTTTGCAGCTATGATTTTTGCAACAAATTCTTTTTCTGAAAGCATGTCTTGGATTCCGCCCTCCAAAAGGCTATTTTGTTTTGGAAAAATTTTATCCTCTATGCTAATTGCGGCAACTCCAGCACCTTCGTATTTTTTTACCATGTGACTGACATTGCTTGGACCACCAAAACCAGTATCGCAATCTGCTATCACTGGAATCTTACACGCATCAACCATGTTGGTAGTTGCGTGTAAAAACTCAGTCATTGTCATTATGCTGGCATCAGGAAGTGCGTGTGTAGCAGAGATTGCAAAGCTTCCAGCCCAAATTGCATCAAACCCGTGCATTTCTACAAGCTTTGCAGACATGGCATCAAATGCCCCTCCAACTCTTATTGTCGATTTTGATTCTATCTTTTCTCGTAGATTATCGGAATGAGACATACAATGTCGTTCTTACCTTAGGTTTTATTATTAAGGTATACAAAATATTTACGTAATAATTAATCATGTTTACAATAAAACAACCTCCGAGAATAGTTTTTGGATACAACTCAGTGCGCGATTATGATCTACCTGTGGACTCGCTTGTTATCACCTCCAAAGGCGCAAAATCAAGAGGTTGGATTGAATATGCCAAATTGAATAAAGCACATGTTTTTGATGAGACTGAACCAAATCCATCAATGCAAACAACTCAGAAAATTTTATCCGAATTTGATTTTGAGAAAATTTCCCATGTTATTGGACTTGGTGGCG
>RHCX01000133.1 GCA_010028495.1 Nitrososphaeria archaeon | reverse complement strand
TTTGCGTGCAGTTATGCTGTCTGTCATTGCTAGGCTGTCGGATAGGGAGACTGTGGCTATTTTGCGTGCAGTTATGCTGTCTGTCATTGCTAGGCTGTCTGATAGAGATTTAGTTCTAGTTCCACTTACTGTGATGGCATCAGTTAGAGATAAAGACTCGGAGAAGTCTCTAGTACCAGTATCAAGTTTTTGAATTCTGTCGTTGCCGGTGTCTGCTGCATAGACATTATTTGTGCTTCCATACACAGTTATTCCTGTTGGACCATCAAATTGGGAGTTTCCAGTGCCGCTTGATCCAAACGCTTCTATGAATCCACCAGACTTGTAGTGTTTTGTTATTCTGTCGTTGCCGGTGTCTGCTATACGTACATACCCTGAACTATCAACCACGACACCTATTGGAGTCTGGAATTGGCCGTTGCCAGTGCCTTGCGTGCCAAATTTGCCAAGATATCCACCAGATCTTGCAAAGATCTCTACTCTGTCGTTGCCGGTATCTGCTACGTAGACATAGCCCGTGCTGTTTACTGCAATACCTGTTGGACCATCAAATTGGCCGTTGCCAGTGCCTTGCGTGCCAAATTGGCTAGAATAAGCACCACCGCCAGATGTAAAGATCTGGACTCGGTCGTTGCCGGTATCTGCTACGTAGACAAATCCGGTTGAATTTATGACCACACCGATTGGAGTCCGGAATTGGCCGTTGCCAGTGCCTTGCGTACCAATTGTATTAACAAAGATGGCATTGTTGTTTGCATATGCAGTGGCATTACCAAATCTGAATTCAAGGTTATGTACTCCCGGGGTTATGACCTGGCTTGTCTCATATCCTGTATCATTACATGTATAGTTTGAAACAACTGCTGATGATCCAACCCACTGATGATCCAGCACTGTATCACCACAACGAATCGACAACAATTTGAGATCATCAGGCAGATCAGTACCAAATGATGTAGCATTTATTGCGCTAATGATTAGATCCGCCGTTCCGTTTGTCGTAAATCTAACCTGCCATGTATCCCCAACTACAGGATAGCTTTGGACATTAAGCACTAGAATACTTGCTTGAATTTGGAATGTTTGCTCTGAGAGTTGTGGTACTATCCATTGCATTCGGTCCACTAGTCCGTTACCATCAGTATCTAGGTATTCTACCTGGAATCTGGAATCATTTGTGACATCTATTGTTGTAGAGTTGATGGACCAGAACAGCTTGAAACTTGCGCCAGTCTTTGTCAAACGCTCAGGGATATCAGAGTATGATTTGACGTTCGTATAGTGTAATGTAGAATCGTGTTGCACTGTGACCTGCTTGATGAACATGTCGTTGGTAGAGTTGTTGGTTTCTACTGTATATGGTGCTGAAGTCTCGAATTGTATTTTGTATTCAGTACCATTAGAATCTATGATTGGTTGTGTACTGTTGCTTGTTTGTTCGGATGGATTTGGCGATGAATCAATGATTATGAGCTTAGTTGGTTTGTCTTCTTGTACAGGAGCATCCAAGTTTTCATATTTTGCATCAGCTAATGGTATGATAGTTTCAATACCATTGTTTGAGATGATTTCGTTTAGCTTTGTGTTTGTAGAGTTTTCAGATTGAGTTGAAATTGGGTTTTGTATTGCTGTTTCATCTACTATTATCTTAGAGTCTGAGGCCTGTGGTTGGTTGTTTTGATCTAGTTCGTTTACTTGGACAGATTTAGCATCTGCAGGTATTTCCACTCCTATTGTCTGGGTATTGTTATCAATCTGAACTAGCTGTGTCCATGTGACTGGCTTGTTGATTTCAATTTCGTCGTGTGTTAGAGTTGATGTATTATTGGCTACAGTATCAAATGTGATGGTAGATGTGATGTTAGATGTGGTTGATGCAATTTCATCATTTATTGTAAGATCATCTGTAAGTGATACTTGTATTACATCTGACATTTGCTTGTGATAAAGATCAGATATCTGTGAATCACTTAATGCGCTAGTGAATAATAATGGTTG
>RHCX01000132.1 GCA_010028495.1 Nitrososphaeria archaeon | reverse complement strand
TAGCAGCGAGTCGGTATTCATCTCCAATACTCCTCTAGTACATAGCCGGCTTTATCCATTATTGGTGTCATTTTATCTCGCAGATAAGGACTAGTCATATTCATAATTTCGGGATAAATGGGAAATCTTGCCTTTAGCTCAAAACCTGCATTTTTGGTGTGTTCATCGACAAACTCTATTTGCGGCCAACCGAATTCCGGGTTTACATAGTCTTGGGTTAGTGGTGATATTCCTCCCCAATCGTTGATTCCAGCATCCAAAAAATACTGGTATGAGTTTGGCGAAAGATTTGGCGGAATTTGGATGTTCATTTGTGGCATGATTATTCTTGCTAGTGCTACCATTGTTTTGAAATAGTTTTCCTCGGCAGACGGCATGTTTTTCATCCAGGTGTCCTGCTTTGGCTGAAAATTCTGCAGAATTATCTCCTGAATATGGCCAAATCTGTCATGTAAATCCTTGATTGCAAACAATGAATCAATTATCTCATGCGGAGTCTCGCCAATTCCAACCAATACTCCTGTAGTCATTGGAATTTTGAGCTCACCTGCATTTGATAATACTTGGAGTCGGGTCTTGGGGGTTTTGCTTGGAGCTAGATAGTGCGGCATTTTTTGCTCACTCATACGTTCTGAGGAATTCTCTAGCATCAGGCCCATACTGACGTTTGTCTTTTTAAGATCGTTCATTTCGGATTTTGTCAGATTTCCTGCGTTGGTGTGCGGGAATAGTCCTTGATCCAGGGCAATTTCCGACGCATAGACCAAATATTCCGCGGTACTTGAAAATCCATTTTCTTTGAGCCATGCTTTTGCCTCCGGATATTTTTCTTCTGGACGCTCACCTGTGACAAACAATGCTTCCGTACAGTGGTATTTTTTTGCAAGTGCGGACAATTCTTGGACATTTTTTTTGCTCATCATGGATGCTTTTTGCTCTCCGGGCTCTGCCTTGTACGTACAATATCCGCATACGTCACGGCATAGGTTGACCAAATTGAAAAATGCTTTTTTTGAAAATGTTATCGTGTTTTTTTTATGCAGGTTTCGTAATGTGTTTGCAGTTTTGTAAATTGCATCGGAATTGTGCTTTGAGAATTCAAAAATCTCATAGGCTTGCTCTTTTGAAATTTGCTTTCCGTCCAAAATGCGATTCAATGGCTCGCACGACACCATCATCCCGCTCAACACTTGGCTAGTTTTTGATTCGAGTATTTATCTTTGCGTGGAGTTTGTGGACATTGTCGCATTGATATTGCTAGATTGTCTTTCGGTTAGCGTTATCACTATGTTGCTTACTTTGCCGTCGCGCAAAATCTCTAGAACCATTTCATCACCCACCTTCTTTTCTCGTTGCAAGTGAATCAAAATGTCGTCGATCTTTCGAACCGTTTTTCCATCAACTCCCAAAATCAAGTCTCCGCCAATCTGGTATGGGATTCCGTCAACTTGTTTTGTTTCAGTGGTTCCGCGGATTCCTGCCTTTTTGGCCGGGCTGTCATTTAGCACGTTTATGACCAAAAATCCTCTAGCATCTTTGAGTTTCAAGACATCTGCCAAGTCTGGGTCTACATCTCGTCCGGAGATTCCAACCCATGGGTGGTGATACGTGTTATTTTGTATCAAAACAGGAATTATCTTTTTGACTGTGTTAGATGGTATTGCAAATCCAACCCCAGCAAAATCTCCTGACTCAGATTGGATTGCGGTATTGATTCCAACTACTTCGCCACGCATGTTAAGCAAAGGACCACCAGAGTTTCCTGGGTTTATTGCGGCATCTGTTTGTATGATATCTGGTATCTGGAATCCCCTGTCCTGAGATGGTAAAATTCTGCCTACCTGACTAACTATGCCAGAACTCATCGAGCCTGATAATCCAAATGGATTCCCTATTGCCGCAATCGGCTCTCCGACTCGTAACTTTGAGGAGTCTCCAAGATCTAATGATTGTAAAACATCAGAGCTCGCATTTACTTTGATTACTGCCAAATCTGTAAAGACGTCTTTGCCAATTACTTTGGCCTTGTAGTTTCTGCCATCCAAAAATGTCACAGTTATTTTTTCTGCCTTTTCTACTACGTGATCATTTGTTATGATGT
>RHCX01000131.1 GCA_010028495.1 Nitrososphaeria archaeon | reverse complement strand
ACTAGCGGCAGTTCCGGCATCTGCAATGCACGTATTCAACTTTATAGCCACAATGTGGGGCGGAAGAATTCGATTTGCAACGCCAATGATGTGGTCTGTTGGAGGTATCGCATTATTCTTCTCAGCAGGAGCAGGAGGTGTAGCAAACGCAGCAATGCCGTTTGACTTTATCACACACGACTCGTACTGGGTAGTTGGTCACTTCCATCTCTTTGTGATGGGCACTATCGCATTTGGATCAATTGGATTTCTCTACTACATGTTCCCATTCATTACAGGAAGAATGTACAATGAGAGCCTAGGCAAGGTCCACTTTATCATGTCGATGATTGGAACCGTAATGGTCTTTTTCACCCAGCATGTATTGGGATTGTACGGAATGCCAAGAAGAGTTTTTGATTATCAACCATATCCGGAATATATCGCAATGAACCAGATTGCATCTGTTGGCGCAATGATTATTGGCATCAGCATGGCACTTTGGATCTTCAACATGATATACAGTTCTGCCAAAGGCAAGGAAGCAAACATGGAAGACCCATGGGGCCTCGGCGGCAAATACTACTATCCACATCAGGCAAAGACGCCTCATCATTAGGATTGATAAAATAATGTCACACGATACACCAATCTATAGGACAAGCCCGGCAAGAACTGCAAAGATGCTCGCAATCATGTGCGGTGTCTGCATTGCGGGTGGAATCATATTCTTTTCATTTTGGGACTATTGGATATCCTTGCCACCAGGAAACCAAATGCACAAGCAAGAAGCAGGAGTTGGACAGGGTGCAATAACTGGCAAGCAATTTGATGTAGAGATTAATTTCATCGAGTCTCCAGACTTTAAGCAACTAGCGTTTAATGCATTGCCTGGAGAAGATGGGCACAACCCAGAAGTGCACGCAAATGTAGGTGATAATGTTGAATTCGTCGTATCAAACAACGGCAAGTCATTCCATGCATTTGGTGTGACTGCTGATGCAGAAGGTTTTGAGGGAATCATATCTGGCACAGAGATTGCATCAGCAAATAATCCACTAAAGCCAGGAACCGGCGGTAAATCACATTTCGTACCTAGTAAAGAAGGCACATACTATTACATCTGTACAGTACCTGGACACAGAGCACTAGGAATGGAAGGCAAAATCATTGTAGGTCCAAAGGGTGAAGCACCAAAGGCAGCTGCACCAACAGGTGTAAAACAGGACTTTAGCCTTAATTTCATCGAGTCTCCTGACTTTAAGCAATTTGCATTCAACGCATTAACTGGCGAGGAAGGCCACAACCCTGATCTCAAGGTAAAGTCTGGCGATACAGTCACAATTAAAGTGGCAAACAACGGCAAGTCATTCCATGCATTTGGCATTGTATCTGATGCAGACGATCCAAATACCATAGTGTTCAATTCTGCAATCAAATCCGCAAACAGCCCGTTCAAGCCAGGAGAATCTGGTGAGGTAACGTTTACCGCAGGCGCGCCGGGATCATATCACTATATCTGCACCGTACCGGGACATGCAGCTCTTGGAATGAGCGGCAACTTTGTCGTAGAATAATTTTGCGACTTCAATACCTTGCATTATCTGCACTGATAGTTTTGTATTCGCTAATGTTTATTGGCGGATATGTCTCGGCATCCGGTCTTGGTCTGTCATGTCCTAAATGGCCTCTTTGTCCAAACGGACTGCTACCAAGCTATGACTTTTTGATCGAGTGGACTCATAGATTTGTCGCAGCAACAACTGGAACACTGATTGTCGCAACTGCAGTTGGAGTCTGGTTGAATAAAAAATCTGATAAAAAAATCAAGCTTACCGGAACACTAGCAGGAATATTTGTTGTCACGCAAATAACATTGGGAGCTTTGGTAATAGAGGCAAAGCTGCACGCAGTACTAGTTGCAATACATCTGGGAATTGGAATTCTATTATTTGCAATGACTTTGCTTACTGTACTCTTTGCCTTTAGAATGGCAAGAACGCAGATCAGCGCTTGAGTTTTTTGATTCTCTTTGGCAAATAGATATAGCCAAAGATTAGAGCCGCACCGGATGCACCAGACGCAATAACATAGATGAAGATGTAACCAAACGGGCTTTGTGTGCTTACATTAAACGTGTAGGTTCTTACCTTTCCGTCATCATCGTACAGGTCTACTCTGAAAATGTGGTTTCCATGCTT
>RHCX01000014.1 GCA_010028495.1 Nitrososphaeria archaeon | reverse complement strand
GCACTTGCGTTGATTATCTTGGATAGATTTGGAATTAGTTTTTCATCGGCGATTGCTCCTGCAAGTGTTCCATGAGTTGGGTTTGTGTGAACCACGCCTGCATCCATTACTGCTTGGAATAGTTCTTCTAATGCCTCTCTGTTTGGCTCCATCTGCTTGTTGGTTCTTGGATTCATTCCATATACGAAAATATCATCACTGTGAAGCCATGCGTTTCTTAGGCCGCCCTTTTTGATGTTGATTTCAATTTCGCGCTTTACTTTTTCTGGCGGATAGTATCTGAGTGCTCTCAATGTAACGTCGCAGAATTTGCATCCACGGCCGCATCCTCTCATTACTTCGATCATGCCGTGCATCGATGGCTCTACAATTTCTGGAATTTCATCAATTTCCGGTCTGTCCCAGAAATTCACAAATCTTCCATGTAGTTTTCTGCCGTTTCTCTCAAATTCTTTGATATCCACTTTGAAATCGCTTCTTTTTCTGAATGGATTCATGTTGTCAAATTCTCCATCAATCAAATACTGGAAGAATCGTCCTGCGTGTCCGTCGATTTCTGGTGCAATTCCTCCAAGCTCGCCTTCTAGAATAGCATAGATGCCGAGTTCTTCGATTTTTTCTGGGTCATAGTTGTATTGCCATGTTCCAGAAGCTCCAGAGATCACCTTGGCGTTGCTGCCGTTCTTTTTCTTTGCCTCCATGATTTTTTTGTGAAGGAAAATATTGTAATATTCGTCGTATGACATTTGCTTTCTTCCGTATGTGAATGTCATTGTAACAGGTCCCATTCCGAGCGGATCCATTTCATATGTTCCAACTACTTGGGTTTCTGGGCCGATGAACTTGTCTACATGATCAGGATGTGCAACAACTACGTCTTCTCGCGAAAAGCCGTCACGCAAAAGACCTGCCTCTACCTTTCTTAGTCCGTATGGAGCATATGTCGCAACTCCGTTGTTGTGCGGAACTGGATTGCAGATAAAGTCAAAGAGAACCTTTGGGGTTACTTGGTTTTTTAGAATTTTATACCAAAATGAATTGTGATCTCGGTTTGGGTCTAGCGCCGGTGCGCATCCAAAGAATGTAGCTAGTGATATCCCACGATAATTAGACATCAGAGTACGGTCTGCCGTCAGTACAATCTTGGGTTTAGCCATTGACGCGTTTCAATTTTTATTTATTTTAAACCTTTAGGTAGTTTTACGCAGGTATTTCGTGGGTCAGTAATTTTCCAAAATTCCAGATTTTGCGCGATGGGTGTGGCCAAATTCTTTAGAGTTTGCCAAGAACTCGCCATCAAATACAGTACCATCATGGCAAACCATGACTTCATCCATACAACAGCTGCCACAGATCCCTATTCCGCACTTCATCATTCTTTCTAGTGATGCCTGGACGAATATTCCCTTGGAGTTTGCCAGTTGGACTACTTTGTGCATCATTATTTCAGGACCACAAGTATAGATTGCATCAAATTTTGTAGTTTGAGCAAGTTTTGCCAGGACATCAGTGACAAAGCCTTTTTCTCCGTACGAGCCGTCTTCTGTGCAAGCTATGACTTGATGCTTGTTGTTTTGCAGGATTTGGTTTGCTGCGTCTTCAAAGAATACCTCGTCTTTAGATTTTGAACCCATTAGAATAGTGACGTCGTTTGTTGGCTTGGCAAATTTAGCAAGTCTCAATAATGGAACAAGGCCTGTGCCACCTCCAACCAAGGCGATTTTGCCATCCTTGATGTCAAACGCATTTCCGTATGGACCACGAACGCCAATTTGGTCACCGGCTTTGAGATCATATAGAGCAGTTGATGATACTCCTCGCTTTCTCACAGTAAATGCGGCTTTGCCTTTTTCTGGAATAACCATCACACTCATCGGTAATTCATTTACACCAGGAATCCAGACCATTGCAAACTGACCAGGCAAGACATCTGCCAGATTAGCATCGGATATCACAAATGTGCGAACAGTAGGCGTCTCATCGATTACCTTTTCGATTATTCGTATAGATGGAGTCTTAGAAACGCTTTGCAAGTCCCACCATCTCCGACATTTTTGAATATCCTTTTTTCTTCATGTAATTTGCAATACCGTCATTTATTTCAGAAAATACATCAATCCATCTATCCCCTACTGCACTGCCAACCTGAACAGCAGATGCGCCTGCAAAGATAAACTCTAGTGCATCCTCCCAGCTTGAGATACCGCCACATCCAATTACCGGAATATCATATTTTGATGCGATTTCATAGACACATCTAACTGCCACTGGCTTTATTGCAGGACCTGACAGTCCCCCTATTTTGTGGCTAAGAATAGGTCTTTGAGTTTCAACATCTATTCCCATTGCACGAATTGTATTGATTGCAGTTATAGCATCTGCACCACCATCAATTGCTGCCTTGACAGTATCAAGATAGTTTGTAGTTCCTAGGCCGACTTTGCCAATTACTGGTGCCTTTGCAACGGATTTGACTCGCGACACAATCTTTGTCACAAGCTTTGGATCGTCGCCTACCTCTAGTCCTACCTTTTCCACGTGAGGACAAGATAGGTTCAGTTCATACGCAGTAACGTTGCAATTCTCAAACTGTTTTACCATGAACTCAAATTCATCTTCGATTGAACCTACTAAACTAACAATAATCGGCACGTCCTTGTTTGGCTTGATCATTTCCGCAAAATACGGAGCTCCTGGATTCGACAGTCCAACTGCATTGAGATATCCGCCTTTGATTCCAACTATAGTAGGATTTGCATAGCCCTCCCAGGGTTCTTTGCTGAGTGATTTTGATACTACTGCGCCTGCGCCATTTCGATAAATTCTATTGAAAACCTCCATCGAGATACCCAAAATTCCGGAGGCAAGCATTGCAGGCCTGCCAAGAGATATTGGTCCAATAGAAACAGAAAGGTCAGGCGTCACGTGATTGAGTTGGTTTTGTTGTCTTATAATAGTTGATTTGTGTTAGCTTTTTTAATCCGAAGATCGGACAATGCATGTGTATTTTGTCATAGTGACAGAGCTAGGTATTGTTGTTTCACAAGACAATACAGTTGCCAAATCATTTGCATTTTCAAATCCAGCAGCAGAATTTGTGGAGGCAAAAAAAGGCGAGCTCAAAAATAATTCCGTTTTTGATTATCTACAGGGACTAAATGCTGGATTCTTTGTAAGTGATGAGCCACTTCTCAAGATGCTCAAAAAAGCAGGCCTAGATGTCCAGCCAATGAGTGAAAAGCAGACAGATGAAATCCAGGCAAACAAGCCCCAAGTCCTAGTCGATGCAGGCTTTGCAAAAAATGTCGGCGATGCCATCGGAAAATTGCGTGAATTTGCGTTATCGTTATCATCATCCAAGGTTACCGAGGTATCTCAAAGCCCAGACATGCACATCATACAAGCAATCGGTGCACTGGATGAGCTTGATGTAATGATAAATGGGCTGTCATCAAGACTGCGAGAATGGTATGGTCTGCACTTTCCGGAGCTTGACAACATCATAGACTCCATAAACGGCTATGCACAAATTGTCATGGCTGGCAAGAGAACCGATCTTTCAGACAAAGTATACCAAGATGCAGGATTTCCAGACTCCAAAGTCCAGATGCTTTCTGTCATTCAGCAAAAAAGCAAGGGAGGTGATATCTCTCCAGAAAATCTTGCGATGATTCAATCAATAGCTAGTCAGATTCTAGAAATGACCAAGGCAAGAAACGCAATCGAGCACCACATAGAAGAGCAGATGAAGACAATCGCTCCAAACATTGCAGCTATTCTTGGAACTGCAGTAGGTGCAAGAATTCTTGCCAAGGCAGGTAGCATCAAGAAACTGGCAACCCTACCAGCAAGTACGATTCAGGTTTTGGGTGCAGAAAAGGCACTATTTCGCGCATTAAAGACCGGAACCCAGCCTCCAAAGCACGGCATATTATTCCAGCACCCAACAGTTCATGCTTCGCCTAGATGGCAGCGAGGCAAGATGGCTCGAGCAATCGCATCAAAGGCAGCAATTGCAGCCAGAGTTGATGTGTATGGTGCAGGTTTGAATCAAACTCTAATTGACAAGCTAAATGTTCGCGTTACTGAAATTGGCGAAAAATACAAAGAGCCAACAGAGCGTGCACCGCAACCACAAAGAATGGAAAGACGTCGAGAAGACTTTGGAAGAAGAGACAGATTCAGTGGCAGAGATAGAAAACCGCGTGATAGAGACGACAGACCAAGAGACAGTTTCAGAAGCAGAGACAGACCTACATTCAGTTCAGAGACAGAGACGATAAGCCACGGGATAGTTTTAGAAATAGAGACGACAAGCCAAGAGACAGTTTCAGAAGCAGAGACAGACCTACATTCAGAGACAGAGACGATAAGCCAAGTTTCAGAGATAGGGATTCCAGGCGTGATGGATTTAGATCAAGAGGAGACTCAGATAGCCCTCGCAGAGAATTTAGAGGGGACTCTGGCAAACGAAAAAAGTTTGGAAAACGAAAATACTGATTTTATTTGGCTAAGACTAGAAGGCCAAAAAAGATTAGCTACTGAAAACTATGTTGAAGGAAATACTGTATACGGCGAAAAACTCTACAAAAAATCCAAAATAGAATATCGAATCTGGGATCCCTTTCGAAGCAAGCTAGCAGCTGCTCTGTATATTGGCCTTGACATATTTCCAATTACAAAAAGCACCAAGGTCTTGTATCTAGGAGCATCCACAGGAACGACTGTATCGCATATCTCCGACATAGTAGGATTTGACGGCATAGTGTTTGCAGTAGAGCACGCAAGCAGGGTTGCGCGTGACTTTTTGGACAGAGTTGCAAATTTTAGAAAAAACGTCATGCCCATACTACAGGATGCCAGACACCCAAAACAGTACTTTTCTGTGTACGGTAAAGTCGATGTAGTATACTCTGACATAGCACAGCCAGACCAAACAGAGATCGCCATTGCAAATTGTCAGGCGTTTCTCAAGGATGGAGGATACATGTTTATGGTAATAAAGACACGAAGCATAGACGTCACCCAATCACCAAGCAATGTTATCCAAAGCGAAATAAAGAAACTAAAAGAAAATTTCACAATAATTCAAAGCATGACCTTGGAGCCATATGACAAAGACCATGGCCTAGTTGTCGCAAAATATCATGCCAAAGGCTGAGAGACAATAAGTTTTGCTGGAGCCCAGCTTTTTCTGACAAATTCCGGAAGCTGTCTGTTTTTTGCAAACCATTCTCGAACAAACATTATTGTCTTGAAATCAGACGGGTATCCACTACCCACAGGATTGTCTTTTGCAAGCTTGGCAATTGCTCTATCACGAGTTACCTTGGCAATTATTGATGCTGCAGACACTACGACAAATCTCGCATCTGCGTGATGATATGATTTTATTTTGCTGTTACACATTTTTGCCAGCTCTTTTCCAAATCGTACAGCGTTGACATCGCAAGAATCCACATAAGATATTGATGGTTCTAGTTTTCGTATTACTTTTGCCATGTGAATTGATTCTAAATTGTTCAGCTTGTGCTGATTCACTGCCATGTCGATTTGCTTTGGAGTCGCCTTGGATATGGAATAGTCATCTACGATTTTGATAATTTGCCTGTATAGCGATTCTCTAGATTTAGCAGAGAGTTTTTTGGAGTCCTTGACTCCAATTTCAGATAACTGGTTGATTTTTGATTTGTCCACTGCAATGCCTGCCACAACAAGTGGGCCAAGCATGGAACCTCTTCCTGCCTCATCGACGCCACAAACAAGCACGAATCTAGCTCGAACAGATAATGTATAAAACCATTTTCAGAACAAAGATCTGCCTTGCAGATAGACGATCAGATCACCACAATCACAGAAGGAAAAACACAGATCCTAATTCCAAAGGGAGCGTTGGAGCAAAAAGTTCCGCCAAGAGACATTGCGTTTTTCAATCCACGCGCAAAGCTGAGTCGAGACTTTTCCATTATAGTGTATTCGACATTTTTGAAAAATTTTGATGGGCAAAAATCATTTTTGGATGGATTATCAGGTCTTGGCGCAAGGGGTTTGCGAGTTGCAAATGAGATCCCTGGAACCGAGGTTTTTGTAAATGATCTCAACCCAAGCGCCTTGGAACTATCAAAAAGATCAGCAGATCTTAACAATCTGCAAAACTATCAGATATCAAAAAACGACATTTGTCAGTTCTTTAATGCATTTTCAGTCAGAGGAAAGCGCGGTGCAATTGTGGATATTGATCCATTTGGATCACCTGCAAAATACATCGATTGCGGACTAAGAGCCACAATCCACAAAGGTTTGTTGTCAATATCTGCAACTGACCTTCAGGTATTGCATGGATTGTTCAAGGATGCTTGCAAGAAAAAATACCACGGGATTCCAGTAAAAACATCATACAGCAACGAGATATCGATTCGACTGATCTTAGGCCTTACAATTGCAATTGCTGCAAGGCTTGACATTGAAGCTACACCACTCTTTGTGGAGACAAACCAGCACTATTACCGGGCTTATCTCAGAATACTAAACAAGCCAGACACCAGAGACAATATTGGTTATATTGCACACTGCAAAACCTGCGGAAACAGACATGTATCTCATGAGCCAATCACAATATGCGCTCTTTGTTCCAGTAAAGCAGAGCTTGCAGGACCATTGTGGACTGGAAAGCTATTCCAAAAAGACTTTGTTGCGCAAATGCTGGACAACATACCAGAGCAGGCAGATAAAAAATGCGAAAAGGCAATCCAAAAAGCATTACTAGAATCAGACATGCCTGCTTGTTACTACACCCTGGATGAAATTGCAGAGCAGTTAAAATCAGCACCCATACCATTAGAGCAGATAATTTCAAGATTGCAGCAAGCTGGATTTTCTGCCAGTCCAACATTGTTTAACCCAACGGGATTTCGAACCGACTGCAAAATAGACAGAATTAAAGAGATTTTCTCACTCTAGGCCATATCCAAGGCAGACAAAGTACAATTCACTGCTTGGTTTTCTGCTTGCATTTGGCTTTCGAAGCTGAACTTTGGCGAATTTCTTTTTCAGATAATCGCGAAACTCCATTGAATATTCCCCATCAAAGACCTTGAAGAGAGCATTACCTTTTACTGCCAAGACTCGGTCCATTATTTTTGTGCAGGAATAATTCAATGAGATTTGTCTTGCATGATCCATTGACCAGTGTCCAGTGATTTGTGGCGAAATATCGCAGATTACTGCATTTGCCTTGCCATCAAGATATTCCAAGATTTCATCCACAACAGATTCGTCCTCTACGCTTCCCTTGATGAACTTGGCATTGTCCACTTCATCCATGTATGCCGTATCAATTCCGACTACGCGTCCCTTGTTGCCTGCAAGTTTTGCTGCAGCTTGCATCCAGCCACCTGGCGCGCATCCCAAGTCCACTACTTTGAATCCAGGGCCGATTATTCTGTAGGAATTGTTTAGCTCCAAAAGCTTGTACGATGCACGGCTTCTATACCCCTGCTCTTTTGCAAGCTTTCGATAATGATCACGTCGTGCATCTAATAGTTTCATTGTTCTTTCTTTTTCTTTGGCTTTGAGAGATCGTTAATTGTCCACTCTTCAATCCATTGACATGTTCTTGGGCTGACCTCGCCGTCAAGTGAGCATTTTTGCTCAACTGGGCACACCAGACATGGTGCGTTCTCAATTGAATCAGTACTGACAGGAGTCTTTTTGATTTTTAGAACATATGTCCATCGTTTATTTTCAAGAATTTTTTCACGCATGATTATTCCCATTCTTTCAAGCTTTAGTGCTAGTCTGGAACCATCTCTGCTCGTTAGCTTGAATTTCTTCCAAAGCTCACTCTGCACAATACCATCATCATAGTTTGCCAAAAACAGGCACACACGGTTTGTGAGCTTTTCCATGTCGACTTTTTCGATTTGGAAATTCTCGATTTCTTCATCGGTTAATTCTTCTTCTAGTTGCTCTTCTAGTGTCTTTTCTGACTCTTCTTCTTTCTTTTTCTTTTTTTCTTCTTTAGCTGCTTCCTTTTTGTCGGCCTTTTTTTCTTTGGCCTTGTCTTTTTTCTTATCTTCTTTGGCTGCCTTGGCTGGTTTTTTGTCTGTCTTTTTTTCTTCCTTTGCCTTGGTTAGCTTTTTGTCGTCTTTTTTTGATTTTTTAGAATCTTTTTCAGCAGCCTTTTTTGCCATGATAAATCACTTGTATTTTACAATATATAACATCGCTTTATTGTACGCTAAAGTTCTGAGAGGAACTTAGGAATTTATCCCCATTTTTGTCAAATAGCTGAGCTTCAAGTGTGTACTGTCCAGCATCAAACTTTTCAGAGAATCGGTCATCTATTGGTAAAGTTCCAGAATTTCCATAGCACTGATTAAAGAACGCGCCCTGTTTTACTGCAGTTTTTTGTCCCAATGCAGTATTGTATACAGTAATGTACAGATTGCCACAGTCATACGTGGGATCATTTGCATTTACCTGCACGTTTACTTGATCACCTACTGAATATCTAGATTGTAGGTTCAAAATCTCAATTGATGTGAGTTGTGTGCCCGGTGTGGCCCCATGGCCTTGCAATGCAAAACCAAGCACTGCCCCTCCATACACAAATGAAAAGATTATCGGAATTACCAAAATTGCAATGCCGCGAGATGCCATGGAATTTTCTTGTCGTCTTGTGTTTTTATATCTATAGCAATTTTTGTGCGTACAACAATGACGAATAAGTTAAATCGTTGCCACCCAAATGTGCGCTAGATGCGATTAAGAAAGTTCCGAGTTCGTGCATACCGATGCATCCACGATTCTGGCGAAATCAAAGTTGGAGACCTGGCTGCATTCGTTGGAAGAAACGAAAGCGGCAAGACTACAATTTTGCAGGCATTAACTCTGCTAAACAAAGAAGAAAAAGTCTCAGAGTTGGACTTGTGCGATGAGATGACTGAGGAGCTAAAATCCGAAGTAGTCCTAGCGGAAGGAGACTTTCAGCTTACTAGTCAAGAGACCAAGTTAATCAAAGAACGATTCCCACACTTGCCTGAAATCACCAGCATGCGAATTTTCAGAACAAATCTAGTTCCAAACGTTCAGTACGATTTTAAAGATGTAAAAATCAGTGAGGAAAAAGATAGGGCTCTAAATTCCTGGGAAAATTACACTGAAAAAATTCTAAACTTTATTGCTACAATACCAAACCACATCAGAATACAATTCGATACCAAGTTCTTTGAAGGACCTCCACCAAAAGACAAGCAAACATTCCTAAGCGAAATGACGGTCTTTAACAACTCATTAAACATGCTTGCGGCAGATGAGCCATACATATTATCAGAATGGTCGCGATTCTACCAGGAAAGAGAAAAGACATACGATGAATTGCTTGTTGGCTCTACAGAAAAAACAGCACTGGAGAACTTTGTCCTAGAGCATCTGCATCCAAGATTTGTCTATTTCTCAGATTACAAGAAAATCTACGGCAACATAAATCTGGATGAATACATCAAGGAAATAAAAAGAGACGAAGGATTCGGATTTGAAGAATTTGACAAGGCAGAGACGGTTCGAAATCTTTTCTATCTGGCAGAACTTGACACCGAAAAGCTAGAAGAATACAAAAACAGTCCGCCAAAGCTAATCAAGCTGCTCAATACTGCAAGCAGAAGACTGACAGACAGACTAAACCCAGCATGGAAAGGAGACCCAATTCATGTTGATCTAAGATACAATCCAGGCAACATCATGAGTGTCGTAATTTCTGATGTGCATAAGGACGGCACAGTGACCAACACAGGCTTGCTGAGCAGAAGAGCAGAAGGATTCAAGTGGACATTTTCATTTATTGTCAATTTTGCAGCAGAAACCCAACGGGCAGAGCTCAAAGAAGCTATTTTACTATTGGACGAGCCTGCAAGAAACCTGCACCCAGCACAACAAATGGGAATATCTGATCTTCTCAAAAACTTGGCAGGCTCCAACCAAGTTTTGTACGCAACACATTCGCCATTTATGATATTTGACTATACTCCTGGAAATCTGCTCGTAGTAGAATTAGACAAGAGAAAACACCTCAGCAGAATTCACTATGATTACTGGAATGCAGATGATGCAACACTAATTCCTATACTATACGGATTATCAAGAGGACTAGTCGAGTCTATTGTAGATAGAGAAATTGGAACCAACTCCAGACCAGTGATCATAGTTGAAACAATGTCGGATGCAATGTTTCTGAATTCTTTTGACAAGTTCCTAGAGGATCCGAACATTTCCATGAATCCTCTAAACGTGGTTGCATCATATAGCAAAAACTCCACATTGCCTCTGGCAATATTTTACCGAAACCACGGACACAATGTCTTTGTCATACTAGACAATACTCTGGAATCAAAGAAAATCGCAGAGCAGTTAAAGGCAAACGAGTTTACCGACATGCAAATACTATACCTAGAACAAGGCGGAAAATCAATCGAGTCAATCGAAGATCTGATAATACCAGAAGATTACCTACATGCAGTAAACCAGACCTATGAAATCAAGCTGAGAAAGGAAGGATTCAGAAATCTGACAAAAGAAGAGGTCCTGGCCAAAAACAAAAAGGGAATAATTGAATGTCTACGTGAAGTCTGGTACGAGCACAGAGACGATGGGTGGAACGACTTTGATGTCGAGGAAATTGCCAGATATATTTGTGAAAAAATAGCACTCAAGGATGCAGATTTTCTCTCAGATAAGACAAAAGACCAGTTCCGAGGATTATTCCGATTAATCGCAGAGAGAATCAGACAGCACCAAAACATGACTGCTCATACTGGACCTACCAAGTTCCAGCGAAGCAAGCCTAGATAACTGTCTAAAGTATTTTACGCACGAGTTGTAGCCAAGACTCAAAAAGAGTAAATAAACAATATTTGTGAAATCAGGTAAGATCGCGTATGAATTATTCCATGTTTGTCATTATAGGGATCTTTGCAGTTTCAATATTTGCATCGTTCAGTATAGCAAATGCAGAGACTGCTGCAAAGAGCACCTCATTTGAAAAGACCACATTATTGGAATTTACAAACAATGATTCCACTCCAGTCCACACAGTAAAGCTGTGGCTTGGAAAAGATGCGGGTAACTTCAAGTCATTCAAGGCAGAAAGAGGCTGGACTGGAGTACTAACACCTCAAGGAGTCCTAGTCTTTACATCAACAGAACCACTAGCTCAAGGCGATTCTGTAAAATTTGGAATCAAGACAGAAATGGACAAGCCGAGCGTAAACTGGAAGACAGCGGACTCGCAAGGATCAGAGATTTCTATTGGCAGGGCTGCTTCTACTGCGACAAAACAAAATACACAAAATCCAAATGACAATACTTCTGTTCCAACAACTGATTTTGAGGGGGCGGAATTTAGAATAATTCCAGAATCTCCCAAGACAGGAGATGAAATCAGACTAGTGGGAGAAAAATTCCCAGCAAATCTTGATCTAGATTTTCTAGTAAACGGACAAAAAATTGATGATTACAAAACTGACAATGCCGGCCATCTGGTAGGAAGGGCCAAAATTCCTCTAACAATAGAATCAGAAAGAGTCGAGCTCTCAGTTGTAGACGGACAAGGACACAAAAAGACGGTCAGCATTAGAATTGCCCAAGCCCCGCCAGAGGACACTAATCATAATACAGGAACCATAAAACGACTAGTAGTTGAAAAATACGAGTCCATTGCAGAGCCTGGGCAAAAAGTATCCGTAAGCGGAACCGGCAAGCCAGGAGGTTCTGTAAAAATAACCGCAAAGGATCCTCAAGGAAACAAAATTTACGAGGCGGTGGCTCAGATAGACAATCAGGGACAATGGATTCACGAAACAACAATACCCCTAGATGCACCGCTAGGCTCGCGAACAGTAGAATTTAGCGATGGGATCGACACTATAACAAAAACGCTCAGCATTTCAGTATCAAAAATAATCAGACTAAGCTCTTCGGCAATCAAGTATGATGTAGGCGACAAGTTTTACTTTAATGGCACTGCAAAGCCTGATCAATCTGTTCAAGTTGTTATCAATGATCCAAACGGAAAGGAAGTTTTCTCAGATATTTTAGAGCTAAACGGCACAAGCACATTCAATTTTTCATATCAGACTGATCAGAACTCTGTCGAAGGAACATATGCAATATTTGCCACACAGGCAGGCCAGACAGAAATCATTCGAGTCGGTCTTGATGAACTGCCAAGGCCGCAAATCATTGCCAAGTTTGACAAGCTAAACTATGCATCATCAGAGACTGCAAAAATAACCATACAGGGGGAGCCAAAATCAACTGTTTCTATTTTGATAATTGATCCTAGTGACAAGGTAAAGATCACAGAAAGCGTCACTCTACCACTTGACGGTAGCAAAGTATACGAGCTTAAGTTGGACGGCTACAAATCAGGAGTATATACTGCAGTAATCAAGCATACGCAATCTCAAGCTAAGGTAATCTTTTCAGTAGGCCTGCAAGCAATCACAGGAAACATTTCCGCACAGACTACAAAGAAAGAGTTCGTCCCAGGAGATGGCATCCTGATTTTAGGTTCTACCAACGCAAACGCAATCTTGGGTATCGATTTATCAGACCCAGACGGCAAAATAATCAAGCACAAGGATGTGTTCTCAGATAAAGAAGGCAAGTTCTCCGATGGAACATTTAGAATTCCAAGTGACGGAAAACAAGGACATTGGCTAATCAAGGTAAAGAGTGGAGCCAAGTTTGCAGATATCGACATAACTGTAACTGGAACAGTGACAAAGACATTCACGATAAAAACCGACAAGTTATCGTATCATGGCGGAGACAAGATGGTAATATCCGGCACCGGTGGAGGAAAATCACAGACAACAAAGATCATAATCCTTGATTCAAAGAACACCGAGATTACAGACCTTACATTGAGCTCAACCAAGGATGGAAGCTTCCAGACACTGTGGATTGTAGAATCAGGATTGGAGCCAGGAAAATACACTGTCAAAGTCCAGCTTGGCGGACAAAACGCCGAAACGACATTTGATTTGCAATAATCCGGGAAACCCTTTTTATTACTCTGCCAAATCCACAAAATTGTGAACCTTCAGAATATAATCACAGAATATCCCGATTTTCCAAAAAAAGGAATCTTGTTTCGCGACATTAGCCCTATTTTGAAAAACCCATCCGCAATGTCTCATTGCGTGGACGAGTTTGCAAAAAAATACCACACAAACGAGGTAGATGTTTTTGCAGGAATAGAATCTCGTGGCTTTCCAATCGCATGTGCATTAGCGTTGAAATACAATAAAGGCATGATAATGGTCAGAAAGCAGGGCAAGCTACCAGGTATCACCGTAAAAAGATCATACACTATAGAATACGGCAAGGCTACAATGGAGATTCAAAAAAACGCAATCTCCAAGGATCAAAAGGTAGTCATTTGCGATGATTTGCTTGCAACAGGCGGTACTGCCAAGGCAGCTGCAGAACTAATCGAGAGAATCGGCGGCCAGGTGGCCGGATTTGCGTTCATGGTAGAATTAACGGAATTAAACGGAATCAAAAAAATCTCAAAATACAGAACCGAGTCCTTGGTGAAATACTAGTGGAACAAGCAGAGATAGGAATCTTTGGCGGAACAGGAATCTATGATTCTGGATTACTAAGAGAAGCAAAAGAGATCACAGTAGACACTCCATTTGGCAAGCCATCAGATTCTATAACAGTTGGAATATTCAAGGGCAGAAAAATTGCATTCATGCCAAGACACGGCAAAAAGCACACCATTCCTCCACATCTAATCAACTATAGAGCAAACATTTGGGCGTTCAAACAAATGGGCATCACAAGAATAATCGCGCCATCAGCAGTTGGAAGCCTCAAAGAAGAGATTGCCCCCGGCCACTTTGTTTTGCCTACACAGTTTATCGATTTTACAAAATCACGTAAGGGAACTTTTTCTGAAGAAGGCAAGGTAATTCACATCTCTGTTGCAGATCCGTTCTGCCCAGAATTGCAATCATCAATATCACAAGCGGCAAAAACGCAGGGAATTGACGTGCACAAAAACTGTACCTATGTATGCATTGAGGGACCTCGATTCTCAACAAAAGCAGAATCCAAGTTCTACAAATCGACCGGAGCAGATATCATCGGAATGACATTGGTTCCAGAGTGCCAGCTTGCAAGAGAAGCTCAGATGTGCTATGCATCAGTATCAACAGTAACCGACTATGATGTATGGGCAGAAAAACCAGTAACAGCAAAAGAGGTAATTGAGACTCTGCATAAAAACGTAGAAAATACTAAAAAACTGCTCACCGCAATTCCAGATGCAATACCAGAACACCGTGGTTGTTCTTGCGCAAAGGCGCTAGAAGAAGCCCAGTTCTAAGTATCTGCAAACGATTCTTTATCCAATCCTTCAGGCAATGTAATATTTCCAGAGATTAGATTTTTCTGCAAAATATCGATTACTTCGTTTGGATCATGGCCTAGTTTTTTTAGCTCCTTTTCAGTTGTTTTGGATATTTTTGCACCAATGTTGTGCCCGCCTATTCTTCCAAACGCAATTGCAGAAAACTTGAATGCATGATCAGATATGGTAAATGTGCCGGTTATTTTTGCTGCCATCTGACTACCCTTGACGTTATTGATGTGAACAGAAATGTCCATTGTATACGCCTAGATTTCTATTGCCTGGTTGATGTTATCATCTATTAGAAAACTGGTGTGCTGAGGATCATCTACTTTGAAATCCTTGACTGGAATCTCGATTATTTTATCATCTGGATTCTCAACTTTGAGTGTGCCGCTTTGCTTTAGTCTGACAAGCTTCCATCTGTCTTTTCCCTTGAATAGCTTACGCACCAAGATTGCCCACTTTTCATCAGGCTCTATCTTTGGCATCCCCACATAATCCACAATTGAATCAATTCCTAGCTGTTTTTCTTCGCAGAATCGTTTTTTGCAGATTGCACAACGCCAGACATCTACAGATCCGATTGTTCTTGAATCAACGTTTACGTTGGTTACTCCAAAGTACGTGATCTCGTGTTTGCATGTCTCTGTATCAACACTCATTGCATCTTGGCGTAAACTAGTACTATTTAGTCCTTGCACGATCATAGTGAATCTCCAGAGCGACACCGATGTTGTCCACCGTGAGATTTTTTTTAAATTCAATGTTCTCTCGAATACACATCTTTCTGTACATATTTACCGCAGTAAACCTTGGATGCATCGCCTCAAATTCCGTCTCTGACATGTCTATGAGTCCTCCAAGGGTAACAAGTCTTTTTGCAACATTTGTTGCTTCTTGAGGATCCAGTTTCAGATCAGTTGCGATTCTATCAACACTCATCTTTCCAGTTATAGTGACAAGCAAAAACACCTTGGCCTCTACAGGGCTGAGCTTGACTTCGTGTACCAAGTCATGCTCTATTTTGTCCAGATTCAATGTCATAGTATCACAAGTGAAATAATTAAGTTTGAACTAGTCTTGCTTTATTTTGAATATCTTTTTTGATAATTTCAAAGAAAAGCCCATCGCGATGAAATGAACTACAACACCTACAATTGCGGACATTATCTTGTCTCCAGTAATAGACCAGGCGATAAAAAACGCAATTAGTGATGGAACCGTGATTATAACTGCGATAATAGATCCCTTTTTGAATGCGCCCTTGGTAGGATCGGGCTTTTTCTCCATGAATTCAATTTTTTTATTCTATAATAAAAATCAAGAAAAGTTTGCGGTTTTGAGCCTAATTGCTTTATATTTAGTAAAACGCAACTGAATCAAGTTGTCAAGCTACAAAAAATCCTACTCCAATGAACAGTCGATTAACTTTATCATTCCAATTATGATAATTTTGTTCTTAGGAATAGTGTACATTATGACACTAAGACAGGGCAATGGCGCCATCAGCTTCATTTTGATTGGAATTGCATCCGCATTTATGATCTACTGGGGCTTTGTACTCAAAAAAATGACAAGAACCGAGAAACCCAAGTATGTAGCAAGAGAGACTGAAAGCAAAAACTGGGTTTATGACGTAATCAAAGGAGAAAATGAGATTGTCTTTGTGGCCGAAGTCCCAGGACCAGATGACAAAATCACGGTTCGACTGATCGAAGGTGTACTGTATATTCGAGGCGCAGGAAACTTTTCCAAAGAGGTTCCAATAGAAGGATCTTCAGGAATGCAGATTTCCGACTTCAAGTACAGAAACGGCGTTCTAACACTACGAATAGGAAGAGCTACAGAGATTTAGCTAGTTCCAGTTTTTCCGGTAAATATTTGTCGGTGATGTTTGTCAAACCATACTTTGAGAATGCTTCCAGTTCTGCCTTTCTTTTGATTTTGAGAAATATCTCTAGCTCTTTTTTCCATATTCCCTCTTGGTATCTTGGATCTTTTTGCAAATCATAAATTCTCTTAATGTCAGATTCCGTCATCGGTATGGTTGGCAGCTTGTACTTTTCAATGTCTGATGCCCATACTCCAAGCCATTTTGCATCTGGAACTGTCAGCTCTCTGAGATGCGCAGCGTTTGCAGAGCCGGACTTGATTACCATTGCGATGTGTTCCCCATAAACGTCTCCGTCTGTCAGTATTACGACTGGGAGTTTCATCTGCTCGTGCAGTCTTTTTAAAAGATATCTGGTGGAACGCGGGGCTTGGCCTGCAGTATCAACTATTATTGCCTTGAATTTTTTGTCTACTTTTTCCTCTACGAATCTAGTAAACAATCCACCTTTTTCTATGGCAATGACTAGTTCTGCGCTGGTGTCGACCAGTTCCGCGCTTGACAAGCTAGGACCAATTAGATATCCATCTGGATGGTCAGATAGGTTTGTTCTTCTTCCCTCATAACCAGGAACTGTATACTCTATGGTCAAATCCCCAAAGACAGAGCTTCGCTCCTCTGGGAAAATGTGCATGTCTTCTCTTGGTCGTGCCAGTACTGCCTCCAAGTCCACAATAATATTGTCAGATTCAGGCTGGTCCTCAAAATCAATTTCAAACGCTTGTGATGAATAATAGATATCTCTCAAGGTCGATGATTTTTTTTCCTGTACCAGTCTGTTTGCAAAGAATGCAAGCCAGATTAATTGTGTAAATGATCTTAATTGTGACATGTTGCGCGAGCTTCTAAGGCCTGCGGCTTTTCCAAGAATGTATTGGCGCAATTTTTTGTCATATACAATATTGCTAACGGATCTGCTGGGAACATAGAACTGTGGGAATTGCCCTTTTTCTATATCATTGTAGATTTTTGCCCCTTCTGCTTTGAGCAAGTCTACTAGGACATCGTGTTTTGCAGCTGCTACTTTTTCCGCTTTATTCTTGGGCTTCGACATTTGTATTCAAATCCTTGATCAGTTTTTTGTAGTCAGGTTCTTTAGTTTTTCCTGCCAATTCAGTTGCAAACTGCGCAATTAGTGGTAAATATTTCTGGTAAAGGTTGCTTCTCTTCTTTTCTGCTTCTGCAAGGCCTCGCTTTGACATGTATGCAGATAATTTTCTTAGCAAGAATTGTAGTGCCAAACGCAGCTCTTTTTCAATTTCTGGTCTGTCAGCTACGTTTTCCTTTCCTACTGTCTTGTATGGGATTCTAGTGGAGCAAATATGGCTCACAATTACTACTGGTGAGTCGTTTTTGAGCTTGTATCTACCCCAATCCGTCTCATTTACTACTTGCAAGACAACGTCGCTTCCCTCATCATATAGCAAAGGAATTCTGTTTGCGAATCTATACACACTGATTTTTCCCGAAGGAATGTTTCCACCATAGGCAATTCCCATTTCCACGACAAACGGAAAGCCGGAATATGCAGATGCGCTTCTCTGTATAACATCAAAGAAATCAGGCTTGAAGAACTGGTCAATTCCCTTGCGTAAGGGCTCTTCACCCAATGGAGCCAAACAGCTCGGGTCTGGAGTCAAAAAGTCCTCATATCTTTGAAGTGAGTCGCTGAGTTGAACCAGTTCATCGGTTCCAAAGGAGCCGATTCTTTTTTCAGGCTTGAGATTTGCAAATTCTGCAAATTTGTCTGCTGTAGATGGTCCTATTCTTTGGAATCGTTTTGTCAAAAATGTAGCAAGTGTTTCGCCAGCTACAGTGTTTGCAAGCTGCTTATAGTATTGACTAGATTTTGGCATGTCCACTGTTACAGATTTTGATTCTCCGAAATCCCAGTATGTGATGTGCTTGTTTGCCAAGTCCACATCGTCGATTCTAATTTTCATTATTTTATCAAAGTCCATTTGCAAAAAGGACATCAATGCGACTATCACGCGGACTGGTCTGGATAATCCATCCCATTTTTTTTCTGCTCTTTGCATTATTCCTTCAAAGTTTAGATTCTTTTTTGCAAGTCCTAGTTCTTTGCGTACCTTTTCAATCATTGCATTGTCTAACGTTGGAATTTCATAATGAGTGTCGACTATCATTCTGCGGATTGTCTCGACATCAACTCCATGTGGGTGCGGCTTGATTATGGTAGGTGGTGCCGGCATCGTATCAACAATTCTTTTGTAGACAAATTTCTCTCCCTTTGGATCATCAAACGACATTGTTGCATATGGGGTGATCAGCGAAGTTTGATACACGTAATCTCTAATCTTAGCTCCGGCCTTAGAATAATCACCTTCCAGTGTGATTGAAACAGTGAGGCCTTTTTTGGAAACCTCTTTTGTTGTGTGCTTTAGAATTACTGGCTTGTTCTTTTGGATATCAAGCATCATTGAATATTCATGAGATTCTTTTCCATCAGAGGAGCTTGACACCACAACAGGCTTGTTTGTAGTGATTTGTCCATACAAAATTGCCATCGTAGCACCAAGGCCAAACATTCCTCTGGCTTGCTTGAGACCAAACTTAGAGCCATATAGTACAGTTCCAAATGCAAGTGGAATCTGCTTTGAGTCCATGCCGGGGCCGTTGTCCTTTACAGTCAAGATGTACGGTTTTGGGTCTGGCTTTTCTGGATCTACTGCCTTGATTATCAGATGAATGTCAGGTAGAATTCCTCTCTGATCACATGCATCAAGGCCGTTTTCCACGAATTCCCTGACTGCCGTGTATAGAGAGCGGGTCGGGTTTGAGAATCCAGCAAGGTCTCTGTTTCTATAAAAGAATTCACTAGGAGAGATTTGGCTAAAGGTTTCCTTAGTAGACATCTTTGTTTTCCCACAGTTGCATTTTGTCCATCTTTTGCTTTCTCTTGTTTGCCTCTAGCTTTCCATATACAGAGCCATGTTTGCTGCCAGAAGAAATCGATGTAATTGCAGATACTGCAAGCTTGATCTGGATCGGATCTCCAATGATTGAAACTGTTTTACCATAAACGCAAATGCTGGTGTTGGTTAAATTTTCCATGTTTGCTCTCGCTCTACCTCCCTCTCCAATTATTCTTCCTTTTATCCTTTCAATTTGGTGCGGCGACTTTCCCGCAAAGTCTCTAAGATCGACCACATGTAAAACATAATCTTCTTTCATTAGTTTCATTGCGTTTTCCGGAGAAAATCCGCGGCCAATTGCAGTCACAAGCTCCACTGCCTTGAAGGGTTGTATTTTATCCACTGCGCCATCGGTGACAATGTCTACCTCGCCAGATTCGCTGTCGATTTCAAGTTTCACAAAGCATGTTTTTTCTATTTGCTCTTTGACTTTGCCTGATTTGCCAATTAGCGCACCTACTCGGTCGACTGGAATTCTTACTAGTTTATCAAAGCTCATGATGTTATTTTTGCAAGGACGTCAGCCGGATTTACGACTGTTAGTCCCCGCTTTGCAAAAAAGTAGGACATATTTTTAATGTCTCTTTCGAGAAAGTTTTGAGCGTTTGGGTGCATTGTGTCAACTGCTGATCCAAAGTCAAACACAATTAGACCATTTTCCGTTTTGAATACATTATACTCGGATAGATCGCCGTGGACCAGTTTTGCTTTTTTGTACAGTTTTTCTATAATTTCTATTATTTGGTGATAATCAGATTCGTCGACCTCTGTCTCATGTAGAGTTGTTGCCGGAACGCCGTTTTTGCCGACAAACTCCGCACTGGTTGAGATTTCGGTACTCTTTTTGCGCCCAAAGATAGACCATGTTTCTTGTGCCCTTTTTGAGGTGCTTAAAGCGAGGATCGCCGATTATGTACGGTGCACGCTTTTTGAAGTTAGATGTTGATGTCAAGTATACCTTTAGCGCCACGTCCCTTCCCTGAGGGTCCACTGCCCAAAATACTGCAGATTCTTTTCCTGCCTTTACAATTCCATTTACGTATGCGATAATCTTGGAGTTTATCATCTCATACATTGTAAACATGGTGCTTTTGTCAAGGACCTGATTGACCACCTTGTTGCTTTTGAATCCGTCTTGAGGCTTACGGCGTTTTTGTTTTGGAAAAATCTTGTCGAACTGTGAATAATCTTCTATGTTTTCAATGCCGGAAAAATCATCGTCTTCGGACAATTCCCATTATCTAGAATTCTTTTGGCAAATGTCCGTTGTTTTTGAGCCAGTCAACTTGGGATAATGTGAATCTCCAAGTAATGTCACCACGGTCGTCTTGCTTGAAATCCCATGGCGCAATAATTACAACGTCATTATCTCTAATCCAAATTCTTCTCTTTAGGGTTCCACGAATTCTTCCGCGACGGATTTTTTCATCTGTGCATTTTACCAAAACTTGGTCACTTCCCAAAAGTTTGATGACACGGCCCAGCATTTCTCCCTGCTGTGGCAGTTGTATGTCTTTTAGCTCGCTTTCGTTTAGAACCTTACGCTTTCCCAATGGTGAGATGCAGGAATTTTTGTATATAATTGTGTGTATTACATTTTGAATACAATTAGAAACGGAACACCGTCTATTGTCTTGACTCCTTGCTGCGAGCCAATTTTCAGATCAACTGACATCTGTATTGTGTTTTTTCCAACCAGATTCAAAACGGAGCAGTTTTGCAGCAACATCTGAGCTTCTGCTGAATCGACTAGTCTTTGTCCATAGTAGCTTTGGCTTATGTTGATTTGCGCATTACCATTTTTGAGTGTCTTTCCTAAAAGATCCTCGTCGCACATGTTTAGCATGTTGTTGCTTTGGTAATTCGAGGTTTTGACAAAAAAGCGCATTATGCGTATTTACCTTTGAGGGATGATTTTGCCCCACATGCTTCGCAGATCAAAAACGTGATTCTGTTTTCTCTGTCTATCTTTGTGTCAGGGCTTTTGCATGTAGGACATTCCAGATAATCTTTAACGTAAATGTCGAGCAGACGCGAAAAGTCGTGTGGCTCGCGTCTTCCAACAAAGATAGCCTTGTCTCCGCTTCTCTCAGCAGGAGTTGCAAATTCCTTTGCCAAGTACTGCAAGACCTTGTCCGGGTCGCGTCGGAGTTTTTTTGCAAAGTCCATGAAATTATGCAGTATAGTACGTTGGCCTTCCCACATCACATTTGGTGATGGAAGTTCGAATCTCTCTCCAACATCAGTCTGTTTTTGAGATATTTTGTCCTGGATTCTTTTTAGTAGTTTTTCATAATCAGATTTGGCCAATATCGAGAATAGATAGGCCTACCTATATGAGCGTAGTCAAAAAGAAAGAGTGGTTTAGCTTAAGCAGCGCCGATTCTAAAGACGTTAGTTCCACATTTTGGACATACGCCTTTAACAGCTGGACGACCATTCTTTAGCTTTGTTGGTTTAGGATCTTTAATTTCCCTTTTTGCTCTGCATTTTACACAGTAAGCTTGAGCCATTGTGATTGGTCTACAGTGTTCGTGTATTTAGCAAGAAACGGTAAAAATTATTTTACTACACGATGGACTAGTCTGCATTTACAATATGGCATAAACTGCGAATTTCGATGTAAATTCCAGGTCTTGTATTTTTGCCAAAAAACCGATAACAACCCAAAGAAATTCCAGAAAATCAAGGATTTTGTGAGATTCCAATTATATTATAGAATAGAATTTTCGGATCAAGTTGCAATCAAAAAAAGGCTTTATCATAACAGGCATAGCATTGGCGGCAATTACTGCTGGAAGTTTTGCTATTTGGATGATTCCGCAAAACGCTCCAACCAACATTGTAATGTCTAGCCCAAAAGACCAACTAGATTCCCTAGTTGATCAGTACAAGGCAATCTCAGATTCCGACAAGGAGGAATTTGACAAGATGATTTCCAGCCAGATTACGGCAGAAAACTATCTAGTAATTGCTGACGTATCCTCATCACAAATTCGAGGAATGATAATTAGCATAACTGCACCAGATGTTCCAGGAAATTGGAAGTCAAGCTATGAATCATTTGGTGAAGCCCTCAAGGCACACAATACATACCTTAGAGAGACGACAGTGATTGCACAAAAACTAAAGGACAATCCATCAACAGACATATCCCAAGACAAAGCAAACTTGGAAAAATTCATCATACAGGCACAAGAAGCGCTTGATGCATCAAACAAAGCCCGTCCAGCCTAGTCGAGCCTGAATTCCTATTTGTAATATTTTCAATCGTTGGAAATCGTTAATAGGCGATTTTGCAAGTATAATCGGTATTGTCCCTAAAGGATTCCAAGATAGAGAAGAAGCTCGATACGCCACTGACCAGCAGACTTTTGGTCATTTGTGTAGATAGGGACAACGATGTCGGTGATAAAGCCGGCGTACTGACACCAGTGGTGGGAAGAAACCCATGCATCGAAGCTGCACAAAAGCTTGCACTACAAGACCCAGAAGACGCAGACGCAAACTCGATATTTTACGCAATCAAGACGTATGAAGATCTGCTGAGCAAGGGATACCAAGCAGAGGTAATCGTAGTTGCAGGAGTCAGCGACAGAGGAGTCCAGGCAGATGAAAAAATCATTCGCGAGGTAAAGACAGCAATTGCAGCCTTTGCAGCAAACGGTGCAGTCATAGTATCAGATGGTGAAGACGACGAAAGTGTAATTCCAATTATCCAAAATGTAGTTCCCATAGTTTCCGTTCAAAGGTGCGTGATGAAAGTAAGCCGAAGCGTCGAATACTCTTATGCAGTGTTTGGTAAATACCTCAAAATGATCGTATACGATTCAAAATATTCCAAGTTCTTTTTGGGCTTGCCCGGAATCTTGCTTCTCATTGGAGGAATCGGAACAATATCAGGATACACACAAGAAATCTTTGCAGTTCTGGTAAGCATTGTAGGTGTTGCATTTTTGATTCGCGCATTTGATGTAGACAGGGCATGGGCCAACTGGGCAAAACCTACACCTGCTGGTTTGATCAGAGTTTTCACAGTAGTAACAGGTGCAATCATATCACTAGCATCAATGTTGTCTGGATTTTCCGCAATCCACGCAAACATTTTGGATCCACAAATTTTGGGTTCTGGAATTCCAAATATTTTTGCTGACAGGGTGACCTTTGGTGAATTCATGGCGGGAGCCTTGCCATTTTTGTGGGTGGGCTTGGGTGCAATATTTGCAGGAATTCTGATTAGCAACTGGCTAAAAGGAAGCCTTAGGCAAATCACAGATGTTTTGCGCATGATTGTTCTAGTATCACTATATCCAACAGTGTACCAATTCACAAACATTCTGACCAAGGACGAAGGCTCGTTTAGCTTAATTCCGCCATTTCTGGCAGGTCTTGTAATAACTCTGATATCTGCTACCTTCTTATTCCGAAAATATAGGAAAAAGAAGGGAGGAGAAGTCCTATCGGAATAGAAAAAGCCACACCATTTCTTACATACTTTTACAAATTATACACGCAAAAACTGGAAAATGAGATTCGACGTGGTACCATACCAAACCACATTGCAGTCATACTAGACGGCAACAGAAGATGGGCAAAAAGAGCCCTGACGATAAACAAGGAGGGCCATTTCCGCGGAGCAGATGCTGTGGAGAACTTTATGGATTGGTGTGAGGAGCTTGACATCAAAATCATCACACTATACGTTTTGTCTACTGAGAATCTGGAACGTCAAGACAAGGAATTGGAATATTTGTACGAGCTGATACGACAAAGACTTGAAAAACTCTACGTCGATCCAAGACTGCACAAGCAAAAGATGCGCGTCAAGGCGATGGGTCGTGTAGAGTTGTTACCAGAATCAATCAAGGATGTTCTCAGAAGACTAGATGAGCTGACAAAGGACTATGGCACTCATTATCTGAACATTGCGATTGCATATGGAGGACAAAACGAGATGGTTGATGCAATTAGAAAAATTGCTGCCAAAGTAAAGGACGGCTCCATAGATGTTAAAGATATCAACAAAGACGTAATCGAGGCAAACCTTTACACGGCTCATCTGCCCCAGCAATCCCCTGACTTGATACTGCGCACCTCAGGCGAGCAGAGAATGAGCGGGTTTTTGCTTTGGCAGGGAGCATATAGTGAGCTGATTTTTATGGATATTTTGTGGCCGGAATTTAGGAAAATTGATCTGCTTCGAGCAATCAGAACATTTCAGAAAAGAAATAGAAGGGTTGGAAAATAATGCAAGAAACATCTGAAAGATCTGCAGGAATTGTTTTGTTTAGGGAAGAAGATTCCAAGAAAATGTTTTTGCTGTTGCATTATCCATCAGGTCACTGGGATTTTGTCAAGGGAAGGATTGAAAAAAACGAATCGGAAAGACAAGCTGCATTACGCGAAACAAAAGAGGAAACAGGAATCACAGATGTAGAGTTTATCGACGGATTTGAGGAAAAAATTCATTATGCATACCAGTATGACGGTAAGCTTGTCAGAAAAGAAGTTGTGTTTTTCTTGGGAAAAACAAAAACTTTGTCTGTAATATTATCTGATGAGCACTTGGATTCCGTTTGGTTGGAATATGATGATGCGTATTCAAAGACGACTTATCAGAATGCAAAAGGCTTGCTGAAAAAATCCAAACCACTAGTTTTTGCTAGCTAGTGCTATTTCTTGTGCAGTTTTTACAGGATTCTTTGAGCTTAGTATGGTTCTTCCAACAATCAGATAATCAGATCCTGCAGAAACAGTACTGGAGATATCTCCACCTTGCGTTCCAATTCCTGGTGAGAAGATGTTCAGCTTGCCCTTGCTTTGTTTTTTACAATATTGAATGATATCTGGAAATGTCGCGCCCACTATAATTCCGTCTGCAGACATTTTTGTTGCCCAGTCCAGGAATAATTTGTAGAGTTGGGTGCTTTTTGAGCCTAGTTTTACGCCTAGCTCGTACGTTACCTTGGCTTCGGGTGAGCTCATATGGCACAAAGAAATGACTCCTTTTTTGTTCTGGTGCGATAATTTGATGAGCTTTTCCAGGTTTCCTGGGCCCATCATTGGATTTACTATAATACAATCAAATCCCAGATTCCAAAGGGTTTGGGCTGCAACTAGATTTGTGTTACCAATGTCGTTTAGCTTGATGTCAGCTATTACTTGTAACCCATGAGAATGTGCAGTCTTTGTTATGTTGAGGATCTGTTTTTCTCCCAATGGCAACAACAAATGAAAATTGAACTTTATTGCACATAACGAATCTGACAAAGTTTTGATGTTCTTTAGAGTTCTCGATTCTAGATTTTTGTGATCGTCATAGTCGTTTGCTAGAATGAGCGGGCTTTTTTGTTGAGCTAGTTTTTTTATTCGCTCTTGGAAGCTATTCATAGTGTACTAGTGGGTGTGTCTCAACTAGCTTTATTATTTTGATGTATGAATAGCCGTGTTCATTCAGGTTGTCTGCAAAGACAGGAGGATTACCATTAAACATAGAATATTTCAAAAATGGTTGCGCCGGCTCTGAATTTATTTTCACATGACAGAAATAAGACGGGCCGTCTTCGTTGAAATTCATAAAGACTCCGATCAACCACTTGTCGCCTTGCGGAAATGAAAACAGCGGGAATGGTGCTTCTTCGTATCCATGGCTTATTTTTGCAAGGCTTGCTAAATCTTCTAGCTCAATTAACTCGTATTTTTCCAGCTGCTCATCAGGGTGCTGTCTTAGTGACGGCGGTAGCTCCTTTATCTTTACAATTGGTGAATAGAGTTTTGTTGCCTCAGAGACTGCATCGACTACGGATGTTTCTTCTTTGCCGTTTTTGAAGCCATATGCCAGATAGTGACCATTTTTCTCTAAAGGAACATAGTAAATGACAGGACGCTCTTTGAGTAGGTCCATTTGGATGGCAAGAATTTTTTTGCCGTCATGCTCGTGCATAAATGATACTCGTGGAACTCGCTCTAGTGCTGAAACTAGGCGTGAGAATTCTAATTGTGAGGCTAGTTGAATGTATTTAGGAGATTTTGGTTTTTCCACGAACCGTGTAAAACAATTGGCAAAATAAAGTTTAGCAAAAATTATTCAAACAGTTATTCTCTCAGATCAACAATATCAGCTACGCCTGGGCCGGTGCCTATGAGCGTAACTGCGACATCTGTTTTGTCTTCTATATTGGTGATGAATTTTTTTGCAGCCTCACTCAAATCGTCAAATGAATTTTTGTGCGCACATTCTGGAAATAGCACGTCCAGTTTTGTCAGGCCTATCTGTGTGGCTGAATTCAACATGACTGCACGCTTGGCCAAATCAAAATCAAATTCCGCTGCACGTCTTTGTCTGCCCGTGACTGTGCCTACCTCCGACCAGCCACGCTTGGCAACTTCGTCCATTGGAAGCTCACCCTTTAGTGTGCCTGTGCCTACGCGGGTAACATAAGACTTGAAGACAACCATGACATCGTCGATGTTTTTTGGCCCCAAGCCAATGTCTGCGCATATTCCAGATGCGGTGACGTCCTTGGATGTTACAAATGGGTATGTTCCATGCCACAATGACAAAAACGTGCCTTGTGTGCCTTCAACTAGGACATTTTCATCCGAATCTAATGCTGTGTGTAATTCCTGAGCAACATCGGTCAAGTAGGGTTTGAGGGACGGTATTTCTTTTGCCATTTTCAGAGTACGCATGGCTCTGTCGGCATTTGCAGGACCTGTTCCAGAGCCAGTACTGCCAATCTTTTCTTTTAGCATTCCACCACCATCTGCATCGGTGTGTGTTTTTTCTATTATTCCGCAATGATTATCAACAAATGATCTGCTTGCAACGCCAAACTCTTCAATTTCCTTGTGTAAAACATCTGGATTTACTACAACTCCAGGACCAATCATGAGTCTTGCCTTTTTGTTCAAAAATCCACTCGGCAACATTCTGACTTTGTATTTTTTATTGCCATCCTCAATTGTGTGGCCCGCATTTGGTCCTGCGCCGCCTCTGACTACAATGCTCGGGTTGTCGTTTTGCGCCAGATATGAAATGATTTTACCCTTTCCCTCATCTCCAAAAAATCCACCAACTACTACGGTCGAAGGCATCAATGGATGACATCTTGAGCTTTAATTTAAGCCAAGTTATGGAATTGCGATCTAAATTTTTAATCAGGTGTGATTTGGAATAGTCATGTCACATCCAAACTTTGCCGGAAATATCATTGTCAATTTGGCAAACCTGCCGGACTTTTTGCGCAAGCCCATACTGAGAAAAAGAATGGACGAGTTTTTCACATTATCAGATCTCGATCGCCTCGAAGTGATCAATAACGCATTGGAAGCAGGACCTACCATACCATTTCCAAACTTTGCCAAGCTCTTTGCTACCTGGCTTGAAATCCTGGCAACGATGCCCGAGGAAAAGCGAATCGGTCTGGCATCTGCATATGTCTTTGAAGTATTGAGAAATCCACAAAAGCTGATTCTTTTCAATCTGGATGGAATACTAGAGGTTTTTCTAAACATCGATAAGCAATACCAGGAAGCAATCGCAAAATCTCTAGGTAACATAATCTCTGGCTTGACAGAGCAGCAAAAAAGACAATTATTCCTGATTATTCCTCAAAACGCCAAGATTCGACTAGGTCTTTAGACCTGCGGCTTGTCCGGCTTTCTATTGTCCTCGTTGGAGTAATCTATTACGTCGCCCTGAGGTGACAAGACTCCGACGAAGATCTTTTCGTTCTTTTTGAGTAGCTTTCTGTGGTCTGGCAGTGACATGTCCAGTCTGAGCTCGTTCATTACCATTATTCGGTATGTCTTCCATTCCTCCCAGCATTTTGTACAGCACGGGTATGCCCCACCTACTGTGTCTAGCTGCTCAGAGTCTGGAATTTCGAGTTTACATTTTGTACAGGTTCTTGCCATTATACAACACAGAATTTGCAGTCAATTTATTCTTTGTTTGGCAATGAATAATAACATAGATCGACAATTATTTGTGTGAAGATCAAGTGCCCAAAGTGCAAGGGATCTGCAGTTTTGGAATCAGACTTTAGCTTGGTTACTTGCCAGAACTGTAATCTGGAAATGTCGTACGGCGAATATGTCAAGTATGTTGCGCACCATGATGTGACATATTCTGATATTTTGGGCGACTATGCCGGCTCTACCGAAGGCCAGACTGCCGGAACGCTTGATGAATGGGACTAACTTTTAAAATCAAACAAAATAATGTGGAATAATGGCAGAATTTTTTTTAGAAAGCATTCTGAATCTGGTCGGATTTGCAGTAGGGATAATGATTGGAATCTTATCCTATATTGGATATAGAAACACAGGCAGTCCTACGCTATTTCGATTAACGGTTGCGTTCTTTTCAATAGGAATTGGATTTATGATAATGTGGCTTGGCCTCACAGTAGACATGTTTGTGTATCACAATGATACGCCACAAAGATGGATTCAGACAATTGGAATTGCCGTACAAACTGTTGGATACTTTTTCATTGCGTTTTCACATACAATAAAATCATTTTTCCCAAAATCTAGATATCTGAGATCAGTCGGAATATTGCCGCTGTTTATGATCTCGTTTATTTCCGTTGAAAATGTGATAAGATCCATTTCCTTTATTCTGCTAGTGTATGGCTCCATTGAAACTATAATGTCGTATTTTGCAAGCAAGAGAAAAACTACGATCCATATATAACTAATCGTAACTATTCGTTGTATGTAGATACTATCCTATATGCAAACGAAATTAATAAATGCTATCAATTGGATAACCATTTGAATTATTATAAGGAACTATTTTTAATGGTGAATCTAAACTAGAAGAATTCGTATCAATTTTAACACTAGTTACTGATCCACCTTGAATAGATGCAGAAAGTTTTATTGTATTATTTCCTATTACTTTTAATTTTGGTGCAGTATTATAATTAATCCCTCCGGTTATAATTCCTACAGATTCAACTCTAGAAATTCCTTTAATAATGCATATTGCAGGGATTCCTAATTTTGCTGAAATTGTAGGATCTGTTGGGTAATCGAATCCATCTTTGATCCT
>RHCX01000130.1 GCA_010028495.1 Nitrososphaeria archaeon | reverse complement strand
TATGTCATGATTGATGCAGTTGATGATATCACTATAAGCAATGACGATCGTGCAGTAGTGTGCTTTGATGGCAAAAACAATAAAGGCATAATCGCAGACTCGAACGACTACTGTTTTGCCGTATCGCCAAATTCTGACGCTGTAACATATCAGGGAACAACAGATACTGAGCAATTCAAAACCATTTCAAATCCCGACGAATTCGTTGGAATCAGTGCACAATCGGACCGAAATGATCGTTACTCTCCAATCTCTCATGTTGGTTACGAGTTCAGAATTCCAATAGAGCTGTTAGGCAGATCAGACAATTATGGATTTTTTGTTTCAGTGTATGACTCTAGCTTGCAAAAATTTTATTCTTGGCCTGATCTACAATTAAATCAAGATTTTCAAAAAATTTCTCCAAGCAAATGGGGAAATATTGTATCTCCTGATAAAACCATGCCAGAATTTGGAGTTCCAATCGTGATCTTGTTTGCATTTATGTGCATAGTTGTTTTTTTTACAAAAACAAGACAAAATACTTGGTCTTGACTATCCTACTGGTCTTACTAGTACCATTGCAGGGCCATGTGTAGTCAATGTTGCACCGGCCCCTGGAAAATTAGCAGGAAATGCAGCATATGTAAATGTGGCATTCCAACCAACAGTTGGCGCACTAATGCCGGATGCAGATGAAATTCCTAATGTTGGAAAGATTGCACCATTACTCCAGGCTCTTAAGACCTGACCACCGCCACTACATTGGGCAGTAAGCCAATAAAACCCTGACGATAATGTGATTGAGCCTGAAAACGTGTTTCCAACACGACCAGCAGCATTTGTTGCTATGGTTCCAACATCTGAACCAGTCACCAACTTATCAGGATAACCATTGCCATTATCTGTATAAATCGCAGCCCTACAAGTTGATCCTGCTTTCAATGTAACTACGTCAATTTGTATCTGGTCAAATGTTGTCTTAGCCGCAACTGGGAATGGAGTGGCAGTTATCGTATTTGCTTTTTGCGTAGTGGTACCGGTTTTGTTTATGAACATAGCGCTTCCATACCATCTATTCGCTCCTGTTCCTTTCAAGTGTGCATCTCCTGGTCTCCCAACACCTTCACCAATATCAAAGATTGAAGTCCACGCAGTTCCTGTAGATTGTAATAATACTGCTTGGCCATTTCTTGTGAGATTATACATTAAGTCACCATCTATCTTCTCGCTACTCCAAGCGTCTATGATCACTCTGTTGCCTTTAGCTGGAGATGTATCGTTTCTCATTATTAAGAATAATTGACCAGTATTTGTTGTCGATGTTGGAAGGAAAACAGTTCTATTTCCTGTTCCTGCACTAACAATCTGTATTCCACCTGTATCACCCATAGTTGTGGTGGCGGTGGTAGTAACTCTAGTGTAATTCATACCGAAACCGTTTGTGTATAATATTTTGTTTAATGTCTGATTAGCTCCTCCAGTAATAACAACATTAGAACCTAGATTCGCTGTAACTGAACCAGTTGATGCTGATAATGTGACATTGTTTGACGTTCCAGCTATTGTTGTGACCCCGGCATTTGCTATTGTAACTGTCTTGGTACCGTTTGTTAATGTAATGCCAGTACCTTGTGTAAGTGTCTTGAATGTGGCTTGTGTACCAGATAATGTTGCATTAGTTGCCAATATTGATGCGGTACCTGCAGTATCAAGGTTATTCACTTTGGTGTAACCTGATGAGCATATCCATGTAGAGTTTGATGTTTGATATTTGAGAACTTGGCCATTTGAGCAGCTGGTAAATCCAACATCTGCAATGTCAAATAATGATGAGCCAGTCTTGTTTATCGCACGCCACACTATGCCAGCGCCATCTGCATTGGTAGCAAATACAGCTATTGATAATGTCATTACGCCTAAAACTACTATTAGAGTGGAATACTTTACCACAACACAATCTCCTTGTAGCTAATTATAACGTTTTACGGTTATTTTCTGTTAGTTATTGTTCCATTTTGGAATTATGATTAGGCACAATCTTACATGAAAAATGACAGTGCAAATTCACACATGATAATATTCTACGTACAAAAAATCATAGATTGGGAAATTAGAAAATAAAAGGAATCTTTCGTCTTATTCGTAAGTTGAAGATTGTGACGAAAGTCCAGATGGTGAAGGAACAGATGGGAATCTGTCGCCGATTTGCTGTTCTGCAACTGC
>RHCX01000129.1 GCA_010028495.1 Nitrososphaeria archaeon | reverse complement strand
TCCATTTTTGTGGATTTTCCAAGACTATTCAAGACAATGCGGGGCAAGCTTCCAATCGGAGTAGCGCAAATAGGAAAGAGCTTTCGAAACGAGATCTCGCCAAGACAGTCACTCCTAAGATTAAGAGAATTTTATCAAGCAGAAATTGAAGTGTTTTGCAATCCAAACAAACTAAATGACTCGGAAAGATTTGCCGAAGTTCAAAACACTACAATACGACTATGGATAAACAACGAGCTAAAGGCAATGACATGCCAGCAGGCAATTGATTCTGGGGCATTGCCAAACAAGTTTGTCGCATATTATTTGGGATTGCTGACAGAGTTCTATCAGAAAACTGGAATAGATATGACAAAGTCCAGATTTCGCAGACTGGGAGAAAAGGAAAAGGCATTCTATGCCACTGTTGCGTTTGATTTTGAAGTCCAGACTGCAACAGGATGGCTGGAGCTTGTCGCTTGCAATTACAGATCAGACTATGATCTGACCAGCCACGCCACAAAATCCAAGGAAAAATTCGAGGTATTAGATGATGAGCAAAAGGTCCTGCCGCACGTATTTGAGATTTCAATGGGAATTGACCGCTCTTTATACACAATACTAGAACATTCCCTACGAGAAGAAAAAGAAAATGACAGAATCGTCCTGTCTTTAAAGCCATATTTGGCCCCAGTTCATGTCGGGATTTTGTCTTTAGTTAAAAAGGATGGCCTCAAGGAAAAAACAGATGAGATATTTCTGAAAATGAAGCGCAAGTATGATGCATTTTTGGACCATTCCGGTGCAATAGGCAGAAGATATCGAAGATTGGATGAGGTTGGTGCTCCATTTGCCATAACAATAGACCACCAGACACTGGAAGACCAAACTGTAACTTTGAGAAAACGTGATTCCATGACGCAGGAAAGAATCAAGCTTGCGGATTTAGAATCAGTTCTGACTGCAGAGATATCATTTCCATAAGACAGAGATTACGCATCGGGATTTGATGCAAATGTCACTGGTTTTGCAAACATTTCTCTGTACTTTATTTTGACCAAAGTCTCTTGCATTGCATGTGCATCCGGAACTATACTATAATCAGACTCCAGTGATACCTTCCAGTCTCCCTGTATAGGATCCACTGATGTGATGCTGAATCTCTCCAATGGATTTTCCGATCCAGAATACCTGATTCTAAATATCTGGCCGTTTATGTCGATGCTTTCTGTATTGCCTCTCTTTCCTAACGTGGAGCCATGTATAATGCAAGAATCGGAGCTGCCAATGACGCACTTGCCGTCTGGCGCCACTACGTTATAGTGCAGATCAGGATTTGCATCAGAAGAATACACCAGTGCTGCCCTTGCCACTATTTGTTGCTTATACATAACAGACTGGATGTTTATCGTCTGCGATATCGGGTATGATACAGTAGACTGGAATGTGTGCAATGTCGCCGATTTTGTGTCTATTTTTATGTCATATGCGTTTAGCCTTGCCTTGATGTCATAACTGGTATCTGATGATTCTGGCACTTCCCATGTAAGATCAATTGGAGTCATTCCTTTTAGGACGTATTCCGGTGATGTGTACACTGCTTTTCCGTTCACCAGTAATGATACAGAGCCAAAGAATGGCTTGCCCTTGTTGTACACATATGCAGATGTGACCAGCGTGGAGCCCTGCGGTTTTGCAGCAGGTAGATCAATTTCCACTCTTGCGTTTACTGGATAGCTTGGCTTTACTCCAATATCGTACTTTTCAGAGACTTGGATTTTCTCGTTCTTGTTTGTTGCATGTATCCAGTAGATAATAGCTGGCTCCTTTAGCACGGATGCCGGCAGGTCTGCAGATACAACGTATGCATTTTGCATTCCTTCTAGCGGCTTGATGTTCATCTTTGTCGTGGAATAATCTGAATAGTTCTGTCCTGCAGTTATTGTTCTTATTTCGACTCCCCTGAGCGGCACTTTTGATTCCACTATTGCACTTACCTTGACTTTTTGCGTTCCGTTTGTGAACTGCTGTGCCTTTGCGGATGCAGGCTTGCTTGCATCGACTTGTACCTTGACATCAAAGATGTTTGGCCTGCTTGCATCCACTATGGTGTTTACTTGGGCCTTGTCCAGTCCGGTCATCGGGTTGATTGTTATTGTTTGAGTACAAGAGTTGACTATAACCAGATACGATGCGGTGAATGATGATTTTCCTTTGACTAGATCTGCTGTAATCT
>RHCX01000128.1 GCA_010028495.1 Nitrososphaeria archaeon | reverse complement strand
TGTTTACAGTACAGTTTGATATCATCAATGTTGTTAAACCACCGAACATCATCTGTGTTTGCTGGTTTATCATGAAGCATCGATGTTAAAATGAGGTTGTCGCGATATTTCAATGGTCGATTTTGTTCAGGGATACTTTTCCACGTAGTATGTCCCATGATAACCGCGTTTTTCCTAGACTGATCGTGTTTGGAACTAGTAACGCGTATGAAATGGCGAATATCTTTCTTAATCCGCGACCATGGAAGCTCGTTATTATTTCCAATGCCGCCACCCCAACACATTGCAACAATCATATTATATGTTGTCGGAATCGATACATTCGTGGATTCTTCTACGCCAGGTGTAGTGACAAGTGGATAATTATCTATGTTATGGCCTTCTACAAATTTGTCTCCCTTTTTGATGTCCTTGATTGCTTGTATGCTTCTGACCGCAAAACCTCTTAGCTCTTTTTCAACATCTAAGATGCATTTCTTACCATCCCCAAAGGATTTTTGAGCATCTCGTATGCTTTGTATCATTTTTTTTAATTCCAGTGGATCTAGTGCAAACTTGTGGTCAGGCCCTGGCAAGTTTTTGTCAAGTGTAAAGTGTTTTTCAATAATTGTTGCTCCTAATGCAACAGCTACTAGAGGCCCAATAACTGGATCTGTGCTGTGATCTGATAATCCTACTGGAACCTTGTATTTTTGCCTCATCTGTGGAATTGTATCTAGATTCAGTGACTCTAGAGGGGCTGGATATTTGGCGGTGCATTGCAGTAACGCATATTTTTTGACTTCGTGTTTTTTTAACAAATTCACTGCAAAATCAATCTCATCATAATTGCTTGCGCCAGTTGACAAGATTATTGGTTTTTTTGTTCTTGCAAGATATTCTAACAGCCTGATGTGGTTTATTTCATATGATGCAACTTTGTGAGTTTTTACATACTTGTTAATTTCACGAGCATCCATCTGCATTGTACGATCCTACCTTCCAATTGGATCCTGCCTCTGCAATTATGAATACTTTGGAATTTGGCATTTATCTGGATATTATTTTTTAGATCCTACAAGGCCTGATTGTATTATTGTTTTCTTCAATTCTTCTTTTGATAGTTTTTCAACGTTATCTGAAGAATATGTTTCAATATTGTTGATTTTTTTGATCTTGTTTTTATAGGATTTTTTAATATCTGAATCGTCTCGTAACGGATTGGCAATCATGTATTTTTTACCTAGATCCCAGCTTGAACGCATCTCGTCTTTGTTTATTAGCACCTCGTGTAATTTTTCGCCAGGTCGAATTCCAACAACCTCGGTTCCAGTTTTACCAATTAATTCAAACAGTGTGTCCTTGACATCTGTGATGGAATATGCCTTCAGCTTTGGAACATAAATCTCGGACTCCTTTCCGTTTAGAGCAGTATCTATGATCAGGTCTAAGGCTTGATCCATTGTAATACTAAATCTTGTCATTTTTGGATCGGTTATTGTTATCTTTTTCTTGGCCTTGATTTGCTCGATAAATTTAGGAATTACAGAGCCACTACTCCCAACAACATTTCCGTAGCGTACCGCTAGGAACTTTGTTCGGTGTTTTTTTCGATTCATGTAATTGTTTGCAGTAATGAATAGTTTTTCCATTAGTAGTTTTGTTGCCCCATAAGTATTGAGGGGGGAAACTGCCTTGTCTGTTCCAATACATACTGCAGTCTCTACGTTTTGTTGCAGGCATGCGTCAATTACATTTTGCGAGCCTATCACATTGGTCTTTATGCTTTCAAATGGATTATACTCTATAACAGGAACGTGTTTTAATGCTGCAGCATGAAAGACAACATCCACGTCTTCTAAGGCTGTTACTAGTCGTTCTTTGTCCCTAATATCGCCAATCAAAAATCTGAGTCTCTTGTCATGAAAGCCTGACTCCATCATGACCTGTTTGTTTTCATTTCTGCTGAAAATCCGTATTGTTGCAGCATCTGTCTGAAGCAATCTTTTGGCAAGCGCCTGTCCTAATGAGCCAGTTCCGCCCGTGATGAGTATCTTTTTTCCGGCAAACATTAGGTTTTGTTAATATTAACAGTACTAGAATCTTTCTCTCAAATCGTAAATTTTTCTAGCTAGATAACACTAAAGTAATAATCGTTCCAAATTTAGAATATGAAAGATAGACTAGTTATTTGGGAGAGTGGTAATTTTTTTCCATATTCAGTATGTAATTCATTGAAAGAGCTCGGTGATTTTGATTTTTATGCAGTCAT
>RHCX01000127.1 GCA_010028495.1 Nitrososphaeria archaeon | reverse complement strand
CACTGTTTCATTCGTTTCATTTAAAAATTTGCCAATAACGTAATCGTAGTTTTCTACATCAATGTCCACAAACTCTTTGTCAAACCCGGAAAATGTCAGATATGCAATTCTTTCTAGATCAATCTGTTCTATCTTGACTAGCTTTAGCCGCAAAAGATCGTCGCGTAAACGCTTGACTAGCTTGTTATCTTCTACTGCCTCAATCTTGATTCCAGTAAACCACATCCCGATTGATGACACAACCAAAAATAGATCCGGTTTTTCTGGATGATGTAGCTTAAACAGAATACTGTTCTGATTTATAGAATAGATGTTATTGACATAATAGTCTCTAGTTTTTTCTGATATATCCCTGACCAAAAAGGCAAGCTCTATTCCAGCTAATCCCACCATACATCACCAAACCTCACACAGATACCCTCACTAATGAACTGAGTGCGACCAAACATTTTAAACCCGACACGGTCGAGTCACCTTTAGAAATTTCGTTGAAACACTCAAAGAAAAAATCACCAGACTCTACTGATCCAGTAGATAACAATACACCAGAGATTGCAGCACCGTCTGACAGTCAAGATGATCTAGACAGACGAAAGCGACTCTTGGACAAGCTATTCTGGATAAGAATAGGAATGGCAGCACTTGGTGGTATAATTGCAACGTTTGCGTTTGAATCGATCGAAGGAGAAGAAAGAAGATGGGCTTCAATTGGATTTATGATTGTGATGTTTATCGCATCTGCAGTAATAGGAAAGGGCATGAAAATCGGCCTGCCTAGATCTGACAGAAAGAAGATAGTAACGACAGGCCTTGGCACATATGTCTTTCTTTACTTATTTGTATGGATTCTATCCTATACACTGGTGCACCTGCCAGCAACTGGCCCAATACCACTAAAGCCAATTTAACATGTGGAATCACAAAACTCCCGGCATTCCGGATGAGGAATTTGAAAGAACAGAGGATGTCCCCATAACAAAAGAAGAAGCACGTGTCATACAAATCAGCAAAGCCCGCCTATCTGAAGGCAATTTAGTATATGATATTGGTTGCGGAAGCGGCTCTATAACCGTCGAAGCAGGAATCCAAATAGGAAAAACGGGAAAAATCTACGCCATTGATATGGATCCAAAGGCAATTGATCTTACTCGAAAAAATCTTGGCAAATTTGGGATCGCAAATGTCGAGCTTATACTGGCAGATGCCAAGCAAAAAATCTCTGAGCTGCCGCAAGCCGACGCAATATTTGTGGGTGGAACTGGTGGAGACACCAAGGATATTGTAACATTGTGCAATTCTAAGCTCAAATCTGGGGGAAGAATAGTAATTGGCGTTATACTGATTGAAACTCTGTATGCTGTCTTGGATGTGATATACAAGCTTGGATTTTCTGATGTTGATATTATACAAGTTACAATATCAAAAAGCAAAAAGACTAGCACCGGAACAATGATGCTTGCAAGAAATCCAGTGACAATAATCTCTGCAACAAAGACCTAGATTCGCTTTTAACTAGGAAAAATTTTTGGTTTATCATGCATGATTTGATTTGTGTTGGTTGTGGTCCAGGAGATCCGGAATTACTCACAGTAAAAGGAATCAAAGCAATTCAAAATGCTGATGTCATCGCGTGCCCTACTGCCAAAGAGGACAAGCCAAGCATAGCACTTTCTATTGTGGAATCGTTACTAAACAAATCCAAGATGCCTGAAATTGTTAATCTTGTATTTCCAATGGTCAAAGACAAGGAGACGTTAGAGTCAACATGGGAGAAAAATACAAAAATTCTGGCAGGCAAAATATTGGAAGGAAAAAAAGTAGTCTATCTGACAGTGGGTGATCCATACCTGTACAGCACTTGGATATACCTGCACAGGGAATTACAGCTAAAGCATCCTGAAATCAAAATCAATGTCATACCTGGAATTGTATCGATGTTTACGTTTGCATCAAAGGCTGGCATCAGCCTTGCAGAGGGGGCAGAGACCATGGCAGTAATACCGTCATGCTATGATCTGTCTCGAGTAAAGGAAACTGCAAGAAACTGCGACACCATGATATTTCTCAAGGACGGAAGATATTTTGATCAAGTGATAAAATTGCTAAAAGAAGCTGGATTCTCTAATGATTCGATATTTGCTATAGGCCAAGATCTTGGAACCCCAAATGAAATTGTCCGCAAGATGACACTTGGAGAAGTAAATGAATCTACAATGACTACAAAATATTTTTCCATAATGGTGGTAAAACGTGTCTAAGGTTTA
>RHCX01000126.1 GCA_010028495.1 Nitrososphaeria archaeon | reverse complement strand
GTAGTATCATTTTTGTCAATTTTTCCATCATCTATCATTTTCTTCAATACAGCTACGGACACGCCGCCTGCAGGTTCTGTGAATATTCCCTCTGTTTGTGCAAGCAATAGTATTGCATCGAGAATTTCCTTGTTGTTAGACTCTTCAGCATAGCCATTGTATTGTTTTAGTCGCTTTAACACATAACGCCCGTCACCAGGATCGCCTATTGCAAGGCTTTTTGCTATTGTATCAGGATTCTCAACTGGGATTACTTCGTTTGTTCCTTTTTTGAATGCATCCACTATTGGTGCACATCCATGAGGCTGTGCTGCAATCATGTGCATGTTGGATACATTGTTCAACAACGATACGCTTTGTAATTCCTCAAATCCTTTGCATATTGCATTAAGCATTGCTCCACTACCTACTGGAACAACCAGATGATCTGGAACACTCCAGTCAAGTTGTTCTGCTACCTCATATGCCAATGTTTTGGATCCTTCAACATAATACGATCTCAGGTTAATGTTTACAATTCCGATTCCTTTACTATCACCTATTTGTGCGGCGATTCTGTTTGCATCGTCATATGTACCATCGACCGCAATGAACTTAGATCCGTATGCAAGTGCTTGAGCAATTTTTGCGTGTTCAATATCACTTGGGGCAAATACATAGCATGGAAATCCTCCTTTTGCTGCGTGTGCTGCAGTTGCAGATGCCAAATTGCCAGTGGACGCACAGCCAACTGCCGATAATCCAAATTCTTTTGCCTTTGATACTGCTATTCCTGCTGGCCTGTCTTTGAAGGAGAATGTCGGGTTGACAGAATCATTCTTTATGTATAGATTTTTGAGTCCAAGCTTCTCGCCCAGTTTTTCTGCTTTAACTAGTGGAGTCATTCCGGCATTAATGCTCACAATGTTTGCTTTGTTCTGAATAGGTAAAAGTTCCAGATATCTCCAATAGGTATGCTCTCTTCCAGAAAAAGTGTTTTTTGATATATTAGAAAACTCATATTTGACGTCTAATGGTCCAAAACACTCTTCGCAAATGTACCTGAACGTAGAATCATAGTCTTTTTTGCACTCTCTGCATTGAAGATGTATCTTTGTCATAACAGAAATCGTATTCATTATCTAGTTAAAATGTCCTAATATCAAGTTTAGCGATACTTAAATTATATGGTCGGAAATTTAAGTAGGAAAAAACGAGAGAGTAATTCTGTGAATAACACCGAAGGTTTTTACTATATATCAAAAGAACTAGAAAAAGTTGAACAGAAAACTGATCGGTATTGGAATAATAGCATCATTAGCAATACTAATAACACTAACAATAATGTTTGTTGAACCAATTACCATCACCCCACCGAAAAAACAAGAATCGTTTGAGGGTTGGAACAGATCCGGCCCATTTGCAATAAACAAATTTGAGTACAAGATGGGCGAGAACATATTTTTTGTAGCAGATAATTTAGCGTTAAACGATGCAGGTAGTGCAATATTTGTACTTCCAAACGGTACAACAAAATATATCTCGTTACCTTTTGATGGTGCACAAAAATCAAGTTTTAATTATTATTTCAAACCATCAATATCAAAAAATCGTAATATTTGTACTGTTGACGATCTTATAGGCGAGTGGACGATCATATTTGACGGGACAAAATATCAAGAATTAAAGTTCAAAATATTAAATGATACACTAGAAAGTGAAACAGGTAATTTCCAAAGAGTTTGTTAATCTAGATTATGATGAAAGCAAACTCGTTCACCGGTATGACATGCTGGTCCCGACGGTTCGACGATATACACTATAGCATCAGAATCGCAATCCACTAGAATCTCTTTTACTTTTTGTACATTACCGGATTCTTCTCCTTTCATCCATAGTTTGTTCCTTGATCTGCTCCAAAACCATGAATTACCGGTCTTTTGGGTCAGTGAGAGTGATTCTTTGTTAGCATATGCCAAAGTTAGTACTTCTTTTGTGTTAGCATCTTGAACTATGACTGGAATTAATCCACCACCTTTTGAAAAATCAAGATCATTGATAGTTTTTTTCATATAAACAAGACAAAGAATTTACTTATAATCGTACATGGATATGGTTTTCTTTTAGGTATTCTTTGACTCTATCTACAGAATGTGTTTCATAGTGGAATATCGACGCAGCCAGTGCCGCATCAACATCGGTATTTTTAAAAACAGATAGCATGTGTTCAGGTGCCCCGCATCCACCTGAAGCGATTACAGGGATGGTTGTTGCGTCCACAATAGCTTTTGTGAGCTGTGTGTCATAACCATCTTTGGTTAAAGTGGGGGTATAGCTCAGCTGGTAGAGCGGTAGCTTTGCAAGCTATAGGT
>RHCX01000125.1 GCA_010028495.1 Nitrososphaeria archaeon | reverse complement strand
CACTTATCGCGGACGGCAGGGTGCGGATGTTGCATTACTTGTGCGTCGCGTGCGCTCACGACTTAAAGCGAATAACCTGCTCTGTATTGGAACTTCTGCTACAATGTCTTCCTCGGGTGATGAAGATGAGCGCAGACGGGTTGTATCACGTGTAGCTACAAAATTTTTCGGTACAGAAATTTTACCTGAATCGATTATCGGTGAAACTCTTGAGCGAGTAACCAATCCATCTGCTAGTTTAGAGGATGTAAATCCACTTTTAGCAAAATCCATTAAAGAGCCTATACCCTCAGCTGATTTTGAAATTTACCGAAATCACCCTGTAGCAGTTTGGGTTGAATTAAATATGGGTATAGAAGTAAGACCAGGAAAGCCTCCGCGTCGTGCTAAACCTATTTCTTTAAAAGTAGCATCGGAACAGTTTGCTAAGGATGCTGGAAATGGAGTCACGAAAGAACAGGCAGCTGCTTATCTCAAAAAATTTCTCTTAGCCGCATATGAGGTGAAGTATCCTGAAGACCCCAAAAGAAGTTTTTTTGCATTCCGACTTCACCAGTTTATAAAAGGTGCAGGTACGCTTGCTGAAACTGCTCTGCGCGGCCTCCAAAGACAACATCTGTTTATTCATAGCACTGATGGCCTTGGCATAGTCCAGATCCTGTACGCCAGACAAGGTCTGTTTGAGAGTGAGCAGGATGTCTTCTGCGATGGTACTTTGGCGATCTAAAATGGCTTGGTCAGACCCAATATTGGCTTGAGCCAGAATCAGATGTTGTAAAAGTCAAAAAGTCATTTCTTAAAAAGATTCCTACTCTCGTTCAAGTCGCTACCAATGGAGATTCCGTTAGTGGCGACTCACGAAGTTCGATTAAAGCATGGTTCCTGCCTGGAAAATTCAGTTTCTGTGTTAGCTGTAAGGTCGCATATGATGCCAATGGTCGTGACTTCAATCGTCTAGCCGGCCTATCGGGCGAAGGTCGTTCCTCCGCTACTACCGCAATTGTTTATTCATCACTTCGTCGCCTTTTCGAAGGTGAAGCACCAAAAAAGGGTGATCCTGATTTCCGTAAACTTTTAGCATTTTCGGATAATCGCCAAGATGCCGCACTTCAAGCCGGCCATTTTAATGACTTTATTTTCCTTCTCACGTTAAGAGGTGCATTAATGTCGGCGCTCAAGTCTTTCCCTAACGGTGTGACAGTTTCTGATTTAGCCGATCATGTTGTAAAAGCTCTTGGATTTGGTCCAGGTAATGAAGCTGCACTTAATGAGTTTTTAGAAAATCCAAACCTCAAAGGTGGTGCATTGAGTGAAGCAGCTGCTACACTTCAATACGTTGTAGGCTATAGATTGCTTTTTGATCTTCGTAGAGGTTGGCGCTTTAATCACCCGAACTTAGAGCAGCTTGAGTTGTTGGATGTTCGTTTAAAAAATCTCGAGTCATTTGCTGCAGATATTGAAACTAAAAAAGATGCACCAGAGCTCTTTACAAAATTAAGTCCAGCGGGACGGAGGGCATTTATTCAAGAGATTGTAGTTCAAATGCGGAGACAGTTATGTATTTCGGCTGAACAATTTGCTTCGAATAGACAAGAGACTGTTAAGGGCGCCGCACGTCGCGTTCTTCGTGCGCCTTGGATTTTCAATGATGACGAGCGTTTGAGCAACGGGTCATATTTAGTAATGAATGCTGTCAGAAATCGAAAAGTATCACTTGTTTCTGCATCTCCGAAGTCAGGAATTATTAGGCAAATCTCTAGAATGAGTTTTTGGTCTGAAGACCAAGCCACCTTTCTCAAGAAAGCTGATGGTAAGATTGCACTAACAAAAGTTCTAGAGTGGGTTTTACAACAAGGTGTAGATTTGGGTATTACTATATTTGATGACCTAGATGATGGTAAGAAAGGGTGGAAGTTAAAGAGCCAGGAATTACTTTGGGTTCCGGCTGAGCCTTCTCATAAGAGTCGCGCTAATCCCTATTTCTTAGAGCTCTATCGTTCAGTCAGTGAATTATTCACAAATAAATCATCACTCTTGTTCGATTTTGAAGCGCAAGAGCATACTGCACAAGTTGAGCATGAAAGACGAGAATTGCTCGAACACCGTTTTAGATTTGGAGAAAGCGATATAAAACGCTGGAAGGAAATTCATAACAAGGATATCCAAAGACTTCCAGTGATGGTGTGTTCGCCAACCATGGAACTCGGCGTTGATATCTCTGCATTAAACTTCGTTTTACTTAGAAACGTTCCGCCGACTCCAGCAAACTACGCACAACGAAGTGGTCGCGCAGGTCGCTCTGGACAGCCAGCACTTGTGATTACTTATTGTGCGGCAATGAGTCCTCACGATCAGTGGTTTGGTGCTAA
>RHCX01000124.1 GCA_010028495.1 Nitrososphaeria archaeon | reverse complement strand
TTGGATTCTAGATATATGCGATAGGCTGAGTTTTTTTTCTGCAACAGATGCCCTTACCGTAAGCCCGAGTCTCAGAGAGCTCATTTTAAATCGAAAATTGTGTTTTGGTGATAAGGTTAAATCAATCTATCCTGGTACGCCTAACGGAATTGATCTAAAAAATTTTAGAATTACTACGGAACTCAACAAGCAAAGTGATGATATTAGAAGTGTGATGGGGCTTCCGCTTTATGTGCCAGTGATAGGTTATCTTGGAAGAGTCACAGAAGATAAAGGCATCGCCGATCTTTATAAGTCGTTTCGTATACTCAAAAAAAATTTTCCAGATTTATGCTTAATTTGTATTGGCCCTATGGAAATAAATACTGAGGCTGGGGGAAAATTGGTAATAGAAATGAAGAACGATAAATCGGTATTTTTCACAGGACTAGTTAAGAACGTTTCACCTTATCTTCGTCTCCTAGATGTACATGTTTTTCCATCTTCCAGAGAGGGATTTGGCCAGTCCATTATTGAAGCTGCAGCATTATCGATACCTACCGTGGCTTATAATGTAACAGGAGTAAGGGATGCAATTATTGCTGATAAAACAGGTTTTTTGGTGAGTTACGGCGACGTAGAGGCGCTCACCAAGAAAATAGAATTATATCTTCTAAATAAAAATTTAAGAAATATTCACGGTGAGGCTTCGCGAAGCCGCATTGGCAAAGAATTTTCTCAAGATTTGATTTGGGGTTATTACCTTGATGTTTTTAACCTAAAGCAGGACCAAGGTATTTACTAGGAGTTTGGACTGCAGAGTTTTTTGGAGGAATAAAGGGGTAAATAATTACCCAAGGCACCATAAACCAAGATAGGTAGGCAAAACGGTTTGAGAACTCGGAATAAATGACTAATAGCCAGAAAGCATTGGAGAATAAATAGGTGCAAAGAATCCGCTGATAAAAAAGATCTTTTTTGGTTTCCGCAGAAGCCAAGTAATACGAAATCACAATGGGAATAATACTATAGGCGATAAAATCGAGACGAAATCCGGCCTTTCCCATGCCAAATAGTTCAACTTGGGTATAAGATGAAAAACGTTCATCTTCTCCAAAGGAAATGAGAGACCCTAATGTTTGAGTGAGTCCAGCTCCCCCAATCGCAGAAATAACAAAAGCAACAAACCAGGCGATGCCATAAACGATAGGTCGTGCATGAAATCCTGTAAGGATAAAGCCTAGTATCGGAATAAGTGTTGATTTATGAGTACCAAAAGCGACTACCATGATGGCTATCATCATTAACTTTCGATCCCAAAAAGAAAAAGCTAACAGAAGTAGAGACGTTGCCAGTCCATTACGAATACCGTTCACAATATAAGGGTAGGTTTGAAATCCTCCTAGAACAGAAAGAAAAACTGCAAAAGCCCAACCACCGTGAATTCTGGAAAAGGCAGTTATATTGGATATCACATAGATTGCAGTGCATGTTAAAAAAAAGACCTCCAACGAAAAAAATTTAGCAAAAATTTCATTAAACCAAGCAAATGCCCAGTCGGGGCTTTTATGAAAACCTGTAATTGCTGCTTGATTAAACAAATCAGCATAGGTCGCCATATCGACGAAGTATTGCCCGCTCATTGGTCTGGTGCCTAAAAAGAAAACAATAAAAGATGCAGATACCCAAAGCATCAATTTATTATAACCTCTAAACATCGCTATTCCGTTGGATGTATTTACGTATACCAACATGCTAATCAGCGTAATAGACAAGACTATATAAAGATAAAAGTTTAGATAAACAGAGGCATCAAGCATGTGACAACTATAGCGTTTTAATTTTTTTTAGCAATCTGTTGTTCAATTTCATCAAATGAAAAGTTTAACCATTTGCATTACCTCTGCTGGTCGCAGAGTGGAGTTAATCAACTCTCTGCGTCGCGATGCAGAGACGTTAAATATAAGTTTACGTACCATTGCTGTGGATTCTAATCCACAACTTAGTGCTGCTTGCCAGATTGCTGATTCATGCTACATTGTACCACACTGCAATAAGCCAGATTATATTAGCACCATAAGTAGGATTTGCTCTGAAAATAAGGTGAATATGGTTATCCCTACAATCGATACGGAATTGCTGATTCTAGCTGAGAATCAAAGCGTTTTATCCAAATACAGGTCTAGGATCGTAGTCTCTGAGGTTGAGGCAGTTAAGGTGGCGCGCGATAAACTTCTCACGTCGAAAGTACTCACAGCACAAAAAATTCCTTCGCCGGTGACGGCTCTTCTTTCGGATGTGGATGCTGGCAAGGTAAGCATTCCTTTCCCCGCCGTTTTGAAACGTATCGATGGAAGCAGTTCGATAGGACTTCATTTTGCAACATCACTTGATGAGGCGCGTGCACTCAGACTGGATGGCGAAGCCTATGTCGCCCAAGAAAAATGCAT
>RHCX01000123.1 GCA_010028495.1 Nitrososphaeria archaeon | reverse complement strand
ATATGATTTTTTGCCTAGTAATACTCCGCCTACAGAATCGCTTACTATGAACATCATTAAAAGAAGGATCATGTCTAGCCGTTGGAAAATAACAAAAAGAATTACTGCAGAAATACTCCCACCAATCAACGAAAGAGCAAAGAATGTAGATTGAATTTTGATTCCCTTTGAAACAAACACGGTAAGAGCATTAGTTGTTCCTACAAGTGATATTAGCTGAGCTAGACTTGCTATTCCCACATAATAATTGAGCAGACCGTATTCTGACGTTTCCATTAAAGTTATGATGTAGAACCAAAAAACAGCCGAGATTGCTCTTCCACCTATGTCGGCTAGACCCACAAATCCAAGATCTTTTAACGCAAATACTTTTCTCTTAAAAGAGTCTTTTACCATGATCTATGTACGTCTATTCTCATCTGGCATTATTTTCTCTTACCACATTAATCAACGAATAGAGAAGAATTGCGGCTATTAACAATATTACTCCAAGAACTGTAGTGCCAACTCCAATCAATGCAATGTTTGTTATTATTTTTCCATCATCTGCATAGTTTTGAATTGTCCATAAGACGAATGAAAGACCAACTACCAAAAATACTAGTGCTGGTATTCCATAGAATTTCAGCGGATGCTCAATTGATGTGTACTTGATAGTACTCAGTATTACAGAGACTCCATGCGAAACTGGATGATGTGTAGACGTTTCTCCTTCAGTTGAAACCCCCATGCCGTAATCAGAAGGAATAATGTCATTGAGAACCTTGTTATTGTATGCTCTAAAGCCACTTTGTGAGTCTGTTAGAGAATCGTTCATTGAAGCATTTGTTAATTTCGTTATAACTTTGATTCCAAGCTTTCTGTATTCCGGCATTTGTTCATTTTTCTCAAGAAATCTGGAACCTATTACTATGTCCGCCTTGTTTTCGAGAATTGGCTTTATTATTGGTTGAACGTCTTCTATTCGGTGTTGTCCATCTGCATCAAAAGTAACTAGGATGTCCGCCTGTATCTCTTTGGCCTTGAGGAAAATACTACGTATGCCTGCACCATAACCCATATTTTTTGGATGAGTGACAACAATGGCCCCAAGGTTTTGTGCAATCTCTCCTGTCATATCAGAAGAACCGTCATTGCAAACTATGATCTTGTCAGTAATTTTTTTAAGTTTTAAAATAATTCCTGCAATTTTTTCTTCCTCATTATATGCCGGTATGCCTATTACAATATCCAAATTCTATCATTTTGTTAGCTGTTCAACATATAACTTCAACGTATAAAATATCTGATTTCTGATGTTGAAAATGAGTAACAATGACGCCCAACATCTGTATCTATTGCGTTGGCACTAATCAAAATTCAAAATAAATGAATTCTTTTGGACTACCGCCATAGAACAACACGATCAAAAGACCACAAATAGTTGAGAAAAAAAACCAGTTAATTGGTCTAAATTTTGATATTGTTTCAACCAAATTGCCTTTTTTGTATGATATGAAATGTAATATTACAAATATTGTAATAAATACAACCGGCAACTCGTATGACTTGATTATTCCTATGAATGAGGAAATGGTTATGTCTGGAATCAAATATTTCTGCATTGCATATGTCATGTTGTCGAGTTCTTTTACTCTGAATGGTATCCATGCAAAAAATATGAAATATTGAGTTACAGAAATTGCTACTATCTTGAGTATTTTGTTCTTGCCAAGATTTGTACTGAATATTTGCGGGAATCTATTGTTCAATACACGATGTATTGCCAGATATGCCCCATGCAGTGTTCCCCAGATGACAAAATTCCATGATGCCCCGTGCCACAATCCACCCAAGAACATGACAATAAACAAATTCAGATATGTTCTGTACTTGGACTTGCGATTTCCTCCTAGCGGAACATAGAGATAATCTCTGAGCCACGTCGACAGTGAAATGTGCCATCTTCTCCAAAAGTCTGATGGTGACGTGGCAAAATACGGCTTGTTGAAGTTAATTGGGATCTTGAATCCCATTATCCAGGCAGCACCAAGTGCAATGTCGGAATATCCGGAAAAATCGCAGTATATCTGAATACCAAAAGCCAATGTAGTCAGAATTATGGTTAGAGAATCATGTCCAACCGGATTGGAAAATACATCATTTACTAGAGGAGCGATATTGTCTGCAAAAAACATCTTTTTTAGAAAACCAAAGATCATTAGAGTGACGCCATACTTTAGGTTAGATTTTTCAATTACAATTAGACGAAACTTGCCGCCAACAGTGGAGGCTACAATTTTTTCTCTGAGCTGGGGCAGGAATTCCTTTGCACGCAATATTGGTCCTGCCACGAGTTGAGGAAAAAATGCCACAAAAATAGCATATTCGGTAAATGTCTTTGCTGGTTCTAACTGTCTTCTGTAGATTCCAACTGTATACGTAATAGAG
>RHCX01000122.1 GCA_010028495.1 Nitrososphaeria archaeon | reverse complement strand
TATTATGAGAAACGGCACAGTATGGAATATGAGTCTACGTTCTTGTACCACAGCAAAATAAGTCACAAATGATCCCAGTGTTATCAAAATAACAATCCAATTTGCTCTGATGTATTTTGGGTTTTGATCAAATGCTCTAAATGAGAAGAGGATTCCAAACGGTAGCATGTAAAACAGATAAGGCAGTGAGAGCTTTGCGGCTTGATCTAACACATGATAAATGCCACCAGCTATGAATTTCTGTAAAAAGCCAGCAATCCCATGATCATGTATGTAATCAAGAGGAGAATAATTGAGAGATTTTGTGTTTTCAGCAAGTATTGCAGAATAATCACCAGTGTATAGCGCAGATCCTTGAGAGAAGTACAGAGGATCACCATATTGCTGGTATTTTTGTATCAGCATTGGCGAAGAAACTGCCAAGAATATTAGAATTCCAATAGCAAGTTTTAGTAAATTAGATTTGGATCTTTGGAAATTGGCCAAGTAGATTATTGATATTACTAACAGCATCACAACTCCGTTGAATCGAATCCACCAAAGTACGCCAACCAACAAAAATGACAAAAACGAGTATTCCGGTTTTTTATTGAGAATGAAATAGATCGCAAGAATAGCTACTAAAATGAAAAGCGGTTCTGACAGTCCAAGCCCAGCATTATAGTTAAGATGTGATTCAATGGCAAAAAGAAATGCTGCGACTAGAGAGTATTTTTCATCAAAGAATCGCCTTGCCAGTGCATACATTGGTAGAATAGTGATTGTTGATATTCCCAAGCTTATTCCACGCACTATATTCACATAATCAAGAAAGCTATTCGGATGTGTTATTTCGAAAAACGGTGAAACAAAAATTGACCAACCAAGAGTTTTCCTTGCAGGTTCTGTAAAGTCTCCGTGCATATGAGATATGGCTCGTAGGACATAACCAAATGTATCTTCAGAAGGAAGGACAGAGAAATTCGTCGTATACAGTTTGAGACCTAAAGATAAAATTGCAATTGCCACAAGACATATTGTGATTGTTTTTTTTGAATAACCTAAATCATTTCGTAAAGTATACATGATTTATCAGAAGTTTATTTTGTCACTATAAAGTTCTTTCATGATTGGATCAAACTAGTGCCAGAATGCAAACTCTCTTAGAATTTGTCTACTCAGATCATAACCCACATGAAGCGGTCGCATTTTCTTTTTTCCACCAATTCTTTCCCCTTCATTTCCAACCAATTCTAGAATTTTTTGTCTTTTTTTGAGGCCTCGAATGCTCATTTGTTGTGTTGATGCCATCTGAAACGCATCAAAATTCAATTCATAGAACGCCTTTCTTGTTATAATTCTGCTTTCGTTAAGTGTATCTGTCCACTGACCGCCAAAGAATACATTTACCAAGAAAGCAAACATTTTGTTGCCAAATCTCTCAACAATGTCGGCATCTAAGTTTACAGATCCTTTTCCAAAACGCGAAATCAACACTTGATCATATCCTTCCTTTATTTTTTCAATCAAAATCGGTATTTCATCAGGTTCATGATTTCCATCTGGTCCAAAAATCACGATATTATCAGAAGTTGTTGCTTCAACTCCCTCTAAAATTGCTGCGCCATGTCCTTTGATTTTTTGTCTTAACACTTTGAGTCCTTGCCTTTCTGCCTCTTCAATAGTTCCATCAGTAGAACCACCATCCACCAGAAGTATTTCTTCTGCCCAGTTCTTGTTTATTTTCGGTACAATTTTTTTCATACCATCAATTTCATTTAGTGTAAGAATCAGAATAGCGGTAGTCACATCCTGACAAAGAATTCTTTCTATAAATAGATTGAAATCATTTTGGTGAAACAAATTGTATGTTACGGTTATATACATAAAAATGATCAAAAAATTGTTTTGCCGGAATACAAAATCAGAGTAGGACAGCCACACATAACAGAAGAAGATGCGCAAGCAATGTACGAAGCAGTAAAAGGCACTTTTCTAGGACCTGGACCGTATGTTGATCGATTTGAAAAAGAATTTGCAAAATACGTAGGAGTAAAAGATGCCGTTGCCGTAAATTCTGGAACATCAGCTATGTTGTTACCATTGGCTGCTATGAACATAAAAGAAGGTGACGAGGTCATCACTACTCCCTATACTTTTGCTGCCACATCAAACGTTATTGTATTAAATAAAGCAAAACCGGTTTTTGTCGACATAGAATCAGATACATTTAATCTAGATCCAAAAAAGATCGAAAAAGCAATCACGCCAAAGACAAAAGCAATCATGCCAATAGACTATGCAGGTCAAAGCGCAGAAAATGTAGAGATTAATGAAATTGCACAAAAACACAACCTAGTTGTAATTGAAGACGGAGCACCCGCGTTAGGTGCAATTCATAAGAACAAAAAAGTCGGAAGTATCAGTACAGTGACTGGCTTTTCCTTTGGCCCAGACAAGAA
>RHCX01000121.1 GCA_010028495.1 Nitrososphaeria archaeon | reverse complement strand
ACAAGCTAGGAATTTTTTTCTATTCCTTTAGTTTGGATTCCTGAAATATCTCCGATTCGTACCAGTTGTACCTGAAATAATCCAGGCACCACTCATGAAACATTGCATCTGTACTGTAGAAAATCTCTGTCAGGTCTGCCTCGCCATCCTCGTTTGGAAATGAAACACTTGCCTCATGTTCGTTTAACACGATCAAAGTTTGAATCGTCTTTTTCATTTTTCTCTCAATTAGGCCTTTTTGCAGAAAAGAGTCATAGTTCAGCTTGGCAAGGAGTTTTTTTCTTCCCTTGGGTACAACTGCAGATTCTGATAAAATATAGTTGAACTTCACTCCTTTAGCTATCTGCTTTACCTTTGGCTCTATGATATCCAGCGGAATTTCAGTCAGCATTTCATAGATGTACTGATTTGCGTTTTTGTAAATTGACTTCCACTGTTCCAAGACCTTTGATACACCCTTGACATGTGTGTAATTTGCAAGCTGGCCAATCCTCATGATGAATTTTGGTGGGATCTCACCAAAGGTGTGGTCCTCAAAGTATTTTCTATTCCTAGACAGAAAGATAATCGATGGAGTCTGCGAGCAGATTGTTTTTCCATATGTTGTTAAATTGTAATATCCATCAGTGTCTTTTGCGATAAATCCACCGTCTTCAAGTCGAACAAAATTCCGGTGCACCTCCTGTACCGTGGCGCCAATCTCCTTTGCCATGCTTGTTACCTTGGATTTTTTCTCCAATAACCTAAAGATTATCTGCAGTCTTTGCTGGCTGGATAATTCCAGAAAATTGTTTGCCGCTTCTTCATAGAGATCCACCATGGCTGATCTAGTTCAAACCTAGATAAAAAATAATGTCTAAGCACAATTATGGTTTGTTTTTGACTAATCTAACTTGCCTTACTAAAAATACGACAACAAGTCCAATTGCACAAAAAATGGCCAAGAGCATAAAACCAAAAATGTTTCCCAATGATTGAATTAGATTCATGCCAAAAAATTCATTATTTATCTTTGGCACCAAAAATAATGAGTTTAGAAATTCCGACATGGGAAATTTCTCTTCATAGCCAGCAACTAGAACATATTTTGTATTTTCGTCTCCGTTTATTTTTATCGAGTAGATTCCTGCTGGAAGAAAAGTTCGGATTGATGGACCGGATAAGTAGTCTGCATTTCCAAACTCTTCATGAAATTTTACCCAATTGTGTTTCGAGCCATCAAGGTATGCAAGTTGTAAGCCAGACTTGTCAAATAGCTCCAAAGTAATGTTTGTTCCCTGCATCGGAACATCAGGCATTTGTAAGCTCAAATAGAGATCAAATTCTTTATTTGAGCCAATCTGATAATATTCACTTGATTTTTCGATTTGGCCATAATACGCCTTCGATACTTCAGGTTCTTCAATAATAATTGGATTGGTAAGAGAATTTTCCTGATCAGTTACCAATCTTGGTTGGTGTGCATAAGCATCCAATACAAATGGAACGGACACTAAAAATAAGATGATTAGATTTTTCAATTCTAGATTGGCCTACCTCGGAATTGCTTTGATTGGATCTTGTGGAACACGTTGTGTGATGCAGCTATCGTAAGACATACAAATGCAATACCTATGAAATTACGAATTGTCATTTCCAGATTTGGTTGTCTTGCAATTACGGAATCATGGAAAACTAGATAATAATTATCAAATATCCAAAAAGGCAGTGTTACCCACGAAACGACTCCAGCTATAACATATCCTAGTCTAGTTTTATTGTTTACAAATATTATTGAGCTGATTATTGCCACAAACCAAATCCCAGATAATAAAATCCACCCTATGCGATATACATCAGTTCGATCATCGAGCCAATAATAGGTCGTACCTATTATTCCCATTGAGAATAAAGATATCATCAAGAGTCTTTGATTCATAAGAAAACTCGTCTTGCTTTCCTGTACCTCTTCTGCCGGTGGATTTATCTTCATTTCCTGTGTTGCTATGTGAATTGCTTCTCTTACTGATTTGAGCTGAATCGGGATTATCTTTGTTATAGAATCATTTTGCACTATTGTATCGTGGACTAGGCTATCAATTAGTGGCCTTGCAAGAGACGCCTTTACAGGAGTTATTAGATCAACCCAGTACGAAGAAAGTTTTGTGGTAAGAAATGGGATTTGTATTACAAAGAGATTTTTGTTAAGATATGCAGAATACAATCTCATTAATTCTTCATATGTGAGCTTTTCTGGTCCTCCAATATCATATGTATTGCCTGCCGTTTCTGGTTTTTCCATACAGCCAATCAAGTATGCAACTACATCATCTACAGCTATTGGTTGAGCTGATGATTTTACCCATTTAGGACAAACCATGACTCTAAGGCGTTCAACTAGATATCGAAGCATCGCATACGAACCACCACCTGCACCAATGATTAATGAGGCACGAAGCTGTGTTACTGCCACGCTACCAGAGGCCAAAATATC
>RHCX01000013.1 GCA_010028495.1 Nitrososphaeria archaeon | reverse complement strand
TAAAAATTTCAACACCATCTCATTCTCTGAACATGTACGAGCTTGCAGAAACCTCGCCAAACAGCGGAGTTTTCACTGGAGAAGTGACACTAACTGGATTTGCACATGATGTGGATGGAGACGGCAAAGACGACACAACACCAAGAACAAATGGCAACGGCCCAACTGGGGGATTTTTAGAAACAAAACGCGATGACGGTATTACATTATCGTTTGAATTTGCAGACGGAGTTGTTCTGACAAAATCTGCACACATTAACTGGAATGTAGGTGATGTAGAATTTAACAACCCAAATTATTTGGAAAATGATCATGTTATTGTTAGAATAATAGATCCTGACATGAATCTGAATCCTGAAACACTAGATGACATTCAAGTTGATGTCTCATCTGATTCGGACTCTGCAGGAGTCACGGTAACTGCGACCGAAACCGATGATTCTTCTGGAATTTTTGAAGCAGTAATAATTCTGACACAAAGCGACGAATCCAGTGGAAACAGACTACGAGCATTGTCTGGTGATACAATTACTGCTACATATCAAGACAGAACTCTGCCAAAACCATATTCAGTATCAGATGAGCTTGAAGTCGTTGCAAAATCTGCAATCGATTCTGATCTACTAAACAATTCCAAAGTATCAATTGACGAAATATTTCTGGCAGACTCACAAGGAAACAAAATCGATTCACCTGCTGCAAACAATCAGATGCAGATCATAACACACATCCAGAATCCGCAGCAAAAGCAGCAAAACTTTGTAAATATAATTCAGGTCACAGACAAATCTGGCGTCATAGTTTCTCTTTCATGGGTTTCAGGAATTCTAAATGCGGCTCAACAATTTGAGATATCGCAATCTTGGACTCCTCAACAAAAGGGGCAGTACAAAGTAGAGACGTTTGTGTGGAAATCGCTGGATGATACTGAGCCGATTTCGCAAAATCGAGCCCAAACCGTCAAAATACAGTAAGAGCGTAATACTCACAAATATTATACTTGGGAACGCATTCTCGGAATCATGGCTAAAACAACACTGTCAATTTTGACAGCAATAGTATTGTTGTCTGCCGCAGTTTTGGTACCGTTTGCAATGATGGATACAGCTCATGCCGACAAGGCAAAGGGTTCTCCATCGAGCCAGGGCGCAAAGGCCTATGGTGGCAAGGCATCACTGAAAATTTGCGGCGACAAGTTGTGCAAAGATGCAAAAAAAACAACTGCAAAACCAGCAGCTCCTGCAGAACCGGCAAAGCCAGCTGAGACAGCAAAACAATCAGAACCAATAACAGAAGCAACTCCAGCAGAGCCAGCTAAACCAGCTGAACCAGCAAAGCCGATGACAGAAAAAACTGATCAGGCAATGGCACACACATACACCATTACATCAAAGACAATCCAATCTGGACACCAGACGGCAAAACAAAGTTTGCCCTGACATTTGTCGATCCACAAACAGCAGCTGGAACATGGAACTTTGCAGGCAATGCACTTGCAGTACACACCAAAAACACAACACCATTTACTGTCAGCTATACAGTAGCTGCATCACAGTAACTTTTTCCTCTTTTTCTATTTTTGATTGAAAAATTAAACAGCTGGCAAAATTATTCATTGATAAGTCTATAAAGGAGCTACTCAGAATCGTCATTACACAGTGGTATAATGGGCAAACTCTTAGAAAAAGCACTCAAAGACGCACTAAACGATGACAAGTGCATACTGGGCGCAAGACAAGTAGTACAATCAATTAAGAACGCAAAACTTGTCGTTATTTCAAAATCACTAACCGGAGAAGAACTAGAACAAATTCAAAAATCCACATCTGATGGTAAGGTATCCACACTGAACTTTGATGGAACATCAGTGGCATTGGGAAAATTATGTGGATTACAATTCAGAGTTTCAGCAGCATCACTAACATCAATTGCCGATTCCAATATCAAGGCAATACTAAAAGAAGAATCGAAATGACCACTGAAAGTTTAAATGAGAGCCGTCTCGGTCTGAGATAATCCGTCGATATGCCACAAACAATCAAACTAACAACTGATCAAATGCGTTTGATCTCACTTTTCCAAAACGTAACTGGCGCATCTGCGCGTGATTGTGTGGAAGACGAAAAGCAAAACCGTGTAATCTTTGTAGTAAACGAGGGCAAAATGGGCCTAGCAATAGGCAAAGGCGGAGCCCATATCAGAAATTTACAAAACATTATCAAAAAGTCCGTTGAATTGGTTGAATATTCAGATGATCCAGTAGCATTTCTCAAAAACATGTTGAACCCAAAACTAGTAACTGATGTTAAAATGAACAAGCGCCTTGACGGCACAACCCAGGCTATCGTTCTAGTTGATGCCAAAAAGAAGGGAATTGTAGTTGGACGCGAGGGTAGAAACGCCGAAAAGGCACGACTGCTAGCAAAGCGCTACTTTGAGATTACAAGCGTTTTAATTAACAGCCCAGACAGGATGATGGAATAGAAGATGGCAAAGTCACCATTAGGATTATTCGCAGGACGCGTACTCAAAGCAAAACGCAAGCGACAACGCTGGCAAATCGGTACCTATAAGCGAAGATTGCTTGGTCTTAACATCAAGGCAAACCCATTAGGTGGTTCACCACAAGCACGAGGAATTGTATTAGAGAAAGTAGGAGTCGAGGCAAAGCAGCCAAACTCTGCAGTCAGAAAATGCGTGCGAGTCCAATTAATCAAAAACGGAAAAACAGTTACCGCGTTTTTGCCACGAGACGGTGCGATGAACTTTATCGATGAACACGACGAGGTTCACGTTGAAGGAATGGGTGCAACACAAGGTGGTGCAATGGGAGACATTCCTGGAGTTAGATTCAAGGTTTTCAAAGTTAACGGCACTTCACTACGTGAACTAGTTCGCGGAAGAAAAGAAAAACCAAGGAGATAAGACATGGCAGAGACTCAGAATTTACTATTATTTAGAAAATGGGACTTAACTGGCGTAGAAATCAAAGACCCAGGACTCAAGACAGTAATTTCACTGAGAAAAGTAGTATATCCACACACATTTGGTTCATCCGCATTAAAGAAATTCAACAAGGCTGATGTCAATATTGTAGAAAGACTAGCAAACAAGCTGATGCACTTTGGCAAAAAATATGCCAAAAACACCGGCAGAATGGGAGGCAAAAAAGCTCGCACGATGAATACAGTAAAAGCCGCACTGGAAATAATTCACATAAAGACTGGCAAAAACCCAATAGAGGTTTTAGTCCGTGCAATAGAACATTCTTCTCCAAACGAAGACACCACAAGAATCGTATACGGTGGTACTGCATATCACGTATCAGTCGATGTATCTCCACTAAGACGTGTTGACCTTGCACTGAGATTCATTGCAGACGGCGTAAAAGAATCATCATTTTCCAATCCAAAATCAATGGAAGAATACTTGGCAGAACACCTGATTGCAGCAGCTGCAAATGATGCCGCAGCTCCATCTGTCAAGAAAAAGAACGAACTCGAAAGAGTAGCACAAGCATCCAGATAGTCAATACACACCTAATTTTCACCATAGTCTTATTGAAATAAAGTAGCCCGAGGCAGATTCGAACTGCCGTCTCGGCGTATCCTCTCTAATGATCCAGAGCGCCGAATCCTTAACCTGAAAATTCAATTGGCCGCTAGACTATCGGGCTACTGAAAAAACTTTCAATCCATGACAATATAACATTTCTATTTTACGCGGACTTCTTTGATTGCAGTTGCATAATCGCATTCTGCCTTTAGTCTCATGTACGGAATCAGTCTATAGTGAATTGAATATAGTTCCTTTTCCCTGAATAGAATGCTTTTTTGGACAAGGGATACTAATCCACGAGATGACACTGTTAGTGGTAGATTATACTTTTGGCACACAACATCTCTTTTCTTTTGGTATTGCTGTAAAGTAAATGATACATCGTTTAGCTCCAGTATCAAAGGCCATACGATCTCCTTCCAGACTAGTCTTCTATTCTGAGTTCCGGATGCGTACTTGCCCTTCTCACTCAAACATTATTAGTCCAAATAATTTAGTTATAACTACATTTGTCGTATTCTCACATTTCTGAATCATTGAATTTACTAAAGAAAGACTGGACTGTAGATCCTATCTTGGAAGATTTCATGCTTGGAAAAAGAACCGATGTCACTGACCATGCAATCAAGGTAAAACAGGTTGTATTTCACATTCCGTATTTGACTGGGGAAAAAAAATACATTTTGTGGAAATGCTACTGGCCTGACTGCCACAACTGCTGTGAAAGACAGGGGAGATTACCGTTGACATCAGATGATCTGATTACAATTGGAAAAGGCCTCAAATACCAAAAAACATCTGACTTTATCAAAAATGAAACCGTCGTTGCAACTTGGATGGAAGCAGGTCCTTCTGGAAATGGAGTCTTGATGACGTCTGTAAATCTCAAAAGAAAAACAGACGAGACGGAGGCCGATGATGGCACACATATTCGATGTCGATTTTTAGATGACAAGGGAGCGTGTTCCATGCACCCAAATCGTCCCGGTGTATGCTATCTGTATCCCTTCTCTACGTGGCTTGAAAACGAGAACGGCAAGGCACGAGTACACTCTACATACCAGTTTACTGGCGACTGCCCCGGGTTTTACCTGGCTGATTCGCTAGAGCCAATGAAAGAGGTACTAACTGACTACTCCAAGTCAATCTACGACTATAACATGCAGTACACAAGGACTACGCGTGAAGGGTACGGCCTATCCAGCTTTATCTAGATTAAGAAAATCCCCATCTCAAAGCAAGTAATTTTGACTATATCGTAGAATAATGGATTAGCAAAAATCCCTCTAGTTGTCAGGAATAGAGATAATCGGAGATTTAGGATATTTGCTACTGTTCTCGGCAGCTATTGGAATTATTGCATATGTTCTAAGGCAGCCCTTGGTCTTGGGATTTTTGGTTGCCGGAATTTTGATTGGCCCGTTTGGACCGTTTCATTTAATCAAGGATACTAGCATACTAACTAACTTTTCTGATATTGCCATTGTTTTGTTATTGTTTGGGGTAGGCCTGACGTTTCCCGTTTCCCAGCTCAAAAACATTGGAAAACTTGGTGCAGTAATTGCCATAATAGAGGTAATGGCGATGCTTGGAATTGGATTTGGAGTAGGCCTTGCATTTGGCTGGTCTACAATAGATGCCATGTTTTTGGGTGCAGCAATCTCGATTAGCTCCACTGCTATTATTGTAAAAATACTGGAAGAGATGAACGTAATAGAAGAGCCGTCTTCGTTGTTGTTGATTGGCGTACTGGTAATAGAGGACTTGATCGCGGCTGTCTTGATTTCAACACTGCATTCCTCGGTTTTGTCTGGCGCATTTAGCTTTGATCAAATGTTTTGGGAGATTGCAAAAATCGGCATGTTTATTGGTGGTACAGTTGCAGCCGGCTGCCTTGTAATGCCTAGGATATTCTCATTACTATCAAACATTCCGCGATACGAGTTTACTATACTTGTTGCACTGGGCTTGGCGTTCGGCCTGTCGTTTTTATCGCACGAGCTTGGCTTTTCTGCGGCAACCGGCGCATTTCTGGCAGGAGTTATTTTGGCGGGATCAAAGTTTTCAGAAGATATCACTAATTTGATTACGCCAATACGGGAGGTATTCACAGCTATCTTCTTTGTTACAATAGGTGCTCTGATGGATATCAATATCATTGCGCAGTACTGGCTTCCAATACTGATTATCACATTGGTTACTATAGTTGGCAAGACCGCATCTGTGTATCTGGGCGTGAGATTGTTCCAGCTAGGTCCTACAAACGCAATGGGCCTTGGCTTGTCGATGGCACAGTTAGGCGAGTTTTCATTTATTGTACTGATGGTAGGCCAAGACTTGGGCGCTACAAGCTCGTTCTTATTCCCAATAGTTGGCATGTGTGTAGTGTTGACTACGGTGTTGGCACCATTCCTGATCAAGAAAGGAACCAAAATGTTGGTTGCTTACTAAACAAACCAATAGACAAATTCTATGCTGTTATTTGTCTAATAATAAAAAATATTGATGACTGATCTTAAGCCTTAGCCACTTTCATCAAATCACGCATATGAATCGCCATTCCGAATCTGCGCTCGTTTTTCTTCATGTATCTGAATATTGCAATCAGGTCGGCTAAGCTCTTGATAATAGATAGATTGCCGTGCATTTTTGCTCTGACAAAGTTGAAGACCTTACCGTAAATCGCAAAGTAGTTCAAAACCTCTTCTCTGTATTTTGGCCAATCGTTGATATTTTTAATGAAAATATCCGCACAAATCATGCTGGGAATGATTCCCTCACCTAACAATGGATAGACAGTACCAATTGATTCTCCAACACCAATCACCTTGCCATGGTAGAATGGTTCACAAAGGTTTGGAGTAGCTAATCTGATTGGTCGGCCGACAGTTTTTGTAATTTTTCCACCGTATTGCTTGAAAAACTTATCAGTTTCCACAATGTGGTTTTTCTTGTAATCACCTGCACCAATATGGGCCATGTTGTCGTTTAATGGGAAATACCAGAAATATCCAGTCATTTTTGCAAATGGCTTTACAAAGAAATCATCAATTGGAATCTTTCCATCGTATTGGATCTTGTATTGGTATGTTGGCAAAAAGAAATCCTCTTTAATTTTTGGCAAATATCCGCGATAAAATCCGGTGCAATCTACAATGATGTCAAATTCTTTTTCGAGCTCTTCCAGCTTTGGCGCAACTCCATAGTGTATCTTAACGCCTTCAGACATTTTCTTGATTAACCCAATTTTATCAAAAGTAACCAAGCCCTTTAGACCAATGTCAAATTTTTCGCCACTATTCATGTCAATATGCATGTCTTTTCCATGATGTATGATGAAATCGTCAAAGTTAATGTCGGATTTTGCACAAAGGTCTCTCATTTCGTTTGCCGAAGTACCCCACGCGCAAATAGAATCATGATTTTCTTCAGTCATGCGTTCATAGCCAACAACTTCGTGGTCTTTTTTGAGCCTAGAAACCAAGTATCCGCCTGCAACTCCGATTCCAACTACAGCTATTTTCATCAAGCTGCAGTTTTCTAATCTCTAATAAATAGAATGTGAGATTATTCTATGAATAATGCAGGCTTGAATGGTCGAGCCATTCCTGCCTTCTTCTTTGGATCGTATTTTGCAGAGTCCGATTCTACAAACACCTGCAAGTCCACTCCAAATTCCTTTTTGACCAGAGTTGATAGCTCATCTGATAACACTGTAACTTCATTGATCGGTTCTAGTTCAACTCGAAGCTTGCGCATTTCTGCGGACTCAGCTAGTACAGAATTGACGGATTTTTTGACAAAGTCTGGGTCTTTTTTGATGTTCTCTGTTTCCGGATTTGCAATCAGGTCTTTTATTATAGCACCAATGTTGGTCTGACCAGATACAACACTGGATGCAATTTTTTGGAATGCCTTAACCTTCCAGGAATCTGCAGTGTATAGAACAATTTTTTGCGGAGTGATCTTTGTAACCTTTAGCACATTTTTGATGTCTTCTAGTGTTGACTGAAGTAATTCTTCAGATTGAATCGAGCTGGAATCTGCAGAATTGTTTGGTGTAGGCCAAGCTGATCTAGATACAGAACCAGGATTCCTTAGTCTTTCCCACATTTCTTCTGCTATGTGTGGGGCAAATGGTGACAGCATTGCAACTCGTACACTTAGTACCTTGTGCAAAATTCCTGAAATGTCTGTTCTTCCTTTGGCCTCTATTCTTTTGAGATACCATTGCAGATCAGATTCAAATGAAAACAAGATATGATGTAGTGCCTCTCGTAATCTCATTTTTTCTACAGAACCAGTAGTCTGGTTGATCAGATGATCTAATCTTCCCAAAATCCAATTGTCTTCAGATTGTAGTTTTGCAGGCATGCCTGGCTTGTACTTGGCACAGTCCTCGTAGATTGTCTCTAGCTTGCTCTTGATGGTATTGACTGATTCCAGATTGAAATCTGCGTCTTGGAGCAGCTCAGCAGAAATGATTATGGCTAGTCTGATTGGATCTGCGCCGTAATCTGCAATTGCCTTCCTTAATGGAATGATATTTCCCATGGATTTTGACATTTTTTTGCCATCCATTAGCACAGAACCATTTACAACAATCTGTTTTGGCCATAATGATTCTGGAAATATCGCAACATGATTCAGCACAAAGAATGTCAAGTGATTTGGAACCAAGTCACGGCCAGAATGTCTTGCATCTACTGGATAAAAATATGAGAAATCGGTTCTGATTTTTACCAGAATATTTTCTGACACTCCACATTTTGCCGAAACCTGTTTTGCATCGCCAATTCCATAAAACACAAACTCGAAAAATTCATCCGATAATGTATCTGCTTTCAGCTCTCCGGAATTGACATATTTTGCAAAAATGTAATACGCCATGTATATTACAGAATCCGATAAGCTTTCTACAATCCAGTTTTGGTCCCATGGTAGGTTGGTTCCAAGGCCGTGTTGTCTTGCACATGCTCGCTGTCTTAGCCATCCAACAACATAGTTGAATTCTGTTCTGATTTCGTTTGGCAGAACACTCATCTTCTCAAAGCACTGATTTGTTTTTTCTTTCCAGGATTGGTCTAGGTAATTCAAAAACCACTGATTGTTCAATAGTTTTACAACGCACTCTGCGCCACATCTACATCGAATCGGACCATCATTCAATTCTAGCAAAATATCAGAATTTTTGGATTCTGCAAGCCAAGCTTTGATTGTATCTTTTGCTTCAGAAACCTTGAGCCCTGCGAATTTCCCAGTGTTTTCTCGCAATACTCCAGAGTAGAATTCCTTGGAATAGACCTCGTTTGTAGCCTCGTCAAGCTTGGGATCGTCCTGGCTTGTTATACCTATTTTTTGTACTACTTCCATAGCTGGAATCTCACCAAATCCTTCTGTCTTGATTATTGGAATTGGTGCAATCTTAACTGATGAGTTTTGTTTTTGATAGTCAACTAGTGCTTGATAATCAAATGGTGCATGGGCTGGTACTGACATTACTATGCCAGTACCGGTTTGCGATTCTACAAAGCTAGCTGGAAACATTGGAATTTTTTTATCTAATATTGTAACTTGTTTTCCTATCAATTCAGAGCCAGAGATTTCAGAAATCGTACTAATGGACTTGTTCAAAAATTCCAACTTGTACGCGCACTCTGGGCTGACAATCCAAATTTCATCATCTACCTTGATTTTTTTGTATTTGATTTGAGGATTTATCCAAAGGTTTGTCACGCCAAAAATCGTCTCCGGTCGCAGTGTTGCTGTAGGAATTATCATGTCATCAAGATGGAATTTTACCAAAATGTATTCGGTAAAGTCTGGCTCTACATCGCCAAGTGTATCATGTTGTGATACAGGGTTCTGGTCCTTTGGACACCATCCAACAGGATGCGATCCCTGTACGACAAAATTCAATGACTTTAATTTTCTAAACTGCCACTCGATGAATTTTTTATACACAGGATCTATTGTGGTGAATTCTCTTCTCCAGTCGATGGAATAGCCCATCTCTATCATTCCCTGTTTGATTTCCTCGTGGAAATAATCGGCTATCTTGACTGGTTCGACAAATTCCTTGATTGTACTTGGTGGAACGTGGTACAGTTTTTCAAAATTCTCAATTAGTTCCTTGTCACCTTCCTGTACACGTTTTGCCATGCCAAGGATTGGTGTGCCGGTATAGTGAAATCCCATTGGAAATAGTGTATTGTAACCATTCATGCGCAGAAATCGTGCGTGAACATCTGCCAAAGTGTAAGTTCTACCGTGGCCGATATGTTGTGGAGAGTTTGGATATGGATATGCAACCGTGATGAATTTTTTTGGACGATTGTCCGGCTCTATTTCAAATTCCTTGTTCTGTGACCACTTGGTGCGCCACTTTGTTTCTATGTCGTTCCAGGAGATCATACGTTCACTGTCTTTTTGATTAGCAATTCTGCATGTGAAATGGCTTCAGATAATTTGGAAATATCCTTTCCTCCACCCTGTCCGAATCTTGTGTCTCCTCCACCAGAGCCACCAAGCTTGGAAGATATTTCTTTGACTAGATCTCCTGCCTTGAAGCTAGCCTTTTCTCCGGCAAACACGATTATTCGAATACCTGAACCCTTGACAATCAGTGCGCAATACAATAAAGTTGGGTCTTGCTTGCTGGCCTCGTCTCCAACGGCAATGTGGAATTCCTCATCCAGCTCTTCATCAATCACATGATAGAACTTCACGGGACCAAACGATTTTGCAGATGAAATAACATCCTTTGCTGTTGTGGTGCTTGTTCTTTTGATAAGTTGTTTTAGCTTTTTCTTGGCAGCCTCAGAGTCAGTCATTGCATGCTCAAACGACTTTAGAAGCTTGTCCCTGTTTGTTCCAAGTGATTTTATTATTGACATTACATCACCTTCCTGTTTTTGAACAAAGTCAATCGCAGCCTGTCCGGAAACGAACTCTAATCGAATCACCCCATCTTGAATTCTTTCTGACTTTGTTATCTTGATGATGCCAAGTTCGCCGGTTCTTTTGACGTGGGTTCCTCCACAGGCTTCCACATCAAAATCCTCGATTTTTACAATTCTGACAGATTTTACAGGCACGACTCCTCCTTGGTATATCCTAAATCCAAACTGTTGCTCTGCCTGGCCGCGCTCGTATTCTTGTATGGTAACTGGATAGTTTTTCTGAATTATTGAATTTGCAAAACCTTCAATTTTTTTGACATCTTCATCAGTCAGGCTGGAATGGTGTGTAATGTCTATCCTACCATATTCCTTATCCTTGAATGCAGAATGTTGCCAAACCCAGGAGCCCAAGACGTTTCTTGCAGACGAATTGACCACATGTGTGCTGGTGTGATGCTTTGTGATGTTTGTACGTCTTGCAGAGTCTATTTCACAAGATACGGTATCACCTTCCTTTGGAGCTATTCCCTTGATCTCATGTAGTACAACATTTGCGTGCTTGGTCACATCAATAACATCTTGGCCGTTAATCTTACCATGATCAGGTTCCTGCCCTCCGCCTCTTGCATAAAATGAGGTTCTATCCAGTACAACAAACTTGTTTTTGATAACCTTGAGTACCTTGGCGTCAAATTTCACAGGATCATCTTTGTAAAATAGTAGATCAGTTTCTGCAATTCCAGCTAGGTCAAATTCTTCAGCAACCTTTTTCTTTTCGGACTGATGTAGATCAGATAACTTGCTGTAAAAGCTGTCAGGAATTTCCGATATTACATCATATTCTTTGAGATAGTCCGGTGTGACCCCATCTGATTCGTATAGTTTAATCATGTCTTCAACATTTAGGGTCTTTTTCTGTGATTTGAGATTCTGTGCAATTTTCTCCATTCTGGTTTTTGACTCGTGGTATCTACCAACTTCTATGCCAATTATGGTCTTGACTTCAGAGCGGTATTGTTCCAATTCCGGATATGTTTTCTTTAGATAGTCAATGTGATAATCAATCAGCTCATCCAAGTCCAATTTGAGCCCAAGTCTGTCAATTGTAGCCATGATCCTTCGCAGTATAATTCTGAGATTGTATCCGCCGCCGACATTACTTGGTAGTGCTCCGTCAGATATTGCAAAGATCAAAGTCCTGAGATGGTCTGCAATCATGTAGATTCCCTCCAACGGTGCAATCATCTTGGCCAGATGTGTCTCGGATATCTGGGATGATTTTATTGCGGCCTTTCTTACTTGGGACAAGTCTGGGAATTTCTCCAGGTTTCTTGCAATTTCTGTAAAGTATCTTGTCAGTACTGTAGAGTCTGCATCAATTCCGACTTTTTGGAATAACTTCTGCGTGATTGGGCCAAAACAACAATCATACGCAGTTGGAGTTCCCATTGTAATCCATGCAAATCTTTCAAGGCCTGCTCCCATGTCGATGATCTTTTGATCAAGCGTTGTGTGGTTTCCTAGCTCACCTTGGAATTCGGTAAAGACTGCGTTTCCAAGCTCTAATCCTCTAACATAATATTCTAAAGATGAACCAAACGAACCACCGCCAGCCCAGACGTCCTCAACAAAGGTGATCTCATTTTTGTTTATTCCAAATGATTCTGTGAGCAGTCTAAAGTCCAGATCAACGCATTCATCCTTCCAGTATCCCTTGTTATTTGGAATGCTATGCTGGCCAATCATGCAAAAACTCGAAAAGTGTCTGCCTGTTACTCCGACATTTTCAATATCCTTGAATCGAAGGCATGTCTGCGGAACCACAAGTGGATTTGCAGGAAACTCGAACACAACTTTGGAGCCCATCACTCTTTGAAAATCTACTATAGATGCAATTGTAAAATACAAATCGTCTCGCCATCTGCACACGACAGGATAGCGACTAATTGAGGTGTGGCCGTTCTTGACAAAAAATGATTCTACTTGTTTCCAGGCTTCAGTGTAATCAAATCTCTTTGATGTTGGAGGATTACCTATGAAAGAATAAGTGTCATCTGAATGATCCGGACAAGCATGTCTTGCAGAATCTAGAGTCCAGAAAAATCTTTTGCAAATGCTGCATGATTTTCTTGTAAATCCTTGTTCTTGGAATAATCTGATTTTGTAATATCGTTCCGGTTCTGCTGAGAACTTTGCAAGAATCTCATCCTTGTTCATTCTGTGAAAACTCTGTCTGACTAATATTAAGAATTACCGTTTAGGATCAATTAAATACGCAAGTCTTACAATTTCATCATGTTCGGCCGAAAACCAAAACAACTCCAAGAAGGAGATTATGTCTTTGCGTCAAAGGAGGATGGACAATACAGAAACGCCATTTTTGGTGTAGTGTCTGGAATTGAAGGCAATAAAGTCGGCGTAAGCGGTCTAATCGTGAACATGGCAGGTCTCAAAAACAAAGTCTCTCAAGGCAAAGCAGGCCCGAGATCCGAGAATATTCTAAAAAACCCAAATCCAGAAAACTGCATTCTTGGATTCGTATATAGAACAGAACATGACACATTTAATGGCGAGTTGGACCTGGCAGAAAACAAAGTCGAACAAATCTCTGAAAAATCATTTGATGTCTTGGATGGCTGGATTAGAGAATCCTTGCCGGAGCTAATCAATGCAGTTTTGTCGCTACCAGATGGACCGGAAAGAGATCAGGCAAAAAGAATAGTCAAGCAAAGGATGGATACTCTATACGACAAGAACCTAAAGCAGAACCTTTACTCTGTTTGCAGAAGCCTCAAAATCCTAAACTAGACGTAGTTTTATATTATCCTCAAAAAAAGTCACGATACAATGGAATATGTTTACGCTGCATTAATTTTGCACAAACTAAAGAAGGAAATTAACGAAGCTAACGTTAGTAGTGTAATCAAGGCAGCTGGCGCAGAAGTAAGTGATGCACAAGTAAAGGCATTGGTTTCTGCACTAGCTGATGTTAACATTGAAGAGGCAATCAAGGCAGCTCCAGTCGCAATGGCAGCAGCTCCAGCAGCAACTGCAGGCGCAGCCCCAGCAGCTGAAGCAAAGAAAGAAGAAGCTCCAGCAGGAAAATCTGAAGAGCAAGCAATGGAAGGCCTCGCTTCACTGTTCGGTTAATTCCTCAAAATTTTCATTTTTACCTTTATCTAGCACAATCTACCATGTGGTATAGTGGCAGACACACCATTTCTGTTTCTGATCTATGTTTTCGATCTTTTTGGCACGATGGCCTTTGCAGTCACTGGTGCAATCAAGGCAATAGAGCACAAGTCAGACATTGTCGGGATTCTGATTCTTTCAATTATTACCGGTGTGGCAGGTGGAACAATCCGCGATATCATAATTGGCAGATTTCCACCCAATTCAATTGCAGATCCTTGGTATGTCGGTATAAGTGTGGCATCAGGCATTGCTTTGTTCTTTTTACATCCATATGTCAAAAAACACTGGAATCTATTTCTAAAATTTGATGCGATAGGACTAGGGGTGTTTTCTATTACTGGTGCGACATTTGCCTACAATATTTTTGGCTTAAACTTTCTAGCTATAACATTTGCAGGAATATTGACTGCGGTAGGGGGTGGAATACTGCGAGATGTCTTTGTAAACGAGATTCCATTTATTTTTGTAAAAGAGCTATATGTCACGGCAAGCTTTGTCGGAGTTTTAGTCTTCTATGTATTACTTAGTGCAGAAATCCCACTATACCTGGCATCAATACTTGGAATTATAGTTACAACAATACTGAGACTAGTAGCAATGAAGTACAACTGGAATCTGCCTAGGGCTAGAGAAAAATAATTTCTTATGCTGGAGTGTAGCCTTTTGCCTTTGAGGCAACAGACTGGGCTTGGGCGTTTGCTTTTTGGAGTACTGCTTCTTTTGTTTCTTCTGTGATGTAACCAGCCTCGACTGCAACAGATCTTGAACCGTGTGCAGCCTTTGCCAAGACTTGTTTGACGTTGTCCTTTGTGATGTATCCTGCCTCGATAGACAGTGATAATGCTTCTTGGTGGGCTTGAGCGAATAATCCCCTGTATGATTCTAAATCAATGACTAGTTCTTCTCTTTTGTACTGGATTCCTTCTTCTAGTGCTGCATCGAGCAAAACTCCTGCTTCGACTGACTTGATGTCGAGTTTTTGCAGCAATGTTGCTAGTTTATCAGGAATTGGCTGACCCTTTTTGACCGGGGTAGAATCCTTTAGAATCCAAATTGTTCCTTGGTCGATTTTGGTTGGAATGCCTGCTTCTTTGAATTCAGTAAGCATTGGACCTGGAGCAATGCCTGTGTTCTTTGCTGGCACATTAATGTCAACACTTGCAGTGTCTCCGCCACGACCGAACATCATTATTTTGTTCTTGCCAAGTAAAACGTTAAGCTTGAATGGTGACATGTTTGTGAACATCAAAACACACTGACCTGTCAAGGCTTCCGCCATTTTTGCAATTCCTGGAACGTTTAGTTTTGCAAGTGCTTTTTGTGCTACTTTGTCTTTAATGCTAACGATTTCAACTTCACCAAGGAATTTTTTTCTTAGTGGCAACATTTGTGAAGAGCGAACCTTTTCCATTCGAACTAGTGCAGTAACTTTGTATTTTGCTGGAAGCTCTTGGAGCTGCTGGTACATTCTTGTTTTCTTTGCAGGGTATGTAGTTCTGTTCTCGTGCATTTACTTTCTCGCCTGTTGTACTTGTTTTATTGGCTTACCCATTGATGTCTTAACAATAATTCTTCTAATGTTTTTGTCACCGCTTGGAAGTTTTTTCTCAATTGCATTCAATACTGCGTGAGCGTTTGCAGCCAAGTCTCCATCCTCCATGGTTTCGTCACCAATTTTGCATGACATTGACAAAGAGTTCTTTACTTTAACTCGGATTGATGATCTGAATCTATCCAAAAATGCATCTATTGGAGCATTGAATGGAACTGGGATTGGCATTTTGCCTCTTGGACCCAACAGCTGACCCAAAACTTTACCGACCGTGGTCATCAGTTGTGTGTCTGCTAAGAAGAAATCATAATTATTGATAAATTTACGTGCTTCGCGTTTGTTTGCTGCAATTGTGTTGATTTCATCGCTGGATACAACTCTGTCTGCGTTTGCGCTCTTTGCCTTTAGACCCATATCTCCTCCAGCCATCACGCAAACTGTTGTTGGTTTGGAGAGTTTCTTTGGGAGCTGAATTGTCTCGTTCATGGCAAAGCCTTTCTTTACATCAATATCCTTTAGGATGACGTACATTTCCAAGGTCTGCTTGAACTTACGTTCTTTGTCGCCGGTCTTGGCATCCTTAATCATTTTAGACAGATCAGCTTCGTTGATCAACGAAACCCTTGCAAAAAGGCCTCTTTAAAATCGTTAGTGTTGTCAGCCATGAGTTTGAACAAAAATTGTAAAATTTTCTAATTTCCCAAGCCTGCTTTACATTATGTGCAATTTTTCACGCCTAAAATTACATTTATTAACATCAAATCGACAATTTTGAAAACATTGCATAAACTAGATGATTTGGACATGAAGCTTCTCTACGAGCTTACTCGTGATGGAAGCATTTCAGTACCAAACTTGTCCAAGAAAATGGGAATAAATGCATCCGTGCTATATTCCAGAATAAAACGCCTCACAAAAAAGAAGTTAATCAAAAAATTCACTATTCTAGTGGATGAATCCCAGCTTGGAATAGGCGTCAAGGCTACTATAGGTATCAACCGAGACCCAAAGCTAAAAGATGCAATTCACAAACAACTGCTCCAGACTGACGAAATTGTCTCTATATCCGAAGTCACAGGCAGATTTGATATCATGGTCTCAGTTCACGCTGAAAATCTAGAGCAGCTACACACTATAGTGATAGAAAAAATAGGCAAGATAGAGGGAATACAAAGCACAGAAACATTCGTAGAATTACAGAAAACGGACAAAGAACCTTCGTATCTGGTTGCGAAATAATCTTAGTTGAATTTGCTGTCGTATTTTCCTGCGTTTACATCCGCCGCAAATTCCTTAGGATTTTTGCCTTCGATTTTAATCCCCAAGGAAACACATGTCCCTGCTACTTCTTTTGCAACTGATTTTATTGTTGTTGCATATGATGATTCCAGTTTTGCTCTTGCTACTTTGACGATTGAATCTACTGTAACATCTCCGACCCAAGTCGAACCGCTAGTTCCAGAACCCTTCTGAATTCCTGCTTCTTTGAGTAATAATGCAGATGCGGATGGAATTCCAACTGTTACTTCCCATTTTTTGGTCTTAATATCTACTGATACTGTGACTGGAACCTTCATTCCTTCAAAGTCTGCTGTTTTGTCGTTGATGGCCTTGATGATTTCCATAATATTGACGCCTAGCGGACCTAATGCTGGACCCAATGGTGGACCTGCGGAAGCGCCTCCACCTGTTACTAGTGCAGAAACTGTTTGTGTATCGGCCATGTTTGTACCCTTTTAGATGACGATTTAATCCTTCCTAAGCGGACGCGGATAATTTCAGATAGTTAGAGTCTACAGTTACTGGAAGTTGATATGGTGCATCAAGCAGAATTACAGTTGCTTCTTGCTTGTCATTGTCAACTCTGGTTACCGTTGCTTTCATTCCCTTGAATGGACCGCCAATGATTTCGACTACGTTGTCCACTGCGATGTTTGGAGCGTTGCTCTTTGTCACTAGATATCCTTCAATGTCTTTGAATTCCATCTCGCCGCGTAATTGTCCGCGAATGTGTCTTATTCCTTGCAAAGAGTTGAATGCAGAGTTTGCGTCCTTCGCTTCAACTACAATGTAGCCTTTGAGATTATCTACTAGTAAAACTGAATAAAGATTGATCTGACCGTTGTTAATTTTGCTTTGGAGCAGGTTCATGACTACCTTTTCTTGACCTCCAGTGGTCCTAATTGCAAAGAGATGAGTTTTGATTTCTTGAGACAATTCCATCTATCCGAATCTGAACACTGAAAATACAAACTGAATTATAAATCCAATCGCCCCGATACCTGCAATTCCAAGTAACACTAGCCTTAGGTGTTGCATATAGTCATCTTTATCGGACTTTTTGGCAATCTTTAGGGTATTTGCCATGTCTTTGAAGGTCTGATTCAGATCCATTGGTGGAGTTTAATATGGTGTCCTTATATTTTTTGGGACATGGAGCTCCTAGTAGCATACGAACAGGACCCAGCAGGCCACAACATGGCAAAGTTTCTATCTTCTAAAATGACCAAGGATGAAGACATTTTCAGGGGTAAAAACTATGATCTAACAATAATCTCAAGCCCGGCAATTTCGGCAGATTGGTTAGAGCAAAAATACCACTATGACGGGTTTGTCTTTCTATCAAAGCACGCAGCCCAGTCTGGCGAGCTTGCACTGACCTGTCATAGCACTGGAAATTTCTCAACTGCCCAGTTTGGCGGAAATGAAAAACAAGTGGCAATTCCACACCCACACCTACAAAAATCATACATGCAAAAATTATACCAAAACAAGGATTTGTTCTCAGACTTTCAGGTAATAATAGAAGCAACACATCACGGACCGACCGCACTATCAAAACCTACTATGTTCATCGAGATCGGCACTACAGAAAAACAATGGAATGATGAATCACTTTGTAATTCAGTGGCAAAGCTAGTAGATCAAATCATGTTGGAGCCGATAAAAAAATCTCCAGTTGCTATCTGCTTTGGAAGTACACACTATCCAGAAAAATTTACAGAAGAATTAATTCATGGTAAGCACGCACTTGGAACCGTAATGCCGAAACACGCATTAGAATTCTTGGATAAAAAACTATTTTCGCATATTATGTCCCAAAACAAGGATGCCGAGTCTGCGTTGTTGGACTGGGGAGGACTGGGACCACACAAACAAAAAGTACTTGATTTGCTAAACACAACTAGTCTTGAAGTGATACGACTCTGAACAAACTGGATCAAAAAGTATACAAAAAATTACTAGAGGTTCCAAAAGGCAAAGTCACTACATATGGCGAGCTAGCAAAGGCAGTAGGCCTGGAAAACGGCCAACGAGTAATCGGACAAATCATGAATAGAAATCCATTTCCAGTTGTCATTCCGTGTCATAGGGTTGTCAAATCTGATGGCAAAATTGGAGGCTATTTTTACGGAGACAAAGTCAAGACAAAAATGCTATCTGATGAAGGCATAAAAATTACGGATGGTAAAATTAAGGATTGGGAAAAAACAGTCTTTAGGTTCTAGACTTTCTGTGCTCTTTGATTTCCTCGATGAGGCTTCTTAGGTGAGCAATGTTCCTAACAGTGTTACCGCCAATTTTCTTGTATATTGTCCAGAACTCTGGGTTTGTGATTTCTTTTCTGTCCTTTGCTACTTTGAGTCTGTGTCTGAGTGCTCGAACCTTTACTACATAGACTTCTTTTTTGCCTACTCTGGCACCCTTGCGACCTTTCTTTGAACCCGTCGTGGTTCCTCTCTTTTTCTTTTGACTCTTCTTGAACTGTGCTCTTCCACGTGAAGTGCCTTTTGCAGATTTTATTGTAATTATGCCTGCTGTGATAAGACCACGAATGTTTTGTCTTGTAATTGCGTCTGCAATATCATCTGATCTTTCTGGATCAAACTTGATTCTAGCAAGTCCTACTCCAGCAACTCGAGATACAAGCTTCTTTTTGGTTCTAAGATTTACTACCACTTGTTCTCACTCTTGCATTGAATATTTTGAACTTTTTCTGTGTTGCAGTTGCAACAATTTCGATTCTCTTCTTTGTTCCGACACCGTGAGCAATTCTCACTCCGTCAGTCTTTGGATTTAGTTTCTGTAAATCATTAACATTGTGAATCAGATTATCTGTAAATCCTGATGGGTGCAATCCTCTTGCTGCCTTTGGACCACCGTATCCGACTTTGACAAGACCTGGTCTGCCACGGAATTTCTGCTTACGCTGGTGATTGTCTACACCTTTTGGCTTTCTCCAAGAGTCTGCCTTTAGTCTCACGTAACGCCAGCTTTCTTGTCTGACGAAGTCTGGTCTGCGTTCATTGCTTTTTTCTCGCAATGCTAGCAGTTCTTTATTGATGGTCAATATGATGCACTCTTGGATTTTTCAATAAATAGGTTACCATGCGATCCATTACCAAAAGGTAAGAGATAATAATAATGCAGAGTCGGTCTGGATATTCAGCAGCCTAGTTTGCTGGATGTGGTGAGAAAAAATGGAATCAAAAACAACACTTACGCCCAAATTTATCGCACAACTAGAGGCATTTGGAATCAAGCCTTCCCAAGTTTACAGAAACCTTTCGCCTGAGAAATTAGTTGAGGCATCAGTACAAAGAAACGAAGGCGTAGTGACTGCAACCGGCTCTTTGGCAGTAAAAACAGGAAAGTACACTGGTAGATCGCCAGACGACAGATACATCGTAGATGACGATGAAACTCACGATAATGTCAGCTGGGGCAAAGTAAATCATCCATTCCCAATTGACAGATTTGACAAGATTTTTGCAAAGATGAAAAAGTTCGTAGATGGAAAAGAGCTCTTTGTCTTTGATGGATTTGTCGGAGCAGACAAAGATCACCGACTAGGAATCAGAGTGATCAATGATCATGCATGGCAAAGTCTTTTTGCAAGACAATTGTTCGTTAGACCTTCTGCAGCAGAACTAGACAATCATGAACCGGATTTTACTATACTATGCATAAACGGATTTGAGGCAATCCCAGAAGTTGACGGAACCGGAACCAATGTCTTCATCCTAATTGACCTGACAAAGAGACTTGTCCTCATTGGAGGAACAAGTTATGCAGGAGAAATGAAAAAGTCCATGTTTGGCATAATGAACTATCTTTTGCCAAAGAAAGGAGTCTTTCCAATGCACTGCTCTGCAAACATTGGCAAAAACGGAGACACTGCACTGTTCTTTGGTTTGTCAGGCACAGGAAAAACAACACTTTCAGCAGACAATGACAGAATGCTAATCGGCGACGACGAACATGGCTGGTCTGACAAGGGAGTCTTTAACTTTGAAGGCGGATGTTATGCAAAATGTATCAACCTTAACCAAGAATCCGAACCACAAATCTGGAATGCAATCAAGGCAGGAGCTGTTTTAGAAAATGTTGTAATCGACAAGCAAACACTCAAGCCAAACTTTGATGATGGTTCCCTAACAGAAAACACAAGAGCTGCATATCCACTAGAATACATCCCAACTGCAATCTTTCCAAGTGTTGGAGGAAATCCAAAAGTTATCGTGTTTCTCACAGCAGATGCACTAGGAGTTTTGCCACCAGTGTCCAAGCTAACTAAAGAAGGTGCAATGTATCATTTCATGTCTGGCTATACCAGCAAATTGGCAGGAACAGAAAGAGGGATCAAAGAGCCAAAAGCAACCTTCTCAGAATGCTTTGGCTCACCATTCATGCCAAGACCTGCATCAGTATATGCAAAGATGCTAGGAGACAAAATCCGTACTCACAATACCGTTGTATACTTGATCAACACAGGCTGGTCCGGAGGACCATACGGAGTTGGCAAACGTGTGTCCATCAAATATTCGCGAGCAATGGTCACAGCTGCTCTTACTGGCGCACTGGACATTGTAAAATACAGGCATGACAATCTCTTCAACTTGGATGTACCAACAGAATGCCCAGGTGTTCCATCCGAAGTTCTGGATCCAAAATCAACCTGGCAGGAAAAGGATGCATATGACCTATCTGCAAAAAAGCTAGCCCAGATGTTTGTAGATAACTTTACAAAATTCAAGGATGTCGATCCTGTAATTATTGCAGCAGGACCAAAACCATAGATTATTTTCTACGAATTGCCAATCCGACAATTCCAACAACAGCTCCAATTATGCCTAATATTACAAGCTGATGGTTTGGTATTCCGCTGTCAAATGCAATGACATGATCTGTAGATTCTACTGATATCGTATTGTACAAAGTAATTGTCTCGTTATCAGATTTCAGATCCGCCTGAACAAAATACTTTCCAGTATTGGCAACTGTAACGGATTCGGATTTTTCTGGAGTGACTGCAAAACTGTTTACAAGTCTATAGTCATCATTATACACAGAGATCTTTGCATATGACCAGTCTTTTTGGGAATCTATTTTGAAATCCAGCTTTCCATTATAATTGGAAACTCCAATCGTCCCTTCTGAGATTCGAAGCAAAACTGGAATGTGTTGTGGAACTTTGTCTGAAATTAGAATGTCACCTTGGTATTGTCCTGGTTTCTGATCAAACACCTCTGCTTTTACAAATAATGAAGAATCCTCAATCCAATGATCAAATTTGATAGTAGAATTGCCAAAATCAACATCGATTTTTGGATTTGGTTTGCTGTGGTCTATGGTTGACAAGTCAAACCTTATGGTCTGAGATTTTACAAATGGCGACAAATCAAAGATGGCAAAGCTCGGATTGATTATCAAATTGGCATCAAATGCCTTTGTGATGTTTAGTCTTCCGGCACCGCTAATCTCCTGAGGGAACAAATTTCCAAGCGTGTCTGATACGGGATCAGTGGTGGTGGAAATAATAGACTTGATCTGCTGTGGTGTCAACTCGGGGTTTTTTTGCAATAATAAAGCAGATGCCGCAGAAACATGGGGGGCCGCAAAACTAGTCCCACTTGTGAGATTATACGTTCCATGTAATGATGTAGTGTTTACAAAAACTCCGGGGGCTACCAAGTCCGGCTTGATGTAAAATGGAGATACGGGACCACGTGAGCTGAAAAATGACACAAAGTCTGGGTGGTAAAATGCATTCACCATACCAATAGTCTTGTTTGCAAGCATGGATCGTACCAACAATCCGTCTTCTTTTGACATTGACATTGCCAAGATTCTTGGATGATATTCGGGACCTTCTGCTTTACTGTTCAAATCGCCAAGAAAAACCCCTGGCTCATTATTGTATACTATTACTGTTTTGGCTCCTGAATCTGCAGCGTTTTTTTCCTTTGTAGCAAAATACACCAGTTCACCTTTGATGTCACTACCACGTTCCACCAACAGAATCTTGTCTTTGACATCAATTCCTGCAAGATCTGATGAACGACCATATTTTCCAAAAACAATATCACTAATTATCGGCTCGGCAATCTTGTCAGATCCAATCATTGGCAAAACCTGAAAACGTTTTCCGTTGATTTCTAATGTGGCAACAAGACTTGCTGTAATGTTGTTGTATGTAGCTCCGACCGTAATCGCATTTGTGTCTCTTCCAGGACTACCGATTGTAGCAAGCTCAGGACCACTGTTTCCAGCAGCTGCAACTACTACGACTCCCTTTCTTACTGCATCGTTTATGGCGTCCTCAATTCTGTCATTGGTTCTGTTTACTCCGAGGCTGAGATTGATAATATCCGCATCATCTTGCACTGCTCTTTGAATTGCCTTCACTATCAAGTCGGATGATACTAGGTTTCCAGTATCGGACACACGATATGCGAGAATCTTTGCCTCCGGTGCTATTCCTCGCATCGCACCACTTGCAGCAATGATTCCAGCTACTTCAGTTCCATGACCGTTTGTATCTTGAGGAGTATTATCGTTTTCAACAAAATCATATCCTCCAATTATTTTTCCATTTGGTCCAAGGCCGGAAATATCTGGATGAGTGTAATCAACTCCAGTATCGATAATGGCAACTTTGATGTTTTCACCATAATACCCCAAGTCTTGCGGATGCTGCGCGCCGACATACTTTGCGCTCTTATCCAGCAAAACTCCAATTGATTGATCTGCCTGAACCAGTGTAAAAACACCAATTCCGACCAAAACCAAAAAAACCACAAGCAGAATCCATCTCATTTTGTTTCGATACTAGCTAGGAATCGATGTTTGTTTTATTTCTGATGTAAGCCACGAGCAAATCCAGACAAATCATTAAATTAATGAAAATGGCCTTGCGATCGTATGGGAAAATACACACTTCCTGAAGTACCATATGCATACGAAGCATTAGAGCCACATGTTGATGCAAAAACAATGGAAATTCACCATTCAAAACATCATCAAGCATACACAAACGGCCTAAATGACAACTGGGAAAAACTTCCAGCAGACATGCAAAGCAAGGACTTGCTTGATGTCTTGGCAAACATTTCATCAGTTCCAGAAGCAGTACGTGGAGCAATCAATTTCCACGGAGGCGGATATGACAATCACAGATTGTTCTGGAATAACATGAAGCCAAACGGAGGCGGAACACCAGGCGGAAAGGTTGCAGATGCAATCAACAAAGCATTTGGCGATTTCAACACATTCAAAGAACAGTTTTCCACAAAAACCGTAGCAGTTCAAGGAAGCGGTTGGGGCTGGCTAGTATTCAATCCAAAAACAAAGAATGTTGAATACAAATCAATGCCAAACCAGACTAGCCCAAGAACAGAAGGACTGGTACCGCTCTTAGGACTAGATGTTTGGGAACACGCATACTATCTCAAATACCAAAACAAAAGAGCTGACTATGTCGCTGCATGGTGGAACGTAGTAAACTGGGACGAAGTAGACAAACGCTTCTCCAAAGCGCAATAATCTTACTCTTCTTTTTTGTTTAACATTCCATCCAGATGTTGTTGATTTTCTTGTTGGTTCCTATTGCAAATGCAATTCCTTCCCATGGCACAGAAAACTTATTGTAAAATCTGTGTGGTACTAGCGGCGGAATGAACATCATTATTCCCGGAGAAACTGTCTTGATTTTATTTCCTATTGTAACTGAGCATTTTCCTTTTAGGGAATACACCAAGACGTATTCATTTTTGTGTATGTGCAATTGGTGAACTTTACCGGGTTCGATTTTTGCCTGCAATCCCACGATTCTGTTTCCTTTGATTTTCTCATCAAGTAAAAACTTGATTTTGAGCTGGTCTGTTGGATGTTCTTTTTTGTATGGAAAAACCCATTTTGATTTTGACTTGGTAATTTTTCCAGATTTTTGTACCATCTCTAAAACCAATTTTTAATGAATGCATTTATTAGCCATCTGACAGGTTTTTTGTACATGAGTGAAGAGCAGGCCCAGCAATTTCTCTATCGAATGCAAATGCTAGAATCTATTGCGGCAAGCTTGGATCAAAAAGAAGGGGCAATTGTGAACTTTTTGCGTGAGGCAATCGCATCTGTTGATTCGATAAAAAATCTCTCTGCAGGACAAGAAGTAGAATCATTAATTCCACTTGGAATCGGCGCATATGCCAAGGCAAACATTATTCCAAATTCAAAAATACTGATGGACATTGGAGCAGGAATCGCAGTGGAAAAAGATCACGCGTCAGCCTTGAACTATCTGGAATCACGAATAAAAGAACTCCAAGTCGCATTAAACGAAACAAGTGCACAAAAACACCAAGCAATGATGCAGCTAGAGCAGCTAAAAGAGCAAATGAATCAGATGATGCAGTCTGAAACTCCTAAACAATAAGTGGTATTATGTTTGAGAAACTACGCAATGCCTTCTCGTCAGTTGCTAAATCATTTGGCGAAAAAGAGCTAAAGGCAAGCGATATTGATGATGTGTTATTTCAGCTAGAAATCGCATTAATGGAATCCGATGTTGCAACAGAGGTCATTGATTCCATCAAAGCTGATCTGAAAAACAAGCTTACTGGTACATCTGTTGAAAAAAATCAAATCGAACAATTTGTCAAGGACAATCTCATTGGAACAATATCTCAATTATTTGACGTTGCAGGAAACGTGGATATTCTTGCAAAAATCAATGAAAAAAAGGCAAAAAACGAACCATGCGTCATTTTATTCGTCGGAATCAACGGAACCGGCAAGACCACTACTCTTGCAAAAATGACTTATCTGTTAAAACAAAACAAGTTTTCTATTGTTATTGCAGCAGCTGATACGTTCCGTGCTGGTGCGATTGAACAACTAACAGAACACGCAAATCGATTAAACACCAAAATCGTGGCACAAAACTATGGCGCAGATCCAGCTGCAGTTGCACGAGATGCTGTATTGTATGCAAAATCGCACAAAATCGATTGTGTCTTAATTGATACTGCAGGAAGAATGCAGACAAGCAAAAACCTGATGGAGCAAATTGAAAAAATTACCAAAGTTGTAAATCCAGATTTGAAAATTTTTGTTGGCGATTCTCTTGCTGGAAATGATACCGTTAACCAAGCTCGAGAATTTTATCAGCATACAACATTTGATGGCGCAATTCTGACAAAAAGCGATGCGGACGCAAGAGGAGGTGCGGCATTATCTATTGTCAAGATAACTGCAAAGCCTGTCATCTATGTTGGGATGGGACAGGAATATGCAGATCTACGTCCCTTTGATAAGAAACTATTCTTAGAGACTGTCTTTGGAGAAGGATTTACAGCAGTTATACCAGAACCAAAACCAGAACCAAAACCAGAACCAAAAAACCAGAACCAAAACCAGAACCAAAACCAGAACCAAAACCAGAACCAAAACCAGAACCAAAACCAGAACCAAAACCAGAACCAAAACCAGAACCAAAGAAGAAATCAGACGATCCCTTCGAGGGCCTCAACGATTCGGACATTTCCAAATATGCAGACCTGTTTGATGTTCCACCTCCGGAAAACGACGATGAGGCATTTACAATGGCAGAAAAAATTCACAAATGGATTGCAAATGGTCGTCCAAAGCCTGGACAGGAACCAAAGAAGGCCGAAAAAGCAGAAGAGCCAGAAGATCTAGATGAAGACAAAGTTAAAGAACAAAAGGAAGAAAAACAAAAGAAGAAAGGACTTTTCGGTTGGTTAAAGAAATGATCAAAGCTAAAGATGTACTCACACTGGACGAACTAGACAAAAAAGAATTAACGCAAACAATTGATCTAGCAATCAAGCTAAAAAAAGAGCTAAACAAAGGAATCACAAAACCACTTCTCAAAAACAAAACGCTTGCAATGATATTCCAAAAACCTTCAACGCGAACACGAATAAGCTTTGAAACTGGCATGTTCCAGCTGGGAGGACACGCAATCAACATGTCTGCTCAAGATTTGCAACTATCCAGAGGCGAATCGATTGAAGATACTGCAAAAACACTGTCACGATATGTCGATGTGGTGATGGCGCGCGTCTATGATCATTCTACCATACAATCACTGGCTGAAAATGCATCAATTCCTGTAGTAAATGGACTATCAAATTCATATCACCCATGCCAAATTCTGGCAGATCTTATGACAATAAAAGAAAAGAAAGGAAGACTTGATGGGCTTAAGCTTGCCTGGATTGGTGATGGAAACAACGTATGCAATTCAATGATGATTGGTTGCTCAAAGGTAGGTATTTCAATGTCGATTGCAACTCCAAAAGAGTTCACACCGGACTCATCCCTGGTAAAGCAATGCAAAAAGCTAGTTGACATTGATCTCACACAAGACCCGAGCAAAGCAGCTAAAGATGCAGATGTTCTAGTCACTGATACCTTTGTATCTATTCACGACAAGCCAAGTCGACTTAGAAAATTCCTGCCCAAATACCAAGTAAACTCAAAGCTAATGGCTAGGGCAAACAAGTCATGCATTTTCATGCATTGTCTTCCAGCAAAGAGAGATCAGGAAGTTACATCTGATGTAATTGACGGACCACAGTCTGTAATATGGGATGAAGCAGAAAACCGCCTACATTCGCAAAAAGCACTTTTGGTTTCATTACGCATCTAATCGTTTATAAGAGCAACTTCAAGAGTTCACCAATATCGCAATGGCTTATTCAGTAATACTACGACGATTACGTGAGGAGAAGACCAACTATAAGAAGCGCAAGCTAATGCTCATGAGCCGTGCGGACTTTGTCACTGTACAAATCTCTAATGAAAACACTCTGGTCCAAATTCACAAACCACAGTTCACGGGCGACAAGGTAGTAGCATCAGCACATTCAAGATTTCTAATTTCTAAAGGCTGGAAAGGTTCGAGAAAGAATGTACCGGCAGCTTATCTTACCGGTTACATGGCAGGCAAAAAAGCACTTGCTTCTGGAACAACTAGCGCAATTTTGTACAGTGGAACCAGAAAATACACACAAAGAATGGCAGCTGCACTAAAAGGAATCATTGACGCAGGCTTGCAAGTTCCAGCAGGAGAAGAATCATTACCGGCAGACGAGCGAATCAATGGCGATCATCTCAAAGTAAAAAACGATGTTGCAAAAATAAAATCATCAATAGACAGCGGAGCAAAATAAAATGAGCCAAACACAACAAAACCAAAGACAAGACAGACCACCACGCGGAGACAGACCAAGAGGCGACAGACCAAGACAAAACAGAGGTCCAAGAAAAGAAGAAGAGGCCCCATGGGTACCAAGAACAGAATTGGGCAAAAAGGTGGCAGCAGGCGTTATCACCAACATGAATGAAATTTACTCTCAAGGATTGAGAATTCAAGAGGCAGGAATCATCAAGAAACTGCTTCCAGATCTAAAAAGCGAAGTAATCGATGTTGGCATGGTGCAAAAAATGACACCAAACGGCCAGCAAACCAAGTTCAAAGCACTAGTTGCAGCAGGAAACGAAAACGGCTGGCTAGGAATCGGACAAGGAAAATCAAAACAAATGAGAGTTGCAATTGAAAAGGCAACCACTAATGCTTATCTCAACGTCAACCCAATCAAACTAGGTTGTGGAAGCTGGGAATGCAGATGCGACCAATCCCACTCTGTACCGTTCAAGGTCAGGGGTAAAGGTGGAAGCGTCGTAGTCGAAATAGTACCGGCACCAAGAGGTCTTGGTCTTGTAGCAGGAGGCAAAATCAGAAACTTGCTAAAACTTGCAGGACTAAAGGACGCATGGACCACCGCAAAGGGCTCTACAGAGACAATGAACTCTACGTCAAAGGCAATCCTAGAATGCCTCAGACAGACATTTAGTCAAGGTTAAGAAAATGGTAAAAGCATATCTCGTTGTTAGAATGACCGGGCAAATCAACGTGCCACACTGGGCAAAAAACACACTCATGTTGCTAAAACTAGACAAAAAATTCAGAGCAACAATTGTTCCAGCCAAAGACAACACACTTGGTATGCTAAATCGAGTAAAGCACTATGTCTCCTGGCAAGAAGTTAGCACAGACATTGCAAAGGAACTATTCAGCAAAAAGGGAAGAAAGGCAGGCTACAAGAAAATCTCAAGCGAGGATCTGGCACCATTAGGTTTCAAATCAATTGACGAATTAGCATCATCCGTTTCTGAAGGTAAAACTTCTATGAATAAAATCAAACCAATCAAACCTTGGTTTGCACTTGCTCCACCAAGAAAAGGCTTCAAGAGAAGCACAAGAAAAACATACGGCGAAGGTGGAGTACTAGGACAAAACAAAGAGCTAGTCGAGCTTGTAAGGAGCATGATCTAAGTTGGCAACACGACTTCGAAAGACAAGAAAATTCCGTGGTTCAAGAACACACGGATGGGGACAAATTGGCCAACACAGAGCTAGTGGTCACAAAGGAGGCCTTGGACAAGCAGGCATGCACAAACACCTGTTCAGCTCTTTACTCAAAGACGATCCTGATCACTTTGGTCACGATTCTACTCATCCACCTCACCCGATCATCACCAAAAAGTGGACCAGTGTAAGAGACCTAGACGACATTTTCGCAAAACATGGCAAACAGGAAGGCGGCAAAAAACTGCTAGACCTTGCAAGCCTTGGATACGATAAACTTCTTGGCGGTGGGCAAGTCAAAAACGCCTACTCTGTCAAAATAGGTAGATACACTGAATCTGCAGCAGAAAAGATCAAACAAGCCGGGGGCGAGGTGTTAGTAGTTGAGTGAAAGCACCACCACAACTGGTCTAATCAAACGAGTAGTTGAAAAAGCAGAACCGTATCTAGTCCAAGTTCCAAAACCAAAAAAGAAACTATCTCTTCAAACCAGACTGATCTGGTCAGGCATTGCTTTACTGATATACCAAGTAATGGGTCAGACTCCACTGTTTGGCGCAACTGCCCCACAGTTTGACTTTTTGCAGTTTGCAAGAGTCATTTT
>RHCX01000120.1 GCA_010028495.1 Nitrososphaeria archaeon | reverse complement strand
ACTGATATTACACATCATGTTCATTTATCTTGTCGCACAAGTACCTTAGCAATACCATCAACAAGACATGTGCCACGATTATTATGAATTAGGGTTTTTAACGTGATCATTCTGGTTGCGTCGCTTTTGTCAATCACTTCACCTTGAATGAGAATTTCATCATTCACATAACACGGTGCTTGGAAGTTTAGTGTCTGAGAAAAATACAGAGCATTTTTGCCAGGCATGTACATGCCTACCAATTTTGAGAAAAACGACGCGAGTAACATTCCATGGCATATTTGCTTTGCAAATTTAGTATTTGTGGCATAACTATTACTCATGTGTAATGGATTGTGATCTCCAGAAAGATTTGCAAAGTTGTCTAGTCTTGTTTTATCAATTTTTTCCGTAAACGTTACAATGTCGCCAATCTTGATTTGCTCGTAGGTATACTCATTTGCTGGTTTAGTCATAATGTTATTCCATGATTAGCAAGATGACGTTTAATGTCAGCTACTTTTTTTACATCCATTGCTTCATCTATTGTGAATTTTACCTTGAATTCGCTCTCAAGTTCATAAAGCAGCACATAACCCTTAAAGGAACTCCAGTTTTCAATTGATTCTGGTCCTGAATCGTCATTTATTAGATCTGCAGGCACATTCAATACTTTTGCGACAAGATCATACAGTCTCTTTGACATTATTCAGCACTGATTGTAAGATAGTCAGGTATAACAAATTGTGATTTAATATAATAGACCCAATAATCACCTTCTTTTTTAAATCCACAGCTTGGGAGAAAGTCTTCAATTGGTTTGTTTTTTGGTGTCGGTACAAACTGAGCCTTTATTTGTTCAACGCCTGCCTCTTTTGCCTTGTTTATGATGTGATTTAGAATTCCTTTTTCAACTTCTCTCCCCATTACCCTGCAGCTGAGAAGAAACGTGTCAAGCAGCCACTCCTTTTGGCTTTCCTTATGAACTATGAAGACGCCAGTTATCCCATTGTCACCAAACTTGTCTTCTACCTGTGCACATCCTACAAGATAATTTGTATCGTGGGAAAAATTTTTGATGTCAGCTTCTTGGTATCTTTTTGTAGTCAAATTGAACTGATTTGTTTTTAGCGTAAGTTGAGAGATCCTAGGAATTGTGAATTCATTAGCATTTTTTATGAAGATTTTGAGGTTTAGCTGTTTTAGAAAGCCTTCTAGATCAGGTACAGACCTTTCTAGTTCGTTTCGCTTTCTTTGCTCTACATACATTTTTCCTCTTTGTTGATCTTCATCAGTAATATTCAGAACACTGAATTCGTTGAGATTTTTTAAGACGTTTACAAATTCTGATGGATCTTGAGGTAGTTCGACAGTTTCAACTTCTGGAAGATTGATTCTCATAAATTCTCTATTCACGGGATCATCATCAAAAAAGACCATACTGTCCAAGCCTATGTTTAGCTCACTTGCAATATCTTTGATATTTGATACCTTGTCATTCCAGTTTATTCTCAGTGCGGCAAAATGATCTTCTTTTAGCTGCATGTACGGATGTTCCCGTATCACTCTGATCGCATCATCAAAGTTGTTTTTGCTGTTTATTGCCAAGATTATTCCCCTATGATGAAACGAGAGGAGTGTTTTTTGGAATTCCAAAAATGCGTTTCCTGGTGGTTCCGGCCCTAGCTTTATACCGTTAAAGCCGTCTTCACCAACTACTCCACCCCACAAGGTATTATCAAGATCCAAAACAATGCATTTTTTTGATATGCCAAGATATCCTATTACATACGACATCAAATCAGATGCTAGATGTGGAATGTAATCAAGGGAGATTTTCATGTCTCCAAAGAAAAACTGCTTGTAATCAAAGACGTTATTCTCACCAAATTTAGTTACAAATTTAGCAAAATCATATACATACATAGAATTTGAATTTAATACTGCATCGGATAGGTTATTGTTAATTTCATTCAACATTCGATGAAAACCGAAATCTGTTTTATTTTCAAAAATTCCATATGATGAAAATGTAGGAATAGCAAAATTTGCAATTATTAGCTTAGATTTTGTAAATTGGGAAAATTTGTTCGCCAGAGATAATATTTCATTTGTCTTTTCATTAACCAGTTTCTTTCTTTCTTCTACAGATATTGAATGTGGGTGATGAAATAGATCTTTTAGTAAAGTACGTGTATCAATAAGAAGAAAAGAGACGTCTGGACCAAACTTGTAAAGATTGCTTTGTGGGTTCAGTATTTCTTGATTGTATTGATCATAATTACCAACATATGTAACGCATTGGATTTTTTTTTGTGCACATTTTACTTGTACGGTTTCAGCTAGCCCATTTAATGTAAAGCTTCCCAAAAAAGCAATGCGGATCTTTTTATCAAAAAATTGATTTTGTAATTCTGATACTTTGTTGAGATAATATGATAATTTTTCTTCTTTCATAGTTGCCTAATGAATCCTAGTCTCAATAAGCTTTGTATTAATTATTTATTACGACCAAACG
>RHCX01000119.1 GCA_010028495.1 Nitrososphaeria archaeon | reverse complement strand
TCTGAAAATACCGAATTATTCAAGATTCAAAAGGAAAATGGAAAAGAACTGGAAAATGTTCTAGTCTATGCAATATCTCCGAAAAGATATGCTATCTATGAAAAGAAAGGCAATAAAATTAGCATTTACAAATATTCAAATCACGCATTAGGACATTTGCTCGGAATTGATCACGAAGAGTTTTGGCGTAACATTATACTATTGCATTATGATCCGAAAAAAGAACAGGAAATCCTAGCAAAATACGAGACAAAATATGCAATGTCCGAACTATCCATAACAAACTATGATTTTTTCGGGCGTTTTGGCGTTCTTAATGATGGAAAGCCATATTCTGATATGATCAAGCCGTACGATTCTGTTTTGATTGGCAATGCCTACCGAAAAGACCGCAAAACAGGCATACCAATAGTGCCTTTTGTGGCTAAAAATGATAATCCCGATGAGGCTCCGTTTGGTGAGTTTATTGACTACAAATCAGGTGTTTTGTATCCAAATTCTAATTCTCTTGATTCTCAGCATTACTGGAAATCAATGTCTGCTACTTTTTCTGAATATAGGAATAATGATTCTGATAATGTTTTGAAAAGAAAACTAGTGTTTGGAAAAGAATCTATCAAGTATGTTGGAAAAGAGATCAATGAATTAGAAACATCTACTGTGTTTGGTGTTTCAAAAGAAGATTCTATTGAGTATGAGAATCAAGATGAAAAGATTCGTAGATTTATTGAGGATTTGACTGAGGAAAAGGCTAGAGAATTAGGAATAGCGAGGAGGACATATTTTGATTGGAAAAGAAAATTGAAGGAAAGTAAGCCTATAAATTTGAAAAATATGATTCTAAGAAAAATCATCTTTACATGATCATGTTTTAATTCGCTACCTTCCTACCGATCTCGTGTCTGATTTTAACGGCGTGAGAATTAATGATGAGTTAATAGATCCAACTGGCGATTATGTGAAAAATTACATGTTCTATTTACAAAAAGAAACTGCTTTTCTAGATTACAAGAAAAAAATTAACATAGAAAAAAATTCTGATTTTCCGAAATTTGTAAAAGATGTTTTTGCATTTGCCAATTATGGTGGTGGCTTTGTATTTCTTGGCATAGAGGAAAACCCACATCTGGATCCTGATGTGAAGAGCAAATTTCTTCCAACTGGATTATCTTCAGATTTTCACATTGATCAGGCTACGTTACAGGAAAAAATAAACTCCTATAGCAATACTACATTAAGAATTGATTACGATGAGTTTTACAAAACTGTTGAAGATGAAAATCGTAAATTTGCGATAATCTACATTCATCCTAGTACTGAAATTGCCAAACCGACAAAGGATGGTGAATATGCTGACGAAGAAGGCACGAAGCGATCTGCATTTAAAAAAGATACTATCTTCGTCAGAAGAATTACTCAAAGTATTCCCGCATCAGCATTAGAAGTTGAGTGGATCAAGAACCGAATTATTGAAGAGAATTATCGAATATCAGTACTATCTGGAGAACCCGATAAAGTAACAGAAATATTATTTGCAAATTTATTTGAAGTAAAAAAACTACCTTCCAAATTATTCATTGGTACCCCAAAATTCTTCAACTCTGAAGAAGTTTTTGACGAATTAAAGAAACACATGCGATACCCTATTGATAGAATCCGATATTATGAAAATAAAATAGTGACTTTTCAAAATCTAACCGACAAAAATAACCCGTATTCGAATTTAGTAGTTGATCCGACTAGCGTTTATCATGAATCCACATCAGTTTGGTTATCGGGTTTTGATAAAAGAAACATAGCTGTTTCTCTTTTGAACAAAGAAATTATTGGAAAAGGTATAGACCAAGGTATGAGGTTTCATAAAAAAACCTCAAAACTGTTCTTTCCATCTGATAATCAAAAACGGCAAATGTCTTGGCCGTCAAAATTCAGGGCTGCACGAAGGACAGTGGCAAATCCTCTTTATGCCTCTCAACTAAAAAGTAAAGTCTTCATCCACCCTGCAATTAAAGTGTCATTTGAAGATATTTCTAGCAAATTTTTTTTGCAGCTTAATCCAACTTTTGTGATAACTATAGATGGTAAACAAGTTTTATCTGGACTTAGAGAAGGTACAATAATTACAAAATTATCCTATAACAAATACAACGATTCTCATCTGAATAATGTACTATTCTGGATTAACAAGCTAGGTAATGGGGAAGATGTCGTGATTTTAGAAGATTTCATTGTATCTTCTGAACCTATCAACATATCCGTTGATCATGGAATCTCATGGGATATTCCAACAACCGAATTAAAGTCCATGATTGAGAATTACAAACCAGAAATAGAAGATGATGTAGTAGAGGAGGAACAAAATGATGAATTCATTGTTTAAAACAGAATTTGTTCACGAGCCTCAGCTTGTGTTCGGTGGTAGGAAAGAAGAAAGAGACCCCAAAATTGGACTTGCTCGGTATGGCCCTTTTAGATATGATGATGAAGACTCTCCTCTTGAGAGCATAAGAGTGGGGATAATTAGT
>RHCX01000118.1 GCA_010028495.1 Nitrososphaeria archaeon | reverse complement strand
ACAGGATGCTGATTCTGGCGGTTTGGAATTAGGGACCATAATAACAAGTGCGATTTTCCTTGCTACAATTTTGGCAACAGTCATCTATCTAGCTGTCACAAAAAAAGATATCATTGAAAAAGTCCAAAATTAATTCAAGGTGCTGATCCGAGTTCTGTAATACTCGTCATTCAAGAAGCCACATGTCTCTTTTTAATTATGTTGGAAATTCTCCTTACAATATGATCCAAAAATTGATCGGATGAATGATCCTATATTGATCCGAAAAACCTGAAATCTATTGGCTTTTCTCTTAATACGAATTTTTGACTATATTCAGATATGTACAGGTATAAAGCGAATCTTTCAAGTGAGGCATTCTGTATTAAGTGCATCTCTGTTCTAGTAAAAGAGATAAATCAAATCGACTCAAAAAAATAGCCAATAATGAGTTAGGATGACAACATAGTCAACTATAGGCTATGAATTCTATTTGGGAGACTCACTTATCCACCAAATTATCAATTGATGGTAATGGCGTATCATTTGATGACGGATGCATGCAGGCTCACCTTTACATGTCTTGTTTTAGCATCAGAATTTGATTACGTCATAATAAAAAATTAGCAAACAATTTTTGGAATTGAAATTTTCTCACCAAGTTCTTGAATATGTACCAAGATTTCTGCTACAGAATCTTTGATATCTGCAGTATCAAATAATACCAGTATAACAGCATCTTGAAATGGAAAAAGACATTCTGTGAAATTCTGCCTGTGTATTGTGGCGAAGCTCAATTCTCCTAATTTGTCATCTAGATCCCTCATCATTGAAATTTGGAGTATCCTTTGCATGAAGGCTATTTCGGATTCATGTTTTGATAGGGTTGATAATATCGAATCGTTTCTTTTTGCACTATCAATAATTCTGCCATTCTTGTTTATTGCACAAACTAACAAAACATGCTCGTTTTCTGAAATAACCGAAGTACAAAAATTCGAGACTATTTTGATCTGCTCTAAGCTTAGTATTCCAAGCATGCGTGTTGTCTATAACATAAAATCAGAAAAACTAATCCACAATAGTTCACTTTCGGATAAGTAGAGTATGGAGAACACCATTTTGATAGTTGTTGTTACCAGTCTTCAATTCTTGGATCGTCAAATGCCGACAGATCATCTTCTGAATCTGTCATCGGAGATTTTTTACTATGTTTTTCAAAAGCCTTATGTTTGTACATACGCAGTTGGTTCCAATTTTGATGAAATTCATGACGTCAATAGTTTCCATATATTACATAGTTTCTATGAATAATTCAGATCATAGTGTGTCTGTGTAGATCATAGTCCTAAAAATGTGGCTAGAATTACGTAAGGATCCAAACAATAAGCTAACTATGATGATCATGCAATAATGTAAAAAAAGTCAATCATAATCAATGCTTGACGCAATAATTGTGGATGATTATGATGACCATGCAGAACTACTCGAATTTCATCTGAAAATCCTCGGCGTCAAAGTGGTAGCCAAAGGCAGAAATGGGATGGAGGCATTTTTGTTATACAAAAACCACAATCCCGTTTTTGTCTTCTTAGATGTAAATATGCCAGTGTATGATGGACTTTTTGCCTTGGATAAAATAAGAAAGATCGATCCGTCAGTCAGAATCATAATGATTACTGGAGACACTAGCGAGTTAACAAAACGTAATCTGACCTTTTTGGGAGCAACCGAAATACTCTACAAACCAGTTGATCCTATCAGATTGCGAGATATTGTGGAAAGAGAGATGCGTGATATGTACAGAATGAACTCAATCATGAACATGAGTAATCTTTCTTAGTCCTATGTCGAATTCTGTAAGGCTCGCTACCGATTTTGAACTATACTATATCACAAATTATTATTCATTGCTATTTTGAGTTCTGTCACATCAATAGCATGTTTTTACCTCGTAACAGATTGGCTCTTTGTTATCTTCTATGGCCCAATTCTACCATTAAATTTCCAATTAAGATCAAAACAGTTGTCAAAACAGTTGTCACTGTTCCAATGACAAACATGGTCATTTTCAAATCCTCCTGTTTGTCACTCATACAATCTACGAACTTAGTCTTGTTAACCAATTCCTGATTATTTTGAATCTTAACACAATCATCATGCCATCTATCCTCACTAAAACTCACAGCGTTAGATGCGAGATATATGATAGTCGAGATTGCAACTATCGATAATCCTATTCTAACCACATTTCTTCTATATTTTGACGCTATGGGGTCTTTGTAACGAATCATGATTAAAAATACAATGCCTATGACGGATTCAATCACCCAAACACAGATCCACGGAATAAGTTGCTGGATTACATCCAAATTATTTTGATTTTGATGCGTTTTGAATTAAGGTTATCCATTTGTTACCTCTTTATTCTGAACAATTAGGACATATTAGAACATCGTCTTCCTTTCTAAGTAATACCATAAACCTACTGCCACATTCAAAACAGTTGTCACTGTTCCAATGACAAACATGGTCATTTTCAAATCCTCCTGTTTGTCACTCATACAATCTACGAACTTAGTCTTGTTAACCAATT
>RHCX01000117.1 GCA_010028495.1 Nitrososphaeria archaeon | reverse complement strand
TTGGTCTGCCAGGAATTGCGTCATACTGCGCATCAAAATATGCAATGCTTGGATTTTCTGAAGGCCTAAAACATGAACTAAAGGGGACAAAAATCGGCATAACTGTAGTCAGTCCAATAATGGTCAGGACAAATTTCTTTGATCACGAATCATTTAGTAAAATGCCAAAATATTCTCCGACATCACTAAACCCAAAGACAGTAGCAAAAGCAATACTTGCCGCATCAGAATCATCCAGGCTGGAAATAATCGTACCAGGAATAGTCAGAATTGGTGTCTGGCTAAAGCACACAATACCATTTGTGATAAACCCGATAATGGGTGCGGCATTTAGAAAACTGCAAAAATAATTCTATTCTTCAGAATCTGATCCGGCATCATCTGATGCAACATCCATCAGTGTCAGCTTTTGCAGCTCAAACTGGTAGATAGCTGACATTTCAATTTCTTTTTCCTTTTTGAGAAACTCGACTGTCTTTTTTGCCAGAGGTGCTTTGTGCATGTTTATTGCAAATTCGTATACAACACCTGTCTGACAGTCTGCCGGCTTGACATTTTTTGGGAGATCCAATGTTACAATATGTCGACCATCTTCTACTGCTTCGTATAGTTGCACATCGATTTTTTTGTCAGACTCGTATATTTCTAAAATGTAGCCCATTCTTGCTAATGATTCTGGCTTTGCAAACTTTGCATTTTTAATGTCGTCTAAAACCCAGTCTGGGAGCTCGTCCTTCTTTTTTACCAAGATACACCAGTCCTAAATTTTGTCTTTTTTACTTTTTTGCCACCAATCCAAATAGTCATAGTGCTTGTCTTCGCGTGTTGGGTCTCGTCTGTTTACCTTTTCGCGAATATCGCCTACTTGTTCTCGTGTGGCATACAGCCCACATCTTTTACAGATGTAGTGTTTAGTTACTGGATCAAATTTCATGGGAATCTCGATTTGCTCTAGGAGCTTTTGCATTCCCTCTTGGCTTTCGGCAGCGGTTTCTCGCTCAATTACTGCCTTGCGTTCTCTTGCTACACATTCTGGGCAATTAACCAATGAATCTGCCAGAAAAATTTTCCATAAAAGCGTTCCCACTGGAATTGAACGATCTGGTACGCGGATCATTATCATCATCCCTTTCGGTCATTTCGCCCATCGAAATACCGCGTACCAGACTATACTACTGCGATCAAAAAAGCTATTATCTCTTATCGTGACTCGAGCATTTGCGCAGCTAGCTTGGCTGTAGTCCTGGCTCCGTTTGCGACAAAATGTTTCTGGTATTCTGATACTGCCTGCTCATAATCCGAATAGTTGCTCTTTAGCTTTGCAATTCCCGATACTAGCTGTTTTGTGTTGTTTGCCAAAATTCCCAGCTTGTGTTCCTGTGCCCACTGGATTTGATTGGTTTGCTCGTCGTATACCGGTATGCCGATGATTGGCTTGCCTTTGATGCCAATTATCTCGCCCATAACTGTGTGAGATCCGTTGATTACTGCATAATCGCATTGCTCCAAAACATTTTCCTTTTCGGATTCTGACAAAAATCCGACATCAATTTGAACCCAGTCTATTTTCTTTTCTAGCGCTTCTGATATGGAATATGTTTCGCCGTCTGATGATCTTACTGTATCTATTGACGGATCAGCCCTTGCATGCGATATGATTCTTTTTTCATTTTTTATTTGGGAAAATGCTTCTTCGTATTTTTTACCAGTGATGTCATTTGTTGATTTATTTCCAGTTCGCATCCAATAACCGAATTTCTGACCTTCGATTAGCTTTTCAAGGTCGGATTTTGTGGCAGACTTTTTGTTCTTGTCTGATGCAAAATGTCCTACATACACTACTTTGTGCTTGAGGCTTTCTGGGAAATTGAGATTGTACTCACACATTGTATATGGAGGAGGAGAATCAGCAATTGCAATTTTTTCCGCTTTTGCAATCTGTTTTGCGACAAACAAAACTCCCGGATAAAAATAGAATCTGGATTTCCAAAGTCTTGGCTTGAATTGATTTGTTATGAATATGGATGGAATGTTTCTATTTTTTGCCAAAATGTTCGGGCCCATGTCGCCGTCGTTTATTACGAGATCAAATTTTATTGAATCAAACAATTCCCTTTCTTTTCTTAGATAGCTTGCAACCTGTTTTACTATGGGCTGGTGTCCTTGTATTGGCAATAATGTGTTGAGTATGGATTTGAACACATCAGGACCATATTTTCCATCAAGGGGCGTTGGAGCTAGTGCCTCATGTACATTATTTGCAGGAAATTTTTGTAACAGTTTTTGGTAAATCTCATCCTTGCTGGTATAATGTGATTCGTATTCTTTGATGAAATTTGGCAGCTCCTCGTTTAATGACATCATTCTGGAGTAATGGCCATTGCCCCACGAATAGATGAACTGACCTATTTTTTTCACAAAGACACCTCAAAAAATCTGCAATAAATCTTCAATGATTGATGGAATCCAAAATATCGTGAATGTTGGTTGGTCCAATCTTTACCTTGATTATCTGATGCGCGCTCAATGCTTTTGGTACTAAACCAGATACATTCTGCTTGTTTTGTGAAAACTTGTACTGGCCAAACTTTTCAATTCTGTGCAGATATTTTGTGAGGCCTATCTCTTTTGCAGTCTCT
>RHCX01000116.1 GCA_010028495.1 Nitrososphaeria archaeon | reverse complement strand
ATTCCCAATTCCTCAACATCTAGCATTGTGAACCACTGAAAGTCTTGATCGGACATCCACTTGTACAGGTCACGGCCAGGCCAGTATCCCCGTGGTCCAACCAATGTGTAGTTTTTTCCTTTCAAGCAACCCATCTCCATTATTCTTCTAATGTGCGCTCCATGATCATACTTGTAGCCAGTGAGTCCCTGTGGTGCACAATCAGCGTGGGTATCAAAATGAATCATTCCAATATTTTTGTATTTTTTAGCAAATGCACGGACGTTTGCAAATGTTATAGAGTGATCTCCGCCAAGCATTACCGGAATTCCTTCTTCATCAAGGACTTCTTTGACTTTTTGTGTCATCCTTTTGTGAGATTCTATTACATCACCTGGCGAAACTTGGACATCACCATAATCAACTGTTTTAAAAGTGCCAAATGGATCAGCGCCAGTTTCAATGTTAAATCGCTCATATGGCGGAGATGGAATTGTAGATGCCGCACGAATTGCTCGTGGTCCATAACGTGCGCCGGGACGAATGGTGGTTCCAAAATCAAACGGTTCGCCTATAATTGCAACATCCGGCTTTGTTTGAACTAGTTCCTTGTGTGTTCTAATCCATGGCAGATGCAAAAATGTGTTGATGCCGACAAATGGTGCAACATCAGCTCCGTTGTAATCTTCACCGTAAAATTCCATTCCCATTTTTTATCAGAAATATTATCTCAACAGAATAATTAAACATTCCAAGTAAACTACGCATTATATTGTATAATTTCGCGGAAAACAAGCTGAAGATCCAATAGAAGCGCAACTAAGTATGTGTAATTTACTTTTTCTTGATTATTTTTTGTTAATTGCAAAAAAATCTTAGCAGTAAAAATAAAATCAATGTGTTTGAAAAAAAATTTACAAAATTTTTATACATGTTAAGCATATTACAAAGGCATGACCAAGGTCAGCTCAAAAGAAGATATTGAAAGAGAATCAAAACGAGTGATTGCTGCCCTATATGGAAATGTAAGTGATTTTAGAGTCAATGAAACATTTCAGATTCCAGAAAAAGGACCCAGAGTGGCATGGGATGTTCAAGTGAGATTCATGCTAAACGGTCTGAAATACACAGTGGATCTTGAGATACAGGAAAAGGACGGCCAAGTAACTAATGCGAGGTTACTTGATACAATGACTCCACTTTAATTTTTTTCAGCATCATTAAAAATTAGTTTGCTAGAAAAATTCGTTAGCGTTAGAATTTCTCTTGCTGTCTTGATTTTGGTGGACAGATCATTTAGGTATGCATCCGCAAACTTTTCAAATGTCGGTATTGGGTATCGGACTTTGCCATCAGCCTTGAATTTTTTGTATTCAACCTGAAGCCACTCAAAATCAGATTCATTTAGCCTAATTACCCGATTTTGGGCGTCAAGCTTGGACTCGAATAGATTTGCCAGAAAATAACTAATAAACTTGCTAAAGCACTTTACCTGGTATTTTTGTTCGTATTTTTCCTTGAGATCTTTGTAGTTTTCCTTGAGCCAATCCGATACATCCAGTCGTATTGTGATGGAATTGTAGTGACCTGACAAGTCTAGCTTGAGATTATGAAGGCTCACAGAATAATACCCGCGTTTGACTTCATTCATCAGAATTATCATGGTGCTTGGAAGAAACATGCCGGGATAATACACATTAGTTATGTTTTGCAATCTTGCTAGAATGTCAGGCTTTAATCCGATTGTAGAATAACCTTGGCTTGGCACATGACAACTTGGGCTAGAAGTTTATATTAATTTTGATATTATCAATGCAAAAAAAAATTTGAAGACTTGTTATGTCAGAAATCAATTTTGATTTGCAACAATTACAAGACTAACTCTTAATTCAAGAATCACTACATCTAGATGAAAAATTACTTTTTCTTTAGCTCCTTAATTATGAGAAGAATAATCCAGAATGAGGCAATAGCAATTGTTCCCACGCCAAGACCAATAGTAAACGGTTGTGCCGGTTTTATCTGGGTGAGTCCCACTCCAAGCAGAATCATCACCACTGCAATCATGTTTTGCTTGCTTACCATTGAAAAACAGGACAATTCCAAGCTAATAAAACTTCCAAGCTATCTCTGCAAAAAAGAGCTGAAAATATAGTCAATAGACAAAAATAAATCCGTAAAAATCCTCAACAAACCAAATGGTTGGATTTTTTGGCTTTACAAAAGGCTCAGACGGATTGATCAGCGAAGGCATGTCTTTAGCCGCAAAAAACAATTTTGCAGAGGCAATATTGTGCTTTGATAGAGTCCTAAGGGCAAATGCTGGTAATACTTTGGCATTACTACAAAAGGGATTGGCCCTTAAAGGATTAGGAAGAAATGAGGAGGCAGTAGCAACCTTCGATAAGATTCTGGAGGTAGAGCCGGAGAATACCTCTGCATTATACAACAAAGGACTCGCATTGGATAATCTTGGGAGATCTGAGGAAGCCAGAATACATCTCAATAAAGCCTCAGAGTTACATCAAAGTAATTCATCAAGTTTCTATGACGAGGGAACTGAGCTTGAAAAACAAGGAAAATATCAAGAAGCGCTTTCTTTTTACTCCAAGGCCATAGAACACAATCCAAACAATGTTCACGCCTTGATTTCCAAGGGTTATGTTCTTGATTTGCTTGGAATGCCTCCA
>RHCX01000115.1 GCA_010028495.1 Nitrososphaeria archaeon | reverse complement strand
TCTATGATTCGCAAGGGCATAACGACATTTGTTGATTTTAGGGAGGGTGGGCCACAAGGAGTTACACTATTGCAAAAAGCATTACAGGACATTCCAATACATGGGATAATTCTTGGACGCACTGAATCATACCAAGACCAATCACAAATCAAAAAAAATCTTGCATTGTCTGATGCAGCAAAAAAATCACTAGGTGATGTTTTGAAGATATCTGACGGTATAGGAATTTCCGGTGCAAACGAAAACAGCGACTCTGCATTGAAGCATTATTCCAAAACAAGGAAAATCCGCGCAATTCACAGCTCCGAAACAAAACAAAGTATAGCAGTTTCCAAAAAAACCACGAAAAAAACCGAGACAGAACGGGCTTTGCTGCTAAAGCCGCATTTTCTGGTCCACATGACATATGCAGGACAAACTGATCTCAAAAAGGCGTCCAAAAAAACAAGAGGCATAGTTATCTGTCCTCGAGCAAACGCAACCCTTGCAGAGGGGATACCAAATTTTGAGAAAATGGCAGGCTCTGGTTGTACAATAGCACTCGGAACCGACAATGTAATGATCAACTCGCCAGACATGTTTCGAGAAATGGATTATCTTTGGAAGGCGCACATGGGGCTATACCAAAAAAGAGTGGACCCAAGACAAATTCTCAAAATGGCAACCGTAAATGGTGGCGTGATTTTGGGCAAAAAAATAGGCTCGATTCAGCCTGGATTCTTGGCAGATGGAATATTCTTTGATATGCATTCTTTGGATCTGGAGCCAATGCACAACCCATATGCAAGTATTGTACATAGGGCAAGCGAATCTGCAATTAAAGCGGTGATGATTGGAGGTAAAATCGTTCATGGCAAGATCTAGTCCTAGAGTGATTTTATCTGCGGCAATATCGCTTGATGGCAAAATAGCTACTAGATCGGGCGATTCTGCATTATCGTCTGGTGTGGACAAAAAAAGGCTGCACAAGCTACGTACTCAAGTAGATGCAATACTGGTCGGCAAAAACACCATACTACAGGACAATCCAATGCTTAATGTCAGATATGCCAAAGGCAAAAGTCCGATACGCATAGTTCTGGATTCTCTAGGGCAAACTCCAACAAATTCCAAAATAATCCAGACATCAGATGAAATCCAAACTATAGTCGCAGTATCGGAAAAAATTCCCAAGAAAAACCTGGACAAGCTAGCAAAATTCCCATTGGGACATGCAAAGATCAAAACCATACTGTTGGAAGGCGGCGGAACAACAAACTGGGATTTTGTAAATCAGGGATTGGTAGACCAAGTTATAGTTACTATTACACCATATCTGGTTGGAGGAAAAGATGCAAAAACTCTAGTCGATGGAGATGGATTTGCAAAAATATCAAAATCTCTGAGGCTAAATCTGGATAAAATTGTGCACCAGGGAAATGAAATTGTATTGTATTACAGCTGACGACGCATGTCGTTTCTTATTTCGGTGATCTTGGTTTCCAGTGCTTTTTTGAGCTTGTCGTTTTTCTTTAGGTTTACGACACCGCCGCATCTTGGGCACTTGAAGAACTGCTCCAGAGCATTTTCAAATGTGATTCTTGGACAGTCCTCGTTTCCGCAGTGGTAAAACTGCGAGGAATTTTCATAGTCTAGTCTTTGCTGGAGTCGTTCGTTTATCTTCTTCTTTTGGTTTTCGATGAAATTTTCAACCTCGTCCTTTCTTGAGCGCCATCTGTACACAAACCAGCCTTTTCTCTCGTCCTTGACTCTGATGCCGGTGATGAGTGCTTTGCCAAACAAATCATAGAGAACCTTTCTCACCATGTTTATTCTCAGACCAGTCGAGCTTGCAATTTCCTCATCTGTTGCGTCCTCTGCTTTTAGCAAAGCCCGCGCAACTTTGAGGTATTCGTCTCCTCCAATCATTGCGGAAATTCTTACAAATGGATCTTCGTAGGACTCGACCATCAAATTGAAAACTCGTTTTGTATATTTAATATCTGCGAACAAGTTGCCGAAGCTGACGGGGGGTCAACACTCTTTGCTGAGGGTAGGGCGGTATGCTCTGCCGGCAAACCAGTGTTGGATACAGGTCATTTGGCTACTGCGTCAGCTTCTGTACTATACAATCACACCATGACACAAAAGCATGATCTTGTCTTTTCTGAAAGTTTGTCGCCTTGTACTCGGAATAGCTTTACAATTATCTAGTTTTGTTCAGTTATGATGTATAATATTGTACAGTTGTTTAGTCTTATATTGTAATATTTGATAAATTATCAGAAAATCTATAATTCATCATAAATATGTTAATCGTGTGATATAACCATGAGCTATTGTATAAAATGCGGAGAACAGGCAGATGTCTGTTTCTGTGAAACCGAGAAAAAGCCAATGGATGAATATCTAAGCGCACTAAAAGAGTGCACTTACCTTCAGTGCTATTGCAAAAAGCACGTCCCATAGACATGTCTCTTGTAAGCAAGGTTCGATATCCTACATACGATGAAAAATGTAAAAAGCTGACCGTGGAAAAAGAGATCAGATTTGCAGGGATATTGGATGAACACGGCAAGCTAGTGGCGGGGGGATTCAAGGAAGGCCTCGTACCATTGGAAGATGACAAGAAAAAACTGGCCAGTTTTATGGAGTTTATCTCGCAGATATCTCTGCGACATGAGCTGGACAAGGAGCTTGGTCCAATCAATTATCTGGCTGCAAGAAGGGACAAAATCATTCTGATAAGCTTTCCTTTTCCTATTGCAAAAATGACACTTCTGATATCTGCTGATACGGGCCTGGACAT
>RHCX01000114.1 GCA_010028495.1 Nitrososphaeria archaeon | reverse complement strand
CTCTGGACAAGATGAACAAAAAATCACTATAACTGGTCTGAATTATCAAACCCGCATTTACAAATTTGATTAATTATTTTGTTATTTCATGAAAGGGCTGGAACTTGGTCTTTTGGCGGCAGGCGGAATATTGGGTACCTTTTTGCGATACAAGATTACAGAATCACCTTTGTTGCTTGGGGCGCTTCAGGTCAACGTCTTAATTGTTAATGTCATTGGTAGTTTTATTCTCGGATTGTTCTTTGTATTGTTCACACAGTGGAATCTTGACACAAAATACGCCTTGTTTGCAGCCGTTGGTTTTTGCGGTTCTTTGACTACAATGTCTGCATTTGCCTTGGAATCGAGCACTCTATTGGAAAACAGGCAGTTTGGCCTAATGGCACTCAACATTCTAACAAATGTTGGTCTGTCTATAGGCGCAATCTTTGCAGGCAAGTCAATTATGAATTTTGTAGTGCACACCTGATCAAAATTATTTATTATTTGACTAGTATTGTAATATGGTTGGACAAAAAATGTGTCAAATGCGGTCAGGCATTCGAATGCCAAGAAAATGAGTCCTGTTGGTGCTTTAAGGAAAATAGAGTTAGCCCTGAATATGATGACTGTGTCTGCAAGAGCTGCCTTTTGATACAATATCGTAAAAAACTCGTAGATGTCTAGCCCAAATAACATTTGGCGGTTTGAGATAATATCATGTCCATCACATATACGACATCGATGTATAATATGGGATGAATAAATTAACTAATAAAGACACAACGCAGGTTAACAAGAACAACAAAACAAAACCCAAGAATCTGATAAAAAAAGAATACTTGGAATCATATAACAAACTGATGCAATCTATCGTTGAAAATCAGAAAAAGTGGGAAAAGGAACAAGGCGACATAAAATCATAGACCAAAAAACTTGTCCACATGATGCCAAAGTCAAAATGGCCGGATTTAAAGACAGATACGAATGTACTAGATGCCACAAATTCATTCTTTATGGACAATAATAACAACAGAAATGCAATTCGTCAGATGGCTAGCGGTCGAGCGTTACCAGGGCCGCTAACTATAGAAGTGATCACAACAATATGATGCAACATCATATAAAAAACCGCTGGACCGATAACTGAGCTAATGTACAAAAGTTATTTTCCAATAACATCAGTATGAGCTTTATTCACAATCGACTAACTATTTTAAATCTAAACCGAGTTGCAACGCGTGAGATCTATTTCGTATCGTCACTTCGGTAACTCCTGACGCATTTGAGAATTCCTTTTGAGTGATTTTGAGATCGTATTTGATGCATGCAATGTATAGTGAAGCTGCGGCAAGCCCCATAGGTCCTTTTCCGGCAGTCATCTCCTTGTTAATTGCATCGCTCAGAATCTTACACGCATAGCGTTTTGTTCTTTCGTCAAGGCCTATCTTGCTAGCTATTTTTGATATGCAAGTCATCGAGTCGGTTACCGGCATTTTCATGTCAAACTCGTTGAGCAACATTCTGTAGCTTGCAGAAACTGACTTTTTCTTGATATTGAGCGCATCTGAAAAATCGGTTAATGTTCTAGGTGTGCCCGAATTTCGGCATGCTGCATACGCTGCAGCCGCAAGAACGTGCGGAATAGACCTGCCTTTTACTAATCCTTTTCCGACAGCCTTTCGATATATGAGAGCAGCCTTTTCGATTATGGTATCGGAGAGCGTAAGTTTGTCTTTTAGCTTATCTAACTCTATAAACGCAGATCTAAGATTTTTTTCATTATTTTTTGTCTTACTACGAGCATCCCAAATTCGTAATCGCTGTATGTCTTTCCGCATTGTAGGAGAAAGTGATTTCCCAGTAGAGTCTTTACTTGTATTTCCAATTAGTGTAGCCAATCCTCTATCATGTATTGCAAGTGAGTTTGGGATCCCAGTCCTGCTATTGTCTGATTCGTTCAGAAACAAACGTCGTTCTGGCCTAGATTCCTCAGCATTTTCAATTATCACATTACCGCATTTCTGGCAAAACCGTTCGCCAGTTGAATCATCGGTGATTACCAGTCCACTACATCTAGTACAACTACCACGTACATTCAAAGTTTGCACAGCTGAATTCTCGTTACCTACTTTTCCTTTTCGCTTCCCATCAGGGTCAGAATAGAACGTATCTTATCAATTCCAAGAATTTTTGTCGCAATTATGTCTTTTATTAGAGATACCGATGATGCCTCAATTTTCGTTACGATGTCATATGCTCCAAATACACTGCGTGTTTCTTGTATCTTGCTGATCAATTTTAATTGCGAATAAATTGCTTCTTCTGCACCATGCTCACAGTTTATCAAAACATATGCAGTAGTCATTTAGCGCTCCGGTATGTGCTTTTTACAATAACACTTTAAATCACGACATTCTTTTTGCGATGCAACATAATCCGCAGTTGTCTTTTTTTCCAAATCACAGTAACAAACGACCGCGACATCACCACAACTTACACAAAAACTCATGCTATTACATACACGTTAACACATATATAGTGATGTATTTGATCACTGCAAAATCATTAATTAATTTATGAAATTCTTATACATTTGTTTGAAAATAATGATTTAATGTTTAAATTTGAAAGTAGGCATAATTATGTGATTTTCAAAATTCTTGTCTAATTCCGTCTATGGGTTCCAATGGCAATCGCAGTTAAAGCATAAATGGCGTGTACCACCAGCGACAGCATCATTTAGAAATCGTGATACCCATTTACGTGGTGATAATGGTGAACGTGCAGAGATTGTTATTTGTGATGCGA
>RHCX01000113.1 GCA_010028495.1 Nitrososphaeria archaeon | reverse complement strand
TTTCAGAGCCCATGAGGGCAATCGTTGAGGCAATATTTGCAATTGCAATGTAGTAATGTACTATTCCATATCCATCTGCAGTCATGATTGATGCTAGATAAAGCCAAAATATTGACGATATCGCAGTACCAGCAACATCAGCTATACCGATAACAGAAATATGCTTTACAGTTGTTAGATTATTTTTTATAACATCCCAGAACTTGTTCATAAAATCAATGACGTTGTTCTCTTACTAGATTTACCATCGAATACAATATTATGGCAGTCACCGTCAACATTGCTCCTATTATGGTGCTACCAACTGCTATCAATGTTATATTTGTGATCAAGTCATGTGACGTAGTGTATTCGTCTATGGCCCAAAGAGCAAATGCCAAGCCAATTACCAAAAACAAAACGCCTGGAATTCCATAGAATTTTAGTGGATGTTCAATTGACGTGAATTTGATTGTACTCATAAATACAGATGCGCCATGAGATACTGGGTTATGAGTTGATGTGTCGCCTCGGTAAAGAATAGTTATTGGTACTTCAGTAATCTTGAATCCATGTTTATTTGCTTTAATTAAAATCTCAGTTGAAACTCCCATACCATATTCTGAAGGAGTAATCTCATCGAGAATTTTTTTATTGTATGCTCTAAAACCACTTTGCGAATCTGAAATTTTTTCATCTAGGGATAGATTCGTTAGTTTTGTTAACGCCTTGATGCCAAATTTTCTGTATTCTGGTACATTATCAATACCAGATTCATTAAAACGAGATCCTATCACCATGTCTGCCTGATTTTTCAAAATGGGCTCAATCACTGATTGTATGTCCTCAATCCTGTGCTGTCCATCTGCATCAAATGTTACTAGTATATCGGCACCTATTTCACGAGCTTTCAAAAAAATACTCCTTATTCCTGCACCATATCCGAGATTTTTTGGATGATTAACAACTATTGCCCCCATCTTCTCGGCAATCTCTCCTGTCATATCGGAAGAACCGTCATTACAAACGATCACATTATCTGTAATTTTTTTTAATTTGAGAATTAATGAGCCTATGTGTTTTTCTTCATTATATGCTGGAATGCCTACGACGATGTTCAAATTTCACTTTACTTTGCAAATTTACATATTAATAGTAACGCAGAATTTGTACATAACTTCTTGTCGTAACTAATTAACAACGTGACAGGATTTTTAAGTAATTGGCTTTCCACCCATTCGAATGAAAAAAATCTTCATACTTGGCATAGGTAGTCTTACTGGCTCAAAGCTTGCAATCTTGGCAAAAACAAGTTATCATGTGAGTGGAAGCTACAATTTACGTGATCCACAAATTCCAGATGTATCTTCAACTAAGCTAGATATTGCAGAAATAGAAAAAGTAAAAAAATCACTGACAGAAATTCACCCCGATTTCATTGTAAATACATGCGCAATCAATAATGTTGATTACTGTGAAAAAAATCAAGACATGACAAAAAAAATCAACGCTGATTTTGTATCTGATCTTTCTAAAATTTCTAAATCTCTTGATTCAAAACTAATTCATCTTTCATCTGACTCTGTTTTTGATGGAACAAAAAAAACACCATACATTGAAGATGATCCTACAAACCCAATTAATTATTATGGACTCACAAAACTGCTTGGAGAAAAACCAGTACTTGAAAACCCTGAAAATGTAGTGATCCGCGTCAGTGTTTTGTATGGCTGGTTGCACAAACAGATTTCAAATTTACAATCAAGCTCGATGAAACCATCAAATTTTGGTAAATGGTTTATTGAAAGACTGATGGCAAATGAAAAAGTCAAAATAATAACCGATGAATACAGTACTCCAATAATAGCAGATGATTTTGCCAGAGCAATTTTACATTCAATGGAAAAAAGCCTGAAAGGACTATATCATGCTGCACCTCACACACAAATATCTCGTTATGATTTTTGCCAAAAACTGGCACAAAATCTAGGTTTAAATCAAGAACTAATAATCCCAGTCACTAGTAAAGAGCTAGGAAGAGATGTTGTGACTGGATTTAACAAATGCCTTGATTCAAACAAAATGGCAAAAACTGGGTTTCAGTTTATGACCATTGAAGAATCATTCTCTCTTATCAAAAAACAAATTGGTGAAAAATGACTTCTAATAACGTTTTCAACAAAAAAAATACCAAAGTATCTGCATACGAGCCTTGGATTTCAGAAAATGACAAAAAATTGGTTTTGAGCAGCCTTAATCAGACAATGCTAACACTAGGTCCAAATCTTGAAAAGTTTGAGCGAATGTTTGCAAAATACGCAAAGACAAAGGATGCAGTAGCAGTTTCTAACTGCACGGCTGCACTCCATTTGTCATTAATGGCACTTGGAATCAAAAAAGGAGATGAAGTTATCATCCCAGATCTGACCTTTATTGCCGATGCCAATGCAGCTCTTGCAGTTGGTGCAAAACCTGTTTTGGCCGACATTGATGATGATTTTTCAATCTCCATTGCATCAATTAAGAAAAAGGTATCAAAGAATACAAAAGCAATCATACCTGTCCATATTTACGGCAAGGCATGCAACATAGATGAAATTTTAGATGTTGCAAAAGCAAACAACATCAAAGTTGTTGAAGACTGTGCACATGCTGTTGGAACATTTTACAAAGGAAAACATGTTGGAGGATTTGGAGAAACAGGCTGCTTTAGCTTCTACCCTACAAAAAATATGACCACTGCAGAAGGTGGAATGGTAACTACGAATTCTTTAGAAATTGCCGAAAAAATACGACAGCTGCGCAGTCATGGAATGACCAGATCACTCTCTGATCGATACAAGAAGGGCTATCCTTGGGTATTTGATGTGC
>RHCX01000112.1 GCA_010028495.1 Nitrososphaeria archaeon | reverse complement strand
GTGTCTGCTATGCTGTTGTTCACTGCCATGACAGATCCGGCAATTATGCCAATTGCGATTAACGTGAAAATACGGATGTAGATGTCTCGCTTTATTGGATGTGTAAGCACTTTGGAACGAATTTTATCAAATATTGCAAATGCTATTAGGATAAATCCGGCAGCTAGGGTTCCACCTATGACATATTTTGTGTTGTAGTCAATTTGTTCTGTAAAGAACATGTTGATTCCGGCCCAGACTATTCCGATTCCTATTACTGCCTCTATTGTGGAGACATAGTTGAGGAATTTTGGCTTACCTTGAGCAGAATCAGAAATGTATGACGTGATGACGCGGATTATGGAATGCAGTCCGACATACAGCCCTAGTCGTATTCCAATTACTCCCAAGAGAGATGGGATGATAATAGTCAGAGCTGGAATTAGTTCAATTATTGTTTGAGCCCCGCTTGATCCTTGTGGAGTGCTAAATGGTAGTGAGAAAATATTTGGTAGCTTGGCTAATCCAAGATCATTTCCATCAAGCATGTAGCTGAGGCCTAGGCCAAACATGATGTTGACAAAGAATGCGCCAAAGAGGAAGATCTTTGTTATCTGCCAAATCGCAAACTGTGGAACGCTTAGCTTGTAATCACGAAAGCTGGAAACGTTTTTGGAAACAGGATCATGTGTTGCTCTGTTTAGAAATGTGAGCATTACATGTATTGCATACCAGACAATGGAGGAGCGGTTTTTGACATCCACGTTGACAAGTGCGATTGCTGCAAGCACGACTGCGGATATCAACGAATACTGGAGTGGTTTTGTGAACTGGGACCCAAACTCTGTCATGTTCATTGACAGAATTACGCCTTGATTTCCAACCATTATTAGAACAATAATTCCAATTGCCGCAATGATTCCTAATCGGATCAGCTTGCCTGCATTTGGAGAGGATGAGCTGGACTGTGAAGAATTGTACAAATTCAAAATTTGCTCATTTTTAGATAAATTAATGTCTTGGGGGCAATTTTGCGCCTAGACTAGCGTTGCGCAGCCCTTGCAAATCATGTATACTGCGGCGTATTTTGGTACTGAGACTTGTTCTTTTTTGTAGGGACCAAACTTTTTGTTTTTTAGCTTGAACGACACTGGGCAGTCAGCCAGTACTGTTACTTGGTCATCGTCAATAAAACACGCATCCATACCAGGATTGAATTTGGCAATGTCGGTGCATAGCATCTTTGTCAGGCCAGACTTGGAGTTGATGGTTCCACCCATTCTGAAAATTCTATGAACATCGATTGTCACGTTTGGATCTATATGTGCTCCAATTTCATGCTGAAGTGATTCGATTTTTTTCTTAAAGGCTGGATAACCTTCCAATACGATTTGTTTTTCTGCTTTTGGTTTGTTGGACTTTGAGCTGAATATTGATTTGGCGACTCTGCCCAGCCAGCCTTTGTCATCAAGATCTGAAAAAACGGATTTTGAAAAATTTGTTTTTGCTCCAAAGGTTTCAGGAATAGCACCCTTGAATGTCAGATAGTCCACCAGATCTGCTCTGTGTCGCGAGTCCAGATTTTCATATTCTGAGTCAGACACATGAATGTGGAATCCTTCATTTCCAGAAAAATAGACAGTAATGTTTTCTTTATTTATTCCAAGATCAAAAGTCAATATTTCGATTAGTTTTTCGACTTCTTTTTTGGCGCCAGAGATGCAATCATTGCACAACACAGATGTTGTTTCAAATTTTGTTGCCTTGCATTGAGGACAAACGTCATCATTTGTAAAGACATTACTGCATGAAGTGCATTTCTTTGCAGTATGGTTTGCCCTACATGGCAAATGCAGATCTTTGGCATCGATGTCAAATATCAGATCTGCGTTTTGCCAGTCTTTTTCGGCCATGGGTAGATTTGGAAAAGAGTATCTTGCATTGGAGCAATAAACATCTGAAGGCACGTTTTTCATCAACATCAGATGTAATTCTTTATCAGATCTTAATGAGATGTGTCTTGTCATTCCAGAATTGAATTTTTGGTAGCCAAATTCCCGCATTTCTGGATTTTTTGGAGTTCGGATTAGATCAAAGTGATCAAAATAATATTTTTTGAATGTATCTTCTAGGAATTTTGCGTCTTTTTCAAGCATTGCTTATTTTTTTCCTTCCAAATTGTAATGGGTTGATTATGTTTGCGCACTCAGGTATGGCAAAGCAGAGATTCTCGCTTTTGAGTTTCTCGCATGATGGGCATGCATATTTTGTTCCACTGCCAAAATTTCCTGCCAGATGCTTTAGCTGGTATAGTGTGATTTTTTCATTATAATCTGGAGCGTTTTTGAAAAGCGGTGCAATCTCTTCTATTGCCTGGCCTTTGTTTAGAAGATAAGTGGCAAGCATGAACCTGCCGGAATGAGGCAAATTTTCCCCCTTACTCAAAATCTCCAGTGCATGTTTGATGCATGGAGGCTGTTCTGTTGTCTCTACTATCTGAACTGTGAATTTTTTTGCCAGACTGGCTAGTGTGTCAAGTGGTTTTTTGAATGACTCTTGGCGCAGACAAAAAGACCTTGCCATTATCCACCAGTCTGTTTACTAGCTTCCATTCCCGCTCGTGAAAGTGCACTGCGTGTAACAGATAGTCCGAGACAGGAATGACAAAGTAATCACCAGACTTTGTCACATTCATTGAAAAGAGATCCTTGATTATTTTTATCGCAAGCTCCTCGTTTGTGTGCAAATTGACGAGGTCTTTTTCTAAGAATTTTTCTGCGCGTCTGGCCTCTGCTAGAGAAAATCTTCGTATCAATGTATTTGCATTGCATTGTTTTAGTAGTATTACAGCCACGAGAAACGAGAATACCTCAATATCCAGATTTTTGATAGAG
>RHCX01000111.1 GCA_010028495.1 Nitrososphaeria archaeon | reverse complement strand
AGTAGTGAAGGATATGACAGCAAAATAGGAAATATCTACACCAAATTCATGTGCAAAAAAGCGTTTGATTTGCTGGAAGATGGAATCCTAAATGACAAAAAAGAAAACATTGTTTTAGGATCATTATATGCAGGACTTGGATTTGGAAATTGCTCCACGACGCTTGGCCATGCACTTTCTTACGTTTATTCAAATGAGGGTTATTCTCACGGCCATGCACTTGCGTTCACAACCACAATAGCGCATCACTTCAATAATTCCGTGTTTTATGATAGATTTCTCAATATTGCAAAGTTTCTTAAATTTGAAAAACTTGATTTAAAACAAAGTCTTGACGATGCAGCCGAATTGATAATGACTGATAAAAAACATCTTGATAACAATCCAAAACCAGTCACAAAACAAGATGTAGTGTCTCTCCTAAAGGATGTAAATTCTATGAATTTGAATCCTTATTGATTTTAATATGGTAAAATCAAACAAAAAATGAAAATGGAAAGCTTTTCGTCTTTGAAGACAATTGAATGGAAAAATAATTCCGTGATAATGATAGATCAAACCAAACTTCCAACTGATCTTGTTTATGTGACCTACACTGACTATCACGACGTTGCAAATGCAATCAAGACTTTGATCATACGCGGGGCGCCAGCTATAGGTGTGGCAGGAGCCTTTGGTCTAGCATTAGCAGCTCTGCAAAGTAAAGCAACAACCAAAGACGAATTAATCTCTGATTTAGGACAAGCAAAACAAATTCTCTTTGAAACTCGTCCCACAGCAGTTAATCTTGCTTGGGGTTTGGAACAAATCATGAGTGTTGCAAAACAAGGCACTTCCATTAATGAAATCAAGGACTCCATAATATCTGCAGCCAAACAAATTGCTGATGATGACATCAAGACCAACATGATAATGGGAAAACATGGGTCGCAGTTATTTGATAACAATGATACCATAATGACCCACTGCAACGCCGGCTCTCTTGCAACCGTTGCATATGGAACCGCGTTGGGAGTAATTAGAGCAACAAAAGAGAGCGGCAAAAACATCAAAGTGATTGCAACAGAGACACGGCCGGTACAGCAAGGATCAAGGCTTACTGCATTTGAGCTACACCATGATGGAATCAATGTCAGCTTGATCCCAGATACCGCAGTGGGATATACGATGGCGAACAAACTGGCTGACAAGGTAGTCGTTGGTGCAGATAGAATACTGCGAACAGGACACGTGTACAATAAAATCGGTACATACCAAGTGGCATTGATGGCAAAACAACACGGAATTCCATTTTATGTTGCAGCACCACTTTCTACGTTTGATATGAAAAGCAATCCACAAGACGTCATAATTGAGCAAAGAAAGGGAACCGAAGTCACACAGCTTGGAGATAAAAAGACAGCACCTGATGGAATTAATGTGATAAACCCAGCATTTGATATGACTCCACCAGAACTAATCTCAGGCATAATAACAGAAGCAGGTGTTGCAAAACCACCATTTGAAGAGTCCATCAAAAAATTATTTGAAGCTAAGAAATAGAAAGTTTTTATTCATTTTTCAAATTACAAACAAAATATGTCATCTGTAAGCGCCGACCAAGTAAGAGAATCTCTTACCAAATGCATGGATCCAGAAGTTCCACTCAATATAGTAGAAATGGGCCTGATCTATGGAATTGATGTCACACCATCAAATGATGTCAGCATCAAAATGACACTTACCACGCAAGGATGTCCTCTGCATCAAACTTTAGTCCAAGACGTAACAAGATATGTCAAAAAAGTACCTGGAGTAAATGATGTCAAAGTCGATATAGTTTGGAATCCTCCATGGACAATGGACAGAATGTCAGAAACTGCCAAGGCAAAGCTAAAGGACTTGTCTTCTGCAAACACACCAGCTCCAATCAACTACGAAACTGCGCTGCCTCAAGGTGTAGGCTCTGTCGTGCAACAAGAAGATGGCGGAATGGTTCTGGCAAACGAGCACAACCAAGGGTTCATGGTGAACCAAGCAATCATTGACTTTTGGCGTTCTTGCAACGGACAGCGAAAAATAACCGAACTTGTAGACATCTTTGCACAAAAAACCGGTATGCAGAGAGCTCAAGTGGAAAAAGAAGTAATTCAATTGATTGGCCAGCTTCGCGACGGTGGACTCATTGTTATTCCACAACCTGACGTACCGAACGTTCAGTTCAAAAAATAAATCTATACTTCGTTTATCTCTAAAATTGTGGCGTGTACGGAATCCATTTTTACTACTGCGCGCTTGTCAGTAAATCCTAATGCAACATACCAATCACCAGAGTCATTGTCGTATTGCGTTTCCAAAGTTTTGATATCGTTCTGATCTGTGTTGTATTGTTTTATGATTCCAGAAACTGCCAAGGCTATTGCCTGTTTTTCTGTTTCCAGTCTTCTTTTCATCAAGCCTATTCCTGGCATGACAAGTGTCATTCTGAGATTCTAATATAGTTAATCGTGTTGTAAAAATGATTCAGGGCTCGGAGGGCTTCGATCCCTCGACCTGGCGGTCCGAAGCCGCCCGCACTATCCAGACTGTGCTACGAGTCCAAAAGCACTTTAACGGGGCTAAATATCTGTCTAGCTAATTGAAGATATCAAAAAAAGTTGCAGGCGTTGAATATGCAATTCGAGATATTGTAACTGCTGCACGTCAAGTGGAAAAACAGGGAACAAAAATTACGTATCTGAACATCGGTGATCCTATTCAATATGGATTTCAGCCTCCACAAAACGTCAAAGATGCAATGATAAGATCGATTCAGCAGGGCCACAATTACTATGCTCAATCCGAAGGTTTGCCCGAGCTACGTGATGCCATATCACTAAAGGAAAAGGCAAAGGGATTGTCCGTCTCTGCAGACGACATTTTGGTAACAAACGGCGTTTCAGAAGCACTAGACATGGTCATGTCTTCAATTGTTGAAGAAGGCGATGAGGTCTTGCTGCCAGGACCATATTATCCTCCAT
>RHCX01000012.1 GCA_010028495.1 Nitrososphaeria archaeon | reverse complement strand
GGCAGATAATCGACCTAAGGGAAAATCTCAGAAAGGCAAAGGTCGCCGAATCCAGCAAAATCTTTGAAATGCTTGATAAGATAAAAGAAGATCCTTAGAAATTTGATTTGATGCTGTTTGCCAGAGAATCCAGTTCCTCCGTGCTTGGTATTGTTCTCTTGGTCCATACCGCACCCATTTCTGCATATCTGGGAATGATATGGACGTGAACATGAGGAATGATTTGCTTTGCAGCACGACCATTGTTTTGAGCTAGGGAAAAAGCTATAGCTCCAGTTGATTTCATAATAGCTTTGGCAATTTTAGGAATTACAGAAAATAACTCTCCGACATTTTTTTCCTCCATGTCTGTAATTTTTTCATGGTGAATTTTTGGCACAACCAAGACATGGCCCTTATCAATTGGATACTTGTCCAAAAACGGAAATCATCTTCGTATATGAAATGCCCTTCTCTGTTTTTTGATATTATATCACAGAAAATACAGCTCATGTGTTTGAACTCGATCTGTATTTTATTATACTATCGAAATAATGCGATTGATTAATTAGGCGATGCCCTAGGAATACGAATAACCATGGGCGAAAACAGAGCATCCCGAAGAGAAAAAGAACGGGAAAGCTACGTAGACAGACAAAAGTCAGAAAAGACAAAGAACAAGCTAATCGCCATTGCAGTTATTGCAGCTATTGTAGGAATTATCGCATTTGCAGGCTACCATTATTGGGAGAAATTACAAAAAGGCGGCGATAAATTATCAGGACCTGCAGGAGCTGGAAAATTAGGTGGAGAGCACGAACATGCAGCCATACTAGTTAGAATATTTGGAGACAAATTCAACTTTGCACTACCGGAATATCAAGTAAAAAGCCCGTACATTCACTTTGAGAGTCAAAACGGCGAGACAATACACAGACACGCAGCAAACGTCCCGTTGGGATTCTTGTTCCATTCAGTAAAGATTACTTTGGATGATCAATGCTTTATCTTCCCAGACAAAAAGCCAGAACACACATTCTGTACCAATAATGATTATTCGCTGAACTTTTACGTGAATCACCAAAAAGTCCCATCCATTATCAACTACGTAATCAAAGATGACGACCGAGTTTTGGTATTATACGGAAATGAGAACCAAACCCAGGTAGACAACTATCTCAAGGAACTAGACGGCGAATTCATTCAAAAGAAATAACCTCGAGAATTAACCAAATTCTAATATTGTACAGTAATACCTAGTGATATTATGGAGATTTCAAGCAGAAATGTTGTATCAGGTACCGCACGCGCACCTCACAGAGCAATGTACAAGGCGATGGGTCTTACTGATGATGATTTAGCTAAACAGTTTATCGGCGTATGCCATACTGGTAACGAGGCAACACCATGCAATATCCACCTTCCAAGGCTAGCAATCAAGGCAAAGCAAGGAGTATCTGATGCAGGATACACCCCTAGAGAGTTTTCCACCATAGCCGTGTCTGATGGCATAGCAATGGGCCATGAAGGCATGAAGTCGTCTTTGATTTCTCGTGAAGTAATTGCAGATTCAATAGAGTTGATGGTTCGAGCGCACCAGTATGACGGACTGGTTGGAATAGCTGGTTGCGATAAAAGCTTGCCAGGCACCATGATGGCAATGGCTAGATTGAATCTTCCATCTGTGTTTGTGTATGGCGGAACTATAATGCCAGGACAATTCAATGGAAAACAGCTTACTGTACAAGATGTGTATGAAGCAGTAGGTGCATATGATGCCGGCCAGCTTACACTTGAGGCTCTGAAAAATATTGAAAACTATGCATGCCCGACTGCAGGATCCTGTGGTGGAATGTTCACAGCAAATACCATGGCATCTATTTCTGAAGCCTTAGGTATTGCATTGCCTGGAAGTGCATCTCCACCGGCCGAAGACGAAAGACGTGAAAAAATGGTGTACGATACCGGCGTTGCATGTGCAAAGGCTTTGGAGATGGGAATAAAACCACGAGACATCCTGACATTTGAGGCATTTGAAAATGCCATAACAATATTGAACGCAATTGGAGGCTCTACCAATGCCATTTTACATTTGTTGGCAATATCTCATGAGGCCAAGGTGAAATTGACCTATGACGATTTTGAGCGAGTGCGAAGAAAGGTTCCACATGTAGCTGATTTGAAGCCGGGTGGAATGTACGTCATGAATGATTTGGACAAAGTAGGTGGTGTGCCATTGATGCTAAAGAAATTACTTGACAGAAAATTACTCCACGAAGACGTATTGACAATAACTGGAAAAACCATGAAGCAAAACTTGGATTTGATCAAGCTTCCTCCACCATCTAACGATGATATCGTAAAACCATTGGACAAGCCATTGTACAAGTCTGGAACTGCAGTTGTACTCAAAGGTTCATTGGCTCCAGACGGTGCAGTAGTGAAAATGTCTGGTGTAAAGATTACTAAATTTTCTGGCAAGGCCAAATGCTTTGATAGAGAAGAGTTTGCCTTTGATGCAGTATCCCAAGGAAAAATCAAGGAAGGAGATGTAGTTATTATCCGATATGAGGGTCCAAAGGGCGGGCCTGGAATGCGAGAAATGCTGGCAACAACTGCGGCATTGGTAGGCCAAGGATTGGGTGAAAAAGTTGCAATGGTGACTGACGGTAGATTTTCAGGTGCAACTCGCGGATTCATGATTGGGCATGTGGCACCAGAAGCTTTTGTTGGTGGAAATATTGCTCTTGTGAAAGACGGTGATCAGATAGTAATTGATACGGAAACTAACAAGATTGACTTGATGATATCGCCTGATGAAATGGAAAACAGAAGAAAACAGTGGAAACCACACAAACCAAACTATGAGTCTGGTGCTTTGGCAAAATATGCGTCATTAGTTGGTTCTGCAGCACAAGGCGCCATAACTAGTCCTGTTTGGTAGCATACTAGTTTATTGTTTAACAGTAAAAAGGGAAATCCACATCACTTGTTCACCGGATTTGAATAGTTTTGATAGATAATACGCAAGTTAGGCACCAGAAGATTATCAATTACCTTAGTTAATAATTCTCAAATTCAAAAAGATCATTGAAACAATGAATCCATTTTCAGACATCATCGTCTACGTTGTTGCATTTTTAGCTGGGCTGGCATCAACACTACTCATGACGTTATATGAGATACCGATTTGGAAAAGATTCGGCCTAAAGGGAGTTTTGGAGTGGCATGAAAACCAAGTTTTATCTACAAGATTTTTCAGATTATCCGAGTCTGATTTACACATAAAGGGGATATTTTTACTACATTTTGCAAATGGTGGACTGGGTGGAGTCGGCTTTGTATTTGCATTGATGATCTTTCCCATAACAACTAACACGATTGTACCAGGAATTGCATATGGTGTGTTTTTGTGGATTGTGACATTAGTTCCAATACACAAGCCAATTACTGGAATAACACCATGGAAACATCCAGATGGAATGATTCCAATGATTGCAAGCTTGATTGGACATCTCATCTATGGTGTGACTCTAGGTATGATCTTCTGGCTAGTTCCAATCTCATCTTAAAATTTACCATAATCTTTCAAAAACAAAATATAGTTCAAAATTAGAAATTTCATATGGGAAAAAGCATTAGTTGCAAAGACGCAGGGAAGACATGCGGTTGGTCTGCAACTGCCGGAACTGAAGATGAATTGCTAAAGATTACTTTAGAACATGTAAAAGAACACCATACAGAATTAACAATAAATTCAGAACTCTCAAAAACCATCAAAACTCTAATGAAAGACACCTAATCACGAAACACGTCCAAGAAATTTTGTCTCAAGTAGATGATTATTGAGAAATTATATCGTAAAACTTTCTAGCAGGTCCGTTCTTCAAAAATCCCATTAATTCCATCGATATTTTGTGGTGTTCTGGAGTCTGGTGTATCTTGTGATGAGATTCTTTATCTAAAAATTCTGCAATAATGACATATTTTCCGTCCTCGGATTTTGCCAGTCTTCTCGCCACAAAACCAGGCTGCTTTGCCAACACGAGATTGGTATCATGAATCCAAGCCTTGAATTCTTCCTCTTTTTCCTCCTTTAGAGGCATTTCAATTATTGCGACATACATATCCTAATCACGAAATCCCCCTGAAATTATAGATTTGCTAGATTTCCGGGACATATTTGTCGCATCCGGAGGTACATGGCTTGTTCATTACGCCTTCGCATTTTCCTGAACCATCATGCATTATTCGATGATGTCCGCAATTTTTACATTTGACACGAAAATACGAAATCAAATCACCCATGGCAACGCCAGATTTTGCAATGGAATCATCAATTCTATTGTAATCCATTATTCCCACACCGGCTGTTTTTTGAGCCACATCACCAAGTCACTATACAATCTACTAGTTTGAACATTAACAACATTTACCTCGACATTGGTAGAAGACCTTGCAGTCTTACTATATCTATCATATTTGCAAAATATCACTCTATCAAGATATGTCTCGCCCTGCATCTCTTTTTTGCCCAGCTCATCAGATTCAGAAATTGAAAAGCTAACAAACAACACCCCGTCGGCCCAATACGCATTTGCTGCTTCCAATGAAGAAATCATCGATATTAGATCATCAAGATTCATCTTTATCAAATCCCTGACATGAATAATCTTGTAGGGTTCGTAGCTAAAATCCGTCATTTTCTCTAAATTGTAAATCTAGGTTTATCAGTTTTTGTAATTTAGATAAACCACAAAGTAAATCCGTAAAATATCGCAGTGCCTATTATAGTGAATATGATGATTTTAGTCTGTTTTCTCAACTATCCTACAATACGGTATTAGATATTTAATCTTAGAATCCGTGCTCACTGCACACAAACACTACTCGGTCGCCAATTCGCTTTGCGGTGATTCCAACTCCTTCCTTTAGTTGGGACTTGCATAGTTGGCATGATACCTCTACTGCGGAGCTTTTCAAAACGCTAGGAGCTGTCCCAAAGTACATTTCCGAATACAAGACCTGAGATTTTGGTCTTGCAAGCATCTGACTCATGGGTATTATGCAACAAGATCGCATATAAAGGTACCGTACCATACCGTAATTCTTACAACATTTGAGCCTAATCGTGCGTAATTACATCAAAAATAATGCAAAATTTAGCACGATTTCCAACCAGAATTCATTAAATATCCCACACAGGCAAGCCATAGCATGGGTGGCCACCTTTGGTAACCATAATTGTACTATAATACCCCTAGGCCTACCTGGAACGCAATTTGAAATCTATTCCAATCTAGAACAGCATTATACACACACATTTCTGTTTGAGTCACTAACTGGACCAAAAGAACTAGCTGAGTCATCAATTATTGGATTTGATCCTGAAATCATTATCCAAGGATATGCAGATAGAATTGTCTTATCATACAAAGACGGCACTAGCAAAACAATTCCAACCAGAGACCCAGTAGCTGAACTAAAACAGTTTATCAAATCCACACAAAACCAGACACATCGATATCTTGGTGGAGCAGTTGGAATCATAAACTATGACGCAATAAAACTATACGAGAACATTCCTATTCAAAATAATTCAAAACCACTAATAGAATTTGGAATCTACCAGGATGGAATCCTGTATGACAATAAAACAAAACAATCTCTGTACTTTTATTATGATACCAATAGAATTAATCAAATAAAACAGACGGAAAGAAAATTCGGCAAAATAACACTATCTGAAATAAAATCAAATCTAAACGAAGATCAATTCGGCACCATAGTAAACCAGGCAAAAAAATATCTTCACTCTGGCGATATATTCCAAGTTGTATTATCAAGAAGGTTTAGTTTCTCTGCATCTGGTGATTTCCTACGTGTATACAAGGAACTGCGCGAGCTAAATCCATCACCATACCTATTCCACATGAAATTTGGGCAAAAAACCTACATTGGTTGTAGCCCTGAAATGCTAGTCAGAGTCACAGGCGATGAAGTCGAGACATTCCCAATAGCAGGCACAAGAAAAATCACAGACGACGAGGCAAAAAACAAGCAGCTGGAACAGGAATTACTTTCAGATGAAAAAGAGATTGCCGAGCATACGATGCTAGTTGACCTTGGACGAAACGACGTTGGACGAGTCTGCAAATATGGCTCTGTTCGCGTACCTGAATTGATGCAGATAAAGCGATTCTCACATGTGCAGCATATTGTGACGCATGTTGTTGGAACACTAGACAAAAACCAAGACATGTTTTCTGCATTTGAGGCAGTATTTCCAGCTGGTACTGTAACTGGAGCTCCGAAGGTTAGGGCAATGGAGATAATCAATGAGCTAGAACCTGATATCCGAGAACAGTATGCAGGAGCTGTTGGATATTTCTCTAACAACGGCTGTTGCGATTTTGCAATAGCTATACGCAGTATCTTTTTTGATGGCAATTCAGGATTTGTGCAATCAGGTGCAGGAATTGTAATAGATTCAACGCCGCAAGGAGAATTCAAAGAAACAGAGCACAAGGCAGGTGCGATGATCTCAGCACTAAAGGAGTCTACAAAATGAAATTTCTAATTATTGATAATTACGATTCGTTTACCTATAATATCGCCCAACTGCTTGGCGAGTTCGTGAGATGGGTCCAAAGACTCCAATCTTGGGAATTTGTTTAGGACATCAGGGAATTATACACGAATTTGGAGGTAAAGTGGTCAATGCAGGCTGCGCAAGGCACGGAAAAACAAGTCAGATACAGCATTATTCTGATTCATTATTTTCAGGAGTACAAAATCCATTTCGAGCTACCCGATATCATAGTCTAGTTGGTGACAAGACAATAATTCCAGATGTTCTAAAGATAACAGCAGTTGCACAAGACGACGGAGAAATAATGGGAGTATCACATAAAGAATATCTAATTGAGGGCGTACAGTTCCATCCAGAATCAATACTTACTACTGAAGGCAAAAAAATCCTGCAAAATTTCATAGACAAGGTAAAAAAATGCTAGAAAATTATATAGCTCGACTCGAAGTCGGCGGCAATCTATCTGTTGAGCAAATGAACAACGCAATGGACTTGTTGTTATCAGAAGGAACACCTGACAATGTCAAGGCAGTTTTTCTGCAACATTTAGCAAACAAGGGAGAAACAGATGAGGAGCTATCCACAATGCTATCAAAGATGGAGGAATTTGGCCTGCATATTTCTCCAAAATGTTCTGGTACAATAATTGATGTCTGCGGTACAGGCGGCGACAAACTACACACATTCAATATCTCAACAACTGCGGCATTTGTCATTGCGTCATGTGGTGGAATAGTTGCAAAGCATGGCAATCGTTCAATGTCTGGAATTTCCGGTAGTGCTGATATCTTTGAATATTTTGGTTATGATCTAAATGCAGAACCAAGTAAAATTACTGGAATAATAGAAAAACACAATATTGGATTTTTGTTTGCCCAGAAATTCCATCCTGCGATGAAACATGTTTCGTCTGCAAGAAAAATGCTCCAGTCCAGAACTGCATTCAATTTGTTAGGACCATTGTGTAACCCCGCAGGCGTCAAAAACCAGCTAATAGGCGTGTTTTCCGAAGAATATCTTGAGAGAATTGCCAATATTTTACACAAAAAAGGAGCACAAAATATCATGACCGTTCATTCCCAAGATGGACTGGATGAGATATCTATCACATCAAAGAACAAAATCTGTTTTTTGCATAATAATACCATAACAAAATCAACAGTTGATCCTCAATCGCTAGGATTGCACCAAGGAACAATCAAAGACTTGCAAATATCAACAAAACAAGAGGCAATCCAAGCTTTCATATCTGTACTGGATGGCACTGCAAATCAATCCATGACACAAATCACTGCGCTAAATGCAGGTGCAGGCCTAGTAGTTGCAAACATTGCCAAAGACATCCCGGAGGGATTGCAAATAGCAACAGAATCAATACAATCTGGAAAAGCGTTTTCTCATTTTGAGAATTTTGTTAGAGGTTGTGGAGATTACACCAAGATAAAGGAGATTACACAATGAGTACGCTGCAAAAATTATTTGACAATTCTCACAAGGCAATCAAGGACAGAACATATGAAATATCAGAAAGTATCCAAAAATCAAGCATTGATCTAATACAATCAATACAAGAAAACAAGCATGCATCACTAATTACTGAAGTGAAATTCTCATCACCATCACTAGGAAAAATACGACAAAAATCAGACCCGGTACAGATTGCACAGGCGATGGTTGATGGAGGAGCTAAAGCTTTGTCGGTTTTGACACAGCCATATCTGTTTGAAGGCTCGCCGCAATATTTCATGAACATAAGAAAACAAGTAAAGATTCCAATGTTGATGAAAGACATTATTGTAGATAAAGTGCAAATTGATGCGGCAAGAAAAATTGGAGCAGACTACATGTTATTGATACAATCCCTATTTGATCAAAATTTCCTCAAAGATATTGACGAGTTTATCGACTACGGGCACAAAAACGGACTCAAAGTGCTAATAGAAGCGCACACAAAATCAGAGTTTGCCAATTCCCTGAACACAGAAGCAGACCTCGTAGGCATAAACAACCGCAATCTAGACACCCTAAAAATCGACATAAACACCACAAAGACACTACTGGAAAACAACCCCCAGTCACGCATCATAGTATCGGAGAGTGGAATAGAGTCTCCTCAAGATATCAAGTTCCTAAAACAGTGTGGAGCAGGTGCATTTCTAATTGGTTCCAGCATAATGAAGTCAGAAAATATTAAAGAGAGTGTAAGGAGTTTGGTCAACGCGATATGAAAATTAAATTCCCAAAAGACGGCAGGTTCGGAGAGTTTGGCGGAAAATACATCCCAGAAACTCTGGTTCCAGCTATAGAAGAATTGGAACAAAATTACCTAAAATACAAAAATGATCCTGATTTTAAAAAAGAGCTAAACTATTATCTTACAGAGTATGCTGGTCGCCCAACACCGCTATACTATGCAAAAAATCTCACCCAAAAAATCGGTGGAGCTAAAATCTATCTAAAAAGAGAGGACCTATTACATGGAGGAGCTCACAAGATCAACAATACTCTTGGACAAGCTCTACTTGCAAAAAGGATGGGCAAAACTAGAATTATTGCGGAGACCGGTGCAGGACAACACGGAGTTGCAACTGCGATGGCATGCGCAGCTCTGGGACTAAAGGCCGAAGTATACATGGGATACAAAGATACCATACGACAAAAGCTGAACGTTTTTAGAATGAATCTTTTGGGTTGTAAAGTCCATGCTGTCAAGGCAGGCTCTCAAACGCTAAAGGACGCAATCAATGAGGCTATTCGCGACTGGATTACAAATGTCGAGGACACATACTATCTTTTGGGCTCAGCGGTTGGTCCTCATCCATATCCAGTAATGGTTAGAGACTTTCAGGCAGTAATTGGTGAAGAGATAAAACAGCAGATCAAGGCATTTGGAAAAGAAACTCCGGATACTGTGATTGCATGCGTTGGCGGCGGTTCAAACGCAATTGGAACTTTCTATCCGCTTGTAGATTCCAAGACTGAGATAATTGGTGTAGAAGCTGCCGGTCAGGGATTAAAATCAGGAATGCACTCGGCAACATTATCGGCCGGTACCAAAGGTGTGTTGCATGGCATGATGACGTATTTGCTCCAAGATTCCGAAGGACAAATCCAGGAAACACATAGTATTTCGGCAGGTTTAGACTATCCAGGTGTAGGGCCAGAGCACTCTTACTTTAAAGACCAAAAACGAGTCAAGTATGTTTCCGCTACGGATAAAGAAGTGATTGATGCATTTTTGATGCTAACAAGAACCGAAGGAATCATACCAGCTTTGGAATCATCACATGCAATTGCCGAAGCTATCAAACTAGCAAAGAAAAGGCCAAAAACAGATGCCATAGTAGTTACATTATCAGGAAGAGGAGATAAGGACGTCGAGGTAGTACAAGAAAATGTCAAGAATTCAAAATAGATTTACCGAGCTGGAGAAGTCTGGCCAAAAAGCACTTGTTACATATGTGATGGTAGGATATCCTAGTCACAAAGATACGTTATCTGCAGTTCGCGGATTAATCGAGGGCGGTGCAGATATTATAGAATTAGGATTTCCATTTTCGGATCCCCTGGCAGATGGCCCAGTAATCCAGCATGCAAGTACTATATCACTAGAGAAAGGAACCAAGATGGCACAATTTTTGAATCTGGTCAAGCAAATCAGAAAGGAGAGCCAGATTCCATTGGTACTGATGACATACACCAATATTTTGTACAGCAAGGGATACCAAAAATTCTTCAAGATGGCAAAAGAGGCCGGATTAGACGGATTGATCACGCCAGACATGACAGTAGAAGAATCTAAAGAATATCTCAAGGCTGCAAAAAACGCACAACTAGATACAATATTTTTAGTATCTCCAAACACAAGCAAGGCTAGATTATTGCAAATAGTAAAACAGACTACGGGATTTTTGTACCTAGTGGCGGTGTTTGGAACTACGGGTGTGCAAAATAAAATCCAAAATTATACTATATCCGCATTAAAAGAGACCAAGAAAATTGCCAAGGGCAAAGTTCCAGTAGGAATAGGATTTGGAATTTCTACTCCAAACGACATCAAATCTTATGTAAAACATGGGGCAGATGCGGCAATTGTGGGCTCTGCTTTAATAAAACTGATAGAGAAAACTCCATCAAACAAAATCCAAAAGACAGTTGCCAGTTTTACTAGACAGTTAAAATCAGCTACAAAATAGTTAGTTCGCGTATTTCCTCTTCATTATCAATAAAACTACATTCAGGATTATGGTGGACACGTTGGCGCCAATTATTACAAAATCATGTTTTACCATACCATACACAATCCAAAGCGACATACCTACACATATCATGGTCATAAGCCAGTACGAGACATCTCCTAGCTTTTTTGTTCTATATCCTCGAATAATTTGAGGCAAAAAGCTCGAAGTGACAAGAGCAGCTGCCACTATTCCCAGTACTGATACCCAGTAATCCTCGATCATTTCTTTGGTACAATACAATGCCGATTAAAGCGTACCGAGCAAAAAAAGAAATAAAAAGATGATTTTCCTTATCCAAATGTGCAGACAAAGTTCATTTTTGTCACAGGTGGAGTCATGTCGGGCCTTGGAAAAGGCGTAGTCACATCCTCGATTGCAAAACTATTACAATTATCAAACCAAAAAGTATCTTGCGTCAAAATAGATCCATATCTGAACTATGATGCAGGTACCATGAACCCGGTAGCCCATGGCGAAGTATACGTTACTGATGATGGTGGCGAATGCGACATGGATATTGGAAACTATGAGAGATTTCTGAACCAAAATCTTAGAAAAACTCACAATATCACTACAGCTCAGATCTATTCTGCAGTAATAGAAGCCGAAAGAAAAGGCGAATATCTTGGGGCATGCGTCCAAATCATTCCGCACATCACGGATGAAATCAAGAAAAGAATCAGGCAAATAGCAGCTGATGAACAATTAGACTTTCTGGTGGTGGAATGTGGGGGAACTGTAGGCGATATTGAATCATTGCCATTCTTGGAGGCATTAAGACAGATGAGATTAGAGGAAGGCCCGCAAGGAGTGCTCTTTGTCCACGTTACACTGGCTCCATCACTGGATGTGGTAGGAGAACAAAAGACAAAGCCCACACAGCATTCAGTCCAAGAACTGAGAAGAATTGGTATCCAGCCAGATATCATGGCGGTAAGATGCACAGAACCACTCTTAGAATAGTCGATAAAATATTTACAAAATTCAACAAGGTCGGAATGATAAATTCGGCTGCAAACTGGGACAAGTGGAATGAAATAGTACAATCAATGCAAGTCCAAGACGGCCAGATCAAAATAGCAATGGTCGGAAAATATGTCACACTGGCCGACAGCTATGTTAGCGTGAATCACGCATTAAAGCACGCAGGCGCTAAAATCGGAAAATCAGTATCCATAGACTGGATTGATTCAGAGGGAATCAACGGCAATGTCGATACTTTATCAAAATACAACGGCATCCTAGTTCCAGGTGGATTTGGTTCAAGAGGGGTAGAAGGAATAATCAAAACAGCAAACTTTGCGCGAGAAAAAAATATTCCATATCTTGGAATATGCTTTGGATTTCAGCTAGCTGCAGTTGCGTTTGGAAGAAATGTATTGAATTATTCCGATGCAAACTCGACAGAGCTAAACCCAGACACGGCACATCCTGTAGTGGATTTACTGCCAGAACAAAAAACTGTATCAAACATGGGAGGATCACTAAGACTTGGAGCGCATGATATTATAATAAAACCAAACACCATTGCATCCAAAACATACAATGCATCTCACGTATCAAGACGACACCGACACAGATACGAAATCAATACAAAATATCTGTCTGAATTTGAAAAACACGGAATGATATTTTCAGCACATTCCGATAATTCAAAGAGAATGGAGATGCTAGAAATTCCATCTCACAAATTCTATTTCGGAGTGCAGTTTCATCCTGAATTCAACAGTAGGCCAGGATTCCCAGAAGAGTCATTTGCTGCATTTATTCAGGCTTCAGCAAGCTAGGCCTGGACATTTCATAGATTTTCTGCCTTGAATCTCGAATAGAGATTCTTTTTTTGACATAACCCTTGTCTAGCAAATGTCGTAAAGCCAGACGAACTGTTCTGTCTGGGAGTAAGGTCTTGGTCACTAGATCTTTTTGCGTCATGGAACCTTCGAATTCCAGTGTTTTTAGCAGCAATTTTGAGCTAGGAGGCATGTTTAGCAGGTCTTCTGCAAGCTTGACCTTTTTGGTCAAGGCAGACACTGCCGTTGTTGCCTTTTTGATCTTTATCACCCGCGCAGACGGCACGGATTTTGTGCATTCCAAAGTATTTTTTATTCTGAATCTATCCACTCCGTCCATCACAACCTCACAGAACAATCTGGAAGAGATATCGTCTATTTCTATGAGACTAGTATCACGAACTATTAGTGGTCGTCTTGTAATGTCTAGGGAGTTGACAGATACTATTCCAAATACCGAAGAATCCTGAAATATCATAGGACCACCTGCAGACATGGAATATGCAGATGAGCCGGTCGGAGTCGATATGATAACCCCATCACTGGAATCATGCCAAACCTCTTCATGGTTTACTCGCAACACATGCTCCATGAGCATTGCGCTTTTTGATGAAAACACTGCAACATCGTTTAACACTGGATAGATTGGTCTTCCATCTATTTTGACTGCAATTCTTGAAAATTCAGATATTGCATAATCTGATTTTTTTATTCTGTTTACTATGGATGAAAACTCTTTGAGGTCTATTTGCGCCAAAAATCCGCTAGACTCAGATTCTCCCACACCAAGCACGGGCACTTCGGCATCTATTGCCTTGTGAAAATAATTCCTGACTCCTCTATCTCCACCCGTCACGACAATGCAATCCAAGTCCTTTCTTGCTTTGTAGCCTACGTATGTAGATTGTATTCCATAATCATCTAGAACTGTTTTGATTGTCTTTACTGCAATATCAGTAGGAGTTGCACCAGAGATTCCGATTTGCACAAAATCATAACCGTTTTTGTTATAATAAAAGCTTAGACATCTTCGAATTTTATGATATTATAATAGTACGAGGCGTTTGTCTGTGTTGCTCCTTTTGGAGGAACTTTATCCAAGCCCACCTCTTTTGACTCCAGTGCTGCCTGGGCCGCACCTCCTGCAAAGCTTAGAGCCCATAATGCGTCTTTTTCCTTTAGCATTGTACAGCAATACGTGGATGTGAAGATATCTCCAACTCCCACCGTATCATAAATGTCCATGTTTGGTAATGTAATGGAATATCTTTTGTTCTTGTAAAATAATGAGACTTCGCGTTTGTTTGTGTATAGTAAGTGCTCTACTTTTTTGTGCAGTATCTTAGCTCCATCCATTCCCTGCACTCCACATAACTGGTAGACCTCGTTCGGGTCTGATTTTAGAATTGATATTTTGCCCAGATCAATGTCTGTTCTTTCAAACGATATTTTACCATCAGGTCCTGCCCGTCGAAGAAATCCCTGCGGGTCCAGTGCTACAAGTCTTGCATCGGATTTTAATTTGGATAAAACGTCTGCAGATACTTCATCAAATACAGGACTTATCAAAAGTCCATCGCAGTTTGTTTTGATGTAATCTATTTTGTCGCAGGAATTTTTAATCCATAGAGTCCTGTCGGTGTCATCTATTTGTAGTTGAAATCGTGTGGTGTTTTTTTCAGATAAGGCGTTTTCAAATTTTATCTTGTGTTTTTTCAGATCATCAGCATAAATGTAATCAGGACCAAACTTGGTATACAACTCCACATCAAAGCCCATGTTTCTAGCTGCAATCCCACAGTAACATGCAGGGCCGCCTGGCTTTTCATACATATTGTTGCCGATTTTTATCTCATCTATTGTACAATGCGAAAATATTCCTAATTTCACACAAAAAGCTCAGTCCGATTCTGATTTAGTTTTTTGCTTTTCAAAGCAGTCCTTGCACATTATCTGCCCTCGCTCTATGATTAGCTCAACATTTGATGTCAGACAGAAATGGCACAGCCCTCTCATAATACCACCATAGGCCAAACTTGCATAAATCAGATGATATTCTGAGTAAAAGAGATATCTGTCGTGCCTAGAGTCTTAGCCGTGCGCAAACTAATCCCAGTAACAATAGACAAAAAACTGGTATCTTTGGTCATGGTAGTATCACTTGTAGGAATAGGAGTTACAATATTTTGGCGATTCTATAAGCAGTATGCTGACTACAAAGGTCCAGCAAATCCAAGTAATCACAACAAACCCGATGATAAAAAAACTAATCGTGGAATTAAATCCAATAAAAGAGCAGGAAGCGTTTGAAACAGCAGTTGCAGAAAAAAGAATCGATTTTCTAATAGAGGTTCAGGCATTTGAGGCAAGCATTGGAGGACTAAACGATTTAGAAAATGTGGAAATTGTAGGAATAGACGGACATCGACTGTTTGCCCTGGTAAATACAAAGGCCAAAAAGGATTACTTGGCAGACCCGACATTCATTCGCGGTTCCAAGGAATCATTTACCTATATCACACTAGGAAAAGACAACAAAAGAAACGGAATGTACAACGATTACAGAGGATATACCGTCTTGGGAGCATCAAGCTGCAACAAGGGTATGGGTCTTGCAGTTCTTGTAGAAATAGATGACAGTGAGGTCTTTGAGCCTGTTGCCGACCTCAGGGACAAAATTATCGTGCTTGGAGTGATAATCACAGTACTAGTTGGAGCTGCTGCGTTTTTCCTGTCTAAGTTAATATCAAAACCACTAATCAAGCTCAGAAATGCTGCAAACCAGATAGCAGGCGGAGATTTTAACGTAAGAACAAACATCCAGACTGCGGATGAGATAGGGCAATTATCGCATTCGTTTGATCAGATGGCCGAAAAAATCCAGGATTCATTACTAAAAATCAAGGAAAGAGAAGACGTCATTAAACAACAAAAAGACATCCTGTTGCAGTTTTCTCAATATTCGTCCAATTATTGTGTCTGTTTTGTAGATATTGTAGGTTCTACAAAGATTACCGCAAAATTATCAGATATGGAGACTAGCAAGTTTTATTCAATATTTTTGAACACTGCTGCAACCACTATAACCCAAAACAACGGAGTCGTAGTAAAGAACATTGGCGATGCATTATTGTATTATTTCCCAAAGACTGATTCCGATGAGCAAGAGCCGTTTCTAGAAATGCTTCGATGCTGTCAGAAATTAATTGAGGCAAGATCAATAATAAACAAGACATTATCCGCAGAAAACCTTCCAGAAGTAAGTTACAGAATATCTGCAATGTTCGGACCAGTCAGAGTAGCCATAGTTGCAACATCTGCAATAGATGACATCTTTGGCTCTACCGTAAACACCTGCTCAAAAATCAACAATTTAGCAAAACCAAACACATTGGTAATCGGCGAATCATTGTACCAAAAAGTAAAAGGAGTGAAAGAGTTCAAGTTTGAGAAAATTGCAGATTACACCATAGATGCAGACAACAAGTTTGCAGTGTACATTGTATCATAATCAAGATTATAAGGAGGCATCCGAAGAGGATAGCCATGCCATTAAAGCGTGCAAGTAGGGGTAGAAGAAAGGGCGGAAAGGGCTCATCTGACCGTATCCAGTGCACAAACTGTGGCGCAACAGTACCAAAGGACAAGGCAAAAAAAGTCACCTCACGATTAAACTTGGTCGAGGCATCGCTTGCTAAAGAGCTTAGAGCACAAGGAGCATACATTGCATCACCAAAGGTTCTCAAATGGTATTGCGTATCATGCGCAATTCACTTTGGCATTCTTAAAATCAGATCTGCTGATTCTCGAAGACAGACAGGTAAGCTGTACTAGTCTTCTTTGATGTTCTTTGAAGTTACAATAATTCTCTGAACGAATGTTATTCCAGCTATTACAATAACAATACCAATTGCATACGGCATTAATCCTGGTATCATGCCAATTATTGCTATTACCAGCAGTCTTTCTGCTCGCTCTCCAATTCCAATTCCCTGTAGTTTTATTCCTAATGATTCGGCTCTTGATCTTGCATAGCTTACTAGCAATGACAATGTAATTGCAAGTAAGACCCAGATTGGCTCTGCAAATCCACCAACTAGTAATCCTGCAAAAATTGCTACTTCGGCAATTTTATCAAATACAGAATCTAGGAATCCACCACGTTTTGTTACCTTTTTTGCATATCTTGCAACTTGGCCGTCAACCATGTCAAAAAATCCAGATACCAATAATGCTATTCCGCCAAAGACAGCTGCATTAAACCAAGGATTGTGGATTGTATTGTTCAGAGAATAGATTACTGCAGACAAAAATGCAAATGCAAGACCGACGCCGGTCCAAAAATCAGGTGATAAACCAGTTGCTCCAAACTTTGCACCAAGTTTTTCAAGGGTAGGTTTGAGAGAATCTCGAAGATTATTCAGCAATGTCGTGAAATAATTCCCGAGTCTATTTAAAATTCATGGCAACCATCGTCGATAACAGCTTAGCTGCCAAAGATGCTGTGGCTCCATTGTCATATGTCGGGTTTAGCTCCACTACATCAAGAACGGAGATTTTTTTGCCCTGCATTGCGTATATCATATCAAATAATTCCCGTGACGTTATACCTACTGCCTCTGGATTGCCCACACCTGGAGCATATGCTGGGTCTAGTACGTCCAAATCCACACTGACATATGTCTTGTCAAATGTGGACAAGACATCTTTGACCATCTTCGGTCCTTTTCCTTCTCTGACATCTCTGTCAGTAATGGTACGAATTTTGTTTTCTTTTAAGAAAGCTAGCTCTTCTTTAACAAATGATCTTGCGCCAACATGAACAATATTGTCTGCGCCTCTTTTTTCCACGACTCTTCTAAGATATGACGCATGTGAATATTGTTCTCCTGCATATCCGTCTCGCAAATCATAATGTGCATCAAATACAATGTAACCTGTTTCTTTTGGAACATTCATGTATGTTCCATATGTTAACGAGTGCTCGCCGCCCAAAATCATCAATAATCTGTCTTTTTTTGTCAGCTCGGCAGTTAGTTTTCCAACCATATCCAGCATATCCTCGACATTTGCGGTATGCATTGCATTTCCTAGGTCTTCAATTGCCACTCCTTCTAGGTCCACGCCCAAATCAGGATGGAAAATTTCTATGTTGTTAAAGGCCTTACGGATTGCATCTGGACCAAATCGACACCCTGGTTTGTAGGAATGTGTTGAATCAAATGGTATTCCGTATACTGTAGCTACTGGATCCTTGTCGTCTCCAGGACTAATTATTAGAGGATCTTTATTCAGATACAAATCCAGGTAGCTCATGGAATTTACAAAAAAACACTAGAAAATAAATTAAATGATTATACCATTATCTGCGGTCTTTTTGATAACAATCTAGAGAGATTCAGTTTTGTATACGGTTTGTCTTTGGTTTGCTCTTTGATTTCTCCGATAAACTCTTCTAGTGTAACATCTTTGGCGTTTCCAGTCATTCTGTCACGCACAGATAGTGTAGATTTTGCCAGTTCTTTTTCTCCTATCACCAGAGTATAACGAATCCACTCTGTTTCAGATTCTCTGATTCTTTTGCCCAGAGTTTCATTTCTGTCATCAATATCAACACGAATATCACTTGCACTGAGTTTGTCTGCCAAGTCTTCGCAGTACTTTAGGAATTCATCCTTTAGAGGAATGATTCTGACTTGGGTTGGCGCAAGCCATAATGGAAGCTGCGCCTTTCTTCCTTCTTTTTGGTCCAAGGCAGCTTTTTCCAACAATGCGTAGATTACTCGCTCTATTGCGCCACTTGGCGAATTGTGAAGTATAATTGGATGGTGTGGTGTATTGGATTCATCAAAGTATCGTATTCCATATCGCTCTCCATTTTCCACATCTATTTGATCAGTAGATAGTGCAGATGCTTTACCCATGTTATCGACATAGTTGAATTCCCATTTCAATACAAAATAGAAGAATCTTTCCTTCCACATTTCTACTAGTACTGGTTTGCCCATTTTTTTGACCAGTTCTTCAATGTAGGCCTTGTTTTCATTGTAGAACTCTTCTGTAAATCTGATTGCCATTTCATAGTCAGAATCCTCTATGCCGACTTCTTTGAGGACATTTCTGGATAAATCAAATCTTTTTCTAAATTCTTCAACTGCCTGTGGAATATCGGTGCAGAATGCATGGCAATCAGGCATTGTGAATGCTCGCAATCTTCGCAATCCAACTAACTCGCCGGATTGTTCTCGCCTAAAGCTGTATCTTGTCAATTCGTATAGTTTCATCGGCATGTTCTTGTAAGAAATTTGGAAATCATTTGCCATCAGAAATTGGCCAAAGCATGCAGCGAATCTGAGGAAAAGCTGTTTTCCTTCGGTGTTGATGTTGTATTGTCTTGCCGGGAATCGGTTAAAGTAGCTCTCCATGCTCGGATGATGCGAATCATACATGATTGGTGTCTCTACTTCCAATCCGCCATAGTCTTTTACTTGATCTGTAACGAATCTTTCCAGTAGAGATTTGATCAGCCTTCCATTTGGATAAAACCTCATGTTGCCAGAGTCTGACGCCGGCTCATAATCTGCAATTGCCATTTTCTTCATCAGCTTGACGTGTGGTGGTGGCTCATCAACTGCTCTTTTTTTCGCTGATTCGTATTTTGCTAAAACTTCTAATTTTTCATGCTTTGCGAAATTGAACTTGTCTATTTCGGTCATTATACCATCTGGCGATAAAATATACCAGAACGATTTGATTTTAGATTCTGACTTTAACGCTTCTGAGGCTTGGCCTTCATCATCATGCGAATGGCCGTGATCATGATGTGTTGGAGCTACGCCTTCCTTTGTGAAAACTTTGGAGCTCTCAGCTAATGGATGGCCCTTTACTTTGACATTGTACGATTTGGTCCATCCAAACGGTGCATGTGACACTTCCATATCAGATGCTGATGATTCCATTTCTTTGAGCAATGATAATGCAGTACTTGGAGCTGCTAGATTCGACGATAAATGTGCATACGGGTATAGCAATAATTTTTTGCACCCAACTTTTCCCATGCTGGTTTTGATTTCAGCGATGGCTTTTTGGGCCACCTCGGAGTCGTCACCATTTTCTATTGCCACAAATGCCACTACGACTTCATCTATTTTCTTTGGTTCTGGAGTAATCTCTTCTGCAGATTTTATCTCTTTTTTAGTAGGGTTGTACTCTATGCTGTCACAGTGAAGTTGTAATATTCGCACAAATTCAAAGACCCTGCATTATTGAATTAAGTGTTACGTCAGAGTTCGGCGATCATCGGTACTTGTCGGTATTTGGTTTTCTTTGTAGCACATCGGTCCTCAGTTGTCCGCATGCAGCAGATATCTCAGAGCCCTTTTCGACTCTGACGGTGCAATTTACACCGCTATCAAGTAAAATATCCTCAAATTCAAGCACATTTCTTTTCGATGGACGTTCAAAATCACCTGCAGTTGGATTCACCGGAATTAGATTAACATGAGAACCATTTCCCCTCAAAAGCCAGGCCAATTCTTCTGCAGTTTCTGGTGAATCATTTACACCATCAATTAAAGCATATTCGAACGTTACACGCCGTCCTGTTTTTCTGAAATATCTTTTTCCAGCAGAAATTATGTCTTCTACTGAATGAGGCGACGCAGTTGGGACTAACCATTTACGCATTTCATTGTTTGGTGCATGCAGTGATATTGCTAAGCCTATCTGCAAGTCTTCTTCTGCAAGCCTGTCAATTCCCGCAATCAAACCGATTGTAGATATCGTAATGCTTCGCTGCCCAAGTCCAAACGCCTTTGGATGTGTAAGCAGTCTTACTGCACGAATTGTCTCATCATAATTTGCAAGCGGTTCACCCATCCCCATGAATACAATATTTGTTATGTGTTGACCTCTGCTCCTTAACAGATTAGCAAAGTGTATTATCTGAGCTACTATTTCCTCTGCTCGTATGTTTCTCTCAAAACCCATCTGTCCTGTTGCACAGAAAACGCATTTCATTGCACACCCAACTTGAGTTGATACACAGATAGTTGAGCGGGGATGTCCGTTTGGTTTTTCGGACTGATATTGTATCAAAACTGCTTCAATTAGTGTACCGTCATTTAGGGATAGTAAAATTTTGGTAGTGTCTCCATCTTCACTTACAACGCGGTGTGTCTCAATAGCAGAGCCAACAGTATATCCCATTTCAACCAATTCTGCTCTCATCCCTGTTGAAAGTTGCTTTAGTTCAGCCACGCTTTTTGGATATTCATGATATAATGCATGCAGGATCTGGTCTGCGCGATATCTGGGCTCATTCATCTCCAGAACCAGTTTTTCCATTTCTTCTGGGAGTAATCGATAAAGATCAGTCATGATACGGTTTGACATAATGTGAGCTTCTTTTATTCTTCTGCAAATCCACTAGTTTTTTGATTGTAATGCGATAATAGAGCGCAGTATAATACTGGATAATCCAAGGTTTGCCATGAGGAAATTGCCTGCTCGTCCCAGTGCGTTCTCGCCACGATACCCTTCATCGTAAATCATCTCAACTTCACCTTGGTCGGTTTCCACCAATGAGGTAATCAGGGAATAACTACCGAGTTTTGCATCCTGTTTTTCTATGAATAGTCTTAATGAGATTTTTTGTATTACAAATCCCTGTTCTTTGAAATTTCCTGACTCTACTAGTATCATGATTTCATCTGGATCCCGTTTTATTCTATCCGGGTTTGTCATGTCGATAATTTTCATTATGGTCTGACTCTCAAATCGGTTTTAATGGAGTTATGGTCTCAGCTGTAACTATGTCTTTACACGAACAAAATTTGTCACACACCATGTGTCCCTCTACCATTGATGAGGGATCAAGCAATTCAAGAATTGCTGTATGAGCATCTTGTGTGTATGCTGAGATTAGTTTTGTTGCTCTTTCTAAAAATGCAATTAATCCATTCTTATTTTTGGTAACATTCCAGAATTCTGGTACGCCCATAGAAGGATTTGGCAAAAATACCGTAAGCACGTCCCAATAATCCATCAAATGATGACAGCATGGACAATCCCATCCAGTTTCATCATATTTTGCAAATGTGCCTATGGCCCCCAGTCCTCCGCCAAAATGTATCTTGCCAGGAGTGACTGCAGTTACAAGATGAAGTCCATGTTCAACCCCATCATCATCATGTTCGACTGAATGTAATGTCATTATTGGCTGAGACATATTATTGAGATGCAATCTGGAATAGGGCATACGTTTCTCACGTTTCCATATGTGATGTAATAACTCGTACGCTGAATATTGTGCAAATCCTTCATGGAATGCCACATTTTTGAATTCTCTGTGGTTATGAGTACTAAATCCTGCACATGCTGCAACAGGCCAATTGGTAGTTCCCTTGTTATGATCATAGTTCCACATGTGACTAAATTCATGTAAGATGGTTACAGCGTCAAATGAATTGTATCCAAGATCTATCTGTCTTCCATGTGTCCAACCTAGCATTCCGCTATAATGATGTAAAATAATGTAAAATTTTTTCTTTAATTCAAATCTTGGGTCTTTGTTTATCAGTGTCGAAATTACAGTTTTGATCATGTACCATACTGTTGCAGTTCTATATCCGCGCTCTTTTCCAAGTTCTAAATCCGATCCTGAACCGAAGACTAGATCACCAACATCTACATCAAAATCTGATCTTTTTGAATTGGTCTGAAAAATTGTAAATTCAGTATATGTAACTGCAATTGTATGGTAATAGACATAAAAATCGTCATTATCAAAACTCGCAGTTATTTTGATGTAATGTGGTTTGTTTGAACGGAGTGTAACTATATTGAATCTTCCTTCTCCGTCTGTTCTAGCTGAATCCCATAACTTCCAAACTCCTTTTACTGTGGCTCCATAAACTTTGATGAGTACTCCTTCAAGATCCCTGTATCTTGTGACTGTTGTGGTCAGTGATTCCTTAACACAAATACTCCCATGAATGGTCCAATAGTCTTTTGCCACGATGATCGTGTTAAGATCTCGAATTTATGACTTCTTATGTTACGAAAATCCATTCCTAGAAAACTATCTCTCTGTACTTGAGCATAAAATTTTCATTCTCATACTATTTTGAGCACAATAATTATTATAGTATTATTCAGAACTATAGAAAACACATCTAGATAGAACAAACAAAAAGCAAGTTAAAATTAAAAGTGCTAGAATCTGTCGTATCGAGAGCGTTCCAGTTCTCTGTCGTCTTTGGTTTCCTTTTTCCATTCTTTATAGTGCTCTTTGCATAGAACTGCTTTTTTGCCTGCAGACTTTAGTCGCAGACCAGCCTGCTCTATTTTGGCCGTGTTCAGGGATCGTGCGCCTTCGTTTGAGCAACCATCAACGTTGCATTGTGCACCTTTAGCTACTACTCCCATGATATCAGATTCATTTGATATTATTTAACAGTTGAAAATTTACCAATCCTCATTCGTTTATAAAAGGAGTATTTTGCCATATCAACATGGGCGGAGCAAAAAAGAAGGGCGCAGCATCCATGGAAAAATCCCAAGATGATGCCAAGACAAAAGAGTCCGGATCTAAAAAAGACAAGAAGGACAAGAAAGGAGAAAAGTCAGAGCGTAAAGCTGAGATCACTGTCATCCTAGCTGAAGACCAAGCACTCAAGCTCATAAAATCAAACAATTATCTTACAATTCAAGAATTGGCAAAACAAACCGGCGTAAAAATTTCTGCAGCAAATGCATGTCTAGTAAGCCTGCTCAAAAAAGGCTCAGTAAAAAGAACCGGTGGATTTGCAGGCCATTGGATTTACCAGTCAGCCTAGATATAGTGACAAAACATCACCTGCTTTAACATCTTTGATAGAATCTACATTGGTCAGTATTTTTCCAATTGGTGTCATTGGCTTTGACGTTATGGTATCGCCAGCAAAAATGCAAATGCTAGAACCAGCCGGAGTAAACGCGATGTCACCTTTTTTGAATTCCTTTTTTTGTCTCTCCACTCCCGAGTTTACCTTAGTTTCAAAATAGATGATGCTTTGTCCGATAAAGTGAGCGTTTCCATCAAGCGGTATAGATCTCATAATAATTCCGACCGTTTTCGGAGAAAGATGCCTTTTTAGCTCGCACTCCATTTTGGCCTTGCCTTTTACCTCAAGGATCAGCTTCGATGATGATACAGATCCTGCGCTCATGACACCTTACCGCGAATTGGAATATATAACCGCATTAGAGAGTTTTTTCACTTGTCTGATCCTGAAGAAGTTGAAGTTGAAGCTCCAGAGGAAATCGAGGAGGAGCCAGAGTTTGCACGACCAGTTGGAGAAGAAGTGGCAGAAGACACCACAATGGAAGATGCAGTTAACGCATACAAGAAAATTTTTGAATCCAAAGAGCTAACAGAAGACGAGCGTGCAGAGCTAGACAAAAAAATCAAGGAAATGGAAACCCGTGAAGTAATCGACATGGACCCAATCCACGAAATAGTTGAAATCCCATTATCAGGAAAAGGCAAGGTAGCAATCGGACCACCAAACCTAACAAGATTTGAAAAGGCAAGAATCTTAGGTGCAAGAGCACTGCAGTTATCACAAGGCGCACCACCATTTATCGCAATTCCAGCAGACGCAAGAACATCACTTGACATCGCATTAAGAGAACTAGAAGACTTTGCAATACCAATTGTCATAAAAAGAAGATTGCCAAACGGCGATTACCAAAACATTCCAATTGATTATTTTAACTAGTGGATGAATCGTCGACAAAACTTAATAGATAAAATTTTTGGAAAAAATCACAATGATTAGTATGGAAGAACAAAAACAGATCGCAAACAATCCTCCATACACGTATTTTGTCAGAAACGACCCAATAATGCCAGCAGCATTGGATGTCTTTACCATATTAAATAAACATGGAAAGGCATTACTGTTGGCAAAGGGCCTGAACATTCCGGCAGCTGTTGCAATCACAAATATTATAGTAGAAAAAATGTTGCACGGTGCTTGCAAAACTGACTATATCAAACTGGATTCAGAAGACGTAGTCGGAAAAAGAATGTTATCTACAATAGAGATTTCTATTTCAAAAACCTAGTAAACGGAACCCGGGCCTTTTAGCAACATGTTTTCGCACTCTTTGCAGATTGCTTCATCAATGTTTGTCTCCAGTTTGTGGTGAATCTCGCAGATCAACAGACTGGATTTGATATAATTACAAAGACTGATGAATCGTGCCAAGCTTGATGGCGTGTATGCCATGTCTGACGATAGTCTATCTGATAATTCGGTAATCATTTCAGAAACCTGCTTGTCTGCAAGTAATTTTTCAATTAGCTTTGGATCTCCTCTGGTTCCACGGATATAGTTGCTGATTGCCGCCTGTGTTACTCCAAGCATTTTAGAGATTTCATCTTCTCTAATGTTATGTTGGTCTGCAAGTTTTTTTGCCAAGATTGCACGAAGTGCTGGAATGAGTGTCTTTGATTCAATCTCGGCAGGAAGTAACATTATGCAAAAGTCCTTGTATAATCTATTTAAAGTTAACAATGAATTTAGAGCAATCTCTGATCAAATCTATTTGGTGCCAAGCTAGCTTCAGCTAAGATTTGCAAAGCCTTAATTGATTTTTTTATCAATTGGATGTAATGCAAAAAATCATCGAGATTTTGCAAACTGCAACAGAAACATGCAAAGCAAAACATCTGGCACTGTCTGGAGGCCTGGACAGCACAATACTTGCGTATTTACTAAAGGAGAAAAAGCCGAGATGCATTGCGATAATATCAAAGGATCATGTTGCAAACGATCTGACATACTGTCAGATGGCAGCTCAGGCCTTTGGCCTGGATTTGGACATGAAATCATATGACATTGCACAAATATTGCAAGCTGCAGAAAAAACAATTCAGATTTTGGGCAATTTCAACGATATTGAAATTAGAAACAATATTGTTCCGTATTTGGCAATATCCGAGGTAAAAGATGCCGGATTTGATAGCATAATCACAGGTGATGGGGCAGACGAGTTATTTGCAGGATATAATTTTCTTTTAGAAAAATCAGATAAAGATTTGAAATTAGATCTAGCTAGGCTAGCAAAGATAATGCACTTTCCATCACACAAAATAGGAAAGGCGTTAGGAGTCCAAGTAGAATCACCTTTTTGCCATCCAGATGTAATAGAATTTGCAAAAAACCTTCCAGTATCCAGTCTTGTCAATACACATAATGGCAGAAAATATGGAAAATTCATCCTAAGAGAGTCATTCGAGGGTACAATTCCAACTCAGATAGGATGGAGGCAAAAATCTCCAATGCAGGACGGCTCTGGTACACAAGGCCTGACACATTTCTTTGAAGGAATAACCCCAGATGATGTGTTTTTTGAGAAAATCAAAAAAATCCGCCAAAATGACAACGTGATAATTCGCACCAAGGAATCGTTATTCTATTACGAGACATTCAAAAAATATCACAAGCTAAATCAGGATTCCAATAATTCATGCCCCGACTGTCATTATACAATAGAAGAGAATTCAAAGTTCTGCAGAATGTGCGGTAGATTTCCTATCTAGTTCTTTTTTGCCCATTTTTTTGGCTTTTTCTTGAAGATTCTTCTGCATCCGTTGCAGCAGAAAAAGTATTTTTTTCCGTCGTACTCGTATGATACCGCAAGGGATTCATCCATTTCAATTCCACATACAGGATCTACTGGCACGAATAGACGCCGTTTTGTTTTCTATTTATGTATTGGCTAGGAGATTTGCGACATGATTAATTTGAGCTCATCAGTTGTTTTTGCATTCATTATACTAGCTCGAAATATTGTTCCGCCTCGCAACCCTTTTGTGAATCGCATTGCCTGTTGGCGGATATTTGCAAATTTGATTTTGTATTTTGATGCATAGTCCAGATATTTTACAAATAGTTCTGTTCTGTCTTGCTGAGTGTATTTTTTGTACGTTCCAGTTTTTAAATAATCATTTACTTGCTCAAACAAAAATGGATTTCCCATTGCGCCCCTACCAATCATAATGTAATCGCATCCTGTTTGATCAATCATGGATTTTGCAAGTTCTGGTGTTGTGACATCGCCGTTTCCAACAATTGGAATGTCAACTGTTTCTTTGAGTTCTCTAATCAAAGACCAGTCCGATTGTCCAGAATACCCTTGGTGAACAGTTCTTGCGTGTAGTGTAATCATTTGGATTCCTGCCTTTTGCGCAATTTTTGCAATATCTTTGAAAACTAGATTGTTATCTACTCCTGCGCGCATTTTGAGTGTAACTGGCTTGTCGGTTGATTTTACTAGTGTTTCAAGGATTTTTTTGGTCAAGTCCAGGTTTTGCAGTAAGGCACCGCCTGCCATTTGCTGTGTAATGTGCGGTGCTGGACATCCCATGTTATAGTCAATTACATCAAAAAACGGAGAGACAATTTGTGATGCCTTTTGCAGTGCTTCAAGCTCCGAGCCAAAAAGCTGCACAGATAGAGGCCTTTCTTTTTCTGAGTATTCAATAAACCCGGATATTGCCTGATTTTGCGTTTTGAGTTGTTTTTCCTTTGCTATAATTGCATGAATGCTTGTAAGCTCTGTAACTACAAGGCCTGCACCCATTTCTTTACAGAGTAATCTCAAAGCTGGGTCACTGACTCCTGCCATTGGAGCCAAAAACGCTTTACTGGAAAATCTTGGTAATGTAGATAGTACCGATGCCATCTAGCCAACCATTTTTTTGACCAAATCCACAAATTCCTGCTCGTTCATTGGTGGAATCTTCATTATCTGCAGGTTTTGATCAACATGACTTTGAGATTTTTGTCCAACCAACGGTGCCAATACCCCAGGGGTTGAGCGGATAAACTGCAAGCATCGTAATGACGGCTGTGAAATATTGCCAAATTCAGGTACAGTTCCAGGTGCCAAGAGTCTTCCCTGCATCAATGGCACACTGGTAAACACGCCAATTCCCAAAGCCATGCATGCTTCAAGTGTAGATACGTCTTTGCCTTGAATTGGTTGTGATTTGGTCATCAACGCTTGATCATAATACAGATTGTACGGAAGTTGGATGAATCTAAATCCATGATTTTCACCGCCAGCTTTTTTTGCCATTTCAATTGTATCTGATAACGAAAGATAGTGTTGATTGTCTTTAGGAACCCGGAAGCATTCCCATGTCGCCATACCGTAGAATCGAATCTTGCCTTCTTTTCGCATTTCTTCATAAAACTCGAAAACTTTTTGCAGATTTTTGAGAAATTGTTCTCGTGAAATATCTGGCTGTCCTTCAACGGAATTGTGCAAATACATCAAGTCGATGCATTCAAGGCCGAGATTTTTCAGGCTGCGGTTCAGCTGGTCCTGTAGATACGGTATTGTCATGCAGTGATATCCAGAGGAAATATCGTTTGCCTTGATCACGCCAGATGTAGCATATTCTCGCTGGATGTATGCCCAGAATTCTTCTTTGACATCAGCATCATTTGTGACATAGCCGTTTTTTGTGCTAACAAAAATCTGGTCACGTGTAATTTTGCCTTGCGATATCAAAGATGCGATTGCTTTTCCTACTGAACGTTCTGCCTTTTGTGCCCTATAGTTAATGGCAGTGTCTATTACATTAATTCCAGAAAGAATTGACTTTCTTATTGCTTCTTCAACTTGAATGTCAGTTTGTGAATCAGGATTGCCAAGATATGTTCCAATTCCAACATTTGATAGCATAAGATCTTGCGATATTCTGTAATTTTCAGGCATAAATTTGGATGAAAACTGTTTTGTTCCAATACTAGTTGCAAAGCCCGGTATCATGGTCTGACTCTAGATGCGTTTGATTTAACTGTTCTTTGCTATTGCGATTAAAATTGATATCACAAACAATGCTCCAGTAATTCTGGAAAACAATACGGTGGATTTCATTACCCCAACAAATCGTTCAATATCATCATGATATTGTTTGATTTTTTTGCCAGACTTTATTGCCAATGGAATTGTCACAAAGACCATTGCCGAATACACTGGAAGCAATCCAGATACAATTCCAAATATAATCAAAGAATATGCTACACAGGGAAATACCCAGTACAGATTTGCCGCTCGTATTTTTCCCAGTGCTATTACCAGTGTTTTTCTTCCTTTTTCCTTGTCTGCATCGTGATCAGGAAATGACGTGATAAACAGAACAAACGATGACAAGGTTCCTGCAATTATTCCAGATAGAATATTCGTTGGCAGAATTTGCTCAGTCTGGATATACATTGTACCTAAAACAATCATTGTTCCCTTGATTCCGACAAAGATTTCGCCAAGGCCGGAATCCACAATCTTTGTTGAATAAAAATAGATTGATAAAATTGCAAATCCCAGAATTGCAGCTATAATCCAGCCATGAATAATAACAAAATATGCTCCTGCAAGCGAGCCTAAAACAAGAAAAATTATTCCTGCATAATACACAGTTAATGGTTTGAGTAATCCCTCTGGCAAAACACCAGTTCCTCCAGAGAATTTTGTCCTCTTGGTTATGGTATCAATTCCTCTTTTGTAATCCGAATAATCATTTAGAAGATCAACGCTTGCATGCAATGCCATGACACCTCCCATTGTTATTATCGCAGATACTGCATCCAGTTTTCCAGTCTGCCAGTACGATAACGAGAGGCCCAAAGATACTGCAATTACAGATGCTAAAAGAAATTTTATTCTAATTACTCTAAACCAGACGGATATTTTCATACTAGGGATTCGTCGCTGACACTTAATGGTTTTCTGCCCATAAAGCCGACATCCTTTTCGTGCCAGAATTTAATCTCAGTTTCTCCTTCCTTCCAGCACAGCCACACATCCTCATCGAATCTCTTTGATGGAAAATCAAGTAGTCCTTCTTCAACGCTTTTTAGAACAACGCCAGAATTTTCCAACTCTTCAACTGCAGCATAGAATTTTGTTACTGCCGAGTTTAGCTGTTTTTTTATTGTAGCATAATCTCCAAGATTAAACGACATTCCCATTTGTGAGTTCAAATGTGCTTCTAGTTTTTGTACCTCTGCTTTTTGTTTTTGCAGTGCCTTGAATTTTTGAATTACATTAGGTAATGCCGCATTTGCCTCTTGTATTGTAAAGTATGTTGGCAATATTTTGAATCAAAAATTGCGACATTAAAAGTATTGTTGTGTATTTCTCTGCAAATTTATTACCAATATCATACAACAGGCCACATGAGTGAAGACCAGCAACTAGAGGAATTAATCATACAGACTCTGGATGGCACAATATCCACTATACCAATTTACATGCAGGAAATAGAGCAAAACAAAGCAGAACTGCGTGTAGAAGATGTCAAGGAATTTGTCTTTGGAGTTATAGTAGGCATGGCTCTAGGCATGGCAGGAACCGCAATTGCAGCATTAAGAAACGGCATGCCATCAGAGCAAGACCAAATCAAGGTACGTGACATGGTTTACGCAAAGATTCCATTGATCCGAGAGAGGATTTACTCTTGAAATATACTGCAAGTGAAAAGAAGTTTCTCAATTCAATAGAAGAAGCAAGATTTGCAACCATAGGAAAGTCAATGCCGCACGTAAAACCCGTATCGTTTGTCTTTCAAGACGATGCATTCTATATCGCAACCGATTACAAAACAAGAACTTACAAAAATGTCAAGGAAACCCCAAAGGCCGCAATCTCCATAGACATTTACAAGCCGGGTGGACATAAGGCAGTTCTAGCTCAAGGCAAGATCAAAATTATAGAAAAGGGGCCAGAATTCAAAAAGATCTATGATGTTTTTTTCAAAAAATTTGAGTGGGTAAGGCGTGATCCCTGGAAGGAAAAGGAAGCTCCTTTTCTAAAGTTAGTCCCCACTACAAAGACTTCTTGGGGCTTGTCATAAAATATTTCAATACCTAAATCAGAACAGAATTATGGTCGATAAAATAAAGTGCTCACATATCCTAGTTGAAAAGCAAAGTCAGGCACTTGCCATTCTAGAACGACTAAAAAAAGGCGAAAAGTTTGCAGACTTGGCAAAGGAACTCTCACTTGATACAGGATGCGGAAAACGAGGAGGGGATTTGGGATATTTTGGTAGAGGTAAAATGGTAAAGAAATTCGAGTCAACAGCATTTGGTCTTGCCATAGGCCAAACATCAGAACCTGTCAAGACGGAGTTTGGTTA
>RHCX01000110.1 GCA_010028495.1 Nitrososphaeria archaeon | reverse complement strand
TGTTATAAATAGATTCTACACTGATTACTAGTTGTTGGTCGGAGTAGGACTAGCTAATGTAGCTCAAGCTAATGAAAAAATATTTTTCATCGCTTCAAAAGCTCCTGGAACTGTATGAACATCAGCAGTTTTTGGCTCGATGTTGAATTTTTTTAATTCCTCTGCAGTGAACGGGCCAATAGCTACGATCTGAATTTTTTCTAATTTCTTTAGCAGATCCTTGTTGTCAAAGTAAGCCATTATCTCAAAGAATCCTCGGACTGATGATGCTGATGTGAAAACAATTCCATCGATTTTATTTTGTGAAAATAATTCTTTGAAACTTTTCCATTGGGTGTGATCTGAGAATGCCTGAACGTCATACAGATGATTTTCTTTTACAACGAGTCCGATTTTTTCTAGCAGTTTTGCCAAAAATTCTGTAGATGCACCACTTCTTGGAACAATTACCTTTTTGCCTTCGGCATTCATTTTTGTGAATTGCTCTCCAACTCCCACAGAGGAAAACTTGGATGGCATGAATGAAACCTTGATTCCTTCGTCTTCTAGCGCTTGTTTTGTTTTTGGACCAACAGCCATGACCATTGTATTTGCTATAGCAAGTTGGAGCTGCGAGTATTTGTTGGCACTTTTTGCCACATCGAATAATAATTTGACTGCCTTTGAGCTCATAAAAACTGAATAATCTGGCTGGAATTCCTTAACATCGTTTAGGAAATCATCTACGATTTTGTCTCCCTTTGGCATGAGCTCTATGGTAGGTATTGGTAATGGAATTGCGTTATCCTTTGATGCCAAATCAATGAATTCTTGTGCATCGTCCTTTGAGCGGGTTATTGCTATTGTTTTTCCTGAAATCATTTTCTCCACGCTATTGTTTTGTTTAGCTTGACAACATTTCCTATAATTATAATTGATGGTGCAGTGAACTTGGCGTCCTTGATTTTTTGTGCAATATTAGACAGATTACCGATGAGAATCTTCTGATCATCGTTTGTTCCTTTGTGTATAACTGCAACAGGTGTTGTCCTTGAGAGTCCTCCAGAGATCAGTTGTTTTGATATGATACCAATTCTGGACAAACCCATCATTATCACTATTGTTTCTACTGATTTTGCGAGTTTTTTCCATTGCACCGGAGATTTTGTTTTTCCAGGATCCTCATGGCCTGTGACAAAGACAACCGATGATGAATATTTTCTATGTGTTAGTGGAATTCCTGAATATATTGCAGAGCCAATGCCCGAAGTGATTCCAGGAATGATTTCAAATTTTATTTTATATTTTTTTAGGTATTCTGCTTCTTCTCCACCCCTACCAAAGATGAACGGGTCCCCACCCTTTAGTCGAACAACATTTTTGTTTGATTTTGCAAACTTTACCATCTGCAGATTGGTATCATCCTGATGCTTGAAGTCGTCACCGACTTCTCTGCCCACATATAGCTTGGTTGTCTTTTTTGGAATCATTGCGATTATTTTTTTTGATACCAATCTATCATACAATACAACATCTGCAGATTTGATGAGCTCCGCAGCACGTAACGTGAGCAATTTGTGGTCTCCAGGACCTGCCCCAACCAAATATACTGTACCAGTCATGTTTTGTTCCACTCGTCTAGCTTTGCTCTCCAGTCTTTGGCAAGATCATTTACACCTTTTTGTTGCAATTCATCCGCTGCCTCTTTGCCTATCTGGTACGAGTTTGATTTTTGTCCTGATTTTTTTACAATTAGAGCCTGCTTGCCATCTATTGAATAAGCGATCACTGTAAGATCAAGTGATTCTCCGTTGACCTTGGCAAATGCACCGACCGGGAATCTGCATCCCGAATCTACAAATTCCGATAATGCGCGCTCTGACTCTACTTCCATTCTGGAGTCGTCATCTTGGATTTTTTGCAGCATTGATATGGTTTGAGTGTCGTTTTTTCTGCAAACTATGCCTAGTGCTCCCTGTCCAGGAGATGGAGGAAAGTCAATTATCGACAACGGTGTATGTTTTACGTCAACACCTAGTCGATTAATTCCTGCTTGAGCTAGAACAATACCATCAAAGATTCCGTCTTGGACTTTTTTTATTCTGGTTTCAACATTTCCTCGGATCGTCTTTACTTGCAAGTCTGGCCTTTTTCGAGAAACCTGTACTGCACGTCTAAGACTGCTTGTGCCAATCAGGGCGCCTTCTGGAATTGTATCTAGTGTGTCACCATTTTTTGAAATAAAAATATCGTTGAATGGCTCTCTTGGCGGCACACATCCTAGTATAAGATCATCTGGAAGAAGTGATGGAACGTCTTTGAGGCTGTGCACCGCAAAGTCCACCTGTTTTTCTGCAACTGCCTTGTCAATTTCTTTTTCAAAGATTCCCTTTTGGTTTATTGTGAATAAAGGTCGCGCATCAGTATCACCCTTTGTTGTTATGGTTTTGATCTCATAATCGGAATCTGGGTTTTTCTTCTTTAGTTCGGATACGACCCAGTTTGTCTGCGCTACGGATAGCTGGCTTCCGCGAGTTCCAATCAGATATTTCATGACTTTACCTGCCTTAGGGAATAATCATACGCCTGAATTGTCTTGTCCAAATCTGATTCTGAATGCGCATATGAAAAGAATCCCGTTTCAAACTGAGATGGAGCAACAAAGACTCCTTGTTTTAGCAAATTATGGAATAGATTGTAGAATTTTTTGCCATCCGCTCTTTTTGATGAGGAATAATCTGTGACCGGCTTGTCTGTGAAGAAGATCTGAAACATTGACGATATTGTGTTTACTTGGTGCGGTATTCCATATTTTGTTGCAGATTCGTGGATTGATTTTGCCAGTGTCAGACATTGCTTTGATAATTTTGGATAGATTTTGCTCTTTAGTGCAGACATTGTCTTGATTGATGCAATTCCGGCAGAGACTGAAATTGGATTGCCTGCAAATGTGCTTGCCTCGTAAACTTTGCCCCCAGGCGCTAGCTGGTCCATGATCTCTTTTTTGCCTCCGACTGCAGACATTACAAATCCGTTTGATAGTGATTTTCC
>RHCX01000109.1 GCA_010028495.1 Nitrososphaeria archaeon | reverse complement strand
GTCTGAAGAAATATCTGTTCTAGGATCTTGGATATCTAACATACACATCAAAGACAGGATTTTACATGGAAAAACAGTAGATTTGGGCACCGGGAACACAAACTTTGATCAATTTTTCTCCGAATTACAAAAAATCAACTACAGAGGCGATCTAATAATTCAGGGCGCTAGAAATGACTCAAATGAAAAGCCTGAAGTCACTTGTAAAAGATATCTTGACTTTGTAAAACAATATGTTCATAAATATTCATTATGAGTTGTAAACCGCAGCCATGAAAAAACAAAAAATTATCATCACGGGCTCAGAAGGCCTTCTTGGAAAAGAATTATCCAAATATCTTACCACAAACAACGAAGTTCTCAAACTTGATCTTCTTCTAGGACATGATCTTACAGATGAAAAATTTGTCCGAGCTTGGTTTAAGAAAAACAAGGCTGATGCACTAGTGAATTGTTTTGCAATGAATGATCATGTTGCTCCCGGAGAAAAACGTGGTACGTTATTTGATATCACATTAGAGTCGTTTTCTAAATATCTTGACGTAAACCTAACCACTTTATTTTCGGTTTGCCGGGAATATGCACGAAATAACAAATCTGGCTCAATAGTTAATTTCTCTGCAACAACTGGAATTGTTTCTGCTCGTCCTGACATATATGGCGGAAAACACAAGCATATTGCATATTCTGTTTCCAAGTCTGGTGTCATCAACATGACTAAATTTCTAGCAACGCATTTTGCGCCAAATATACGAGTAAATTGTGTATCTCCAGGAGGTGTAGAGTTTGATCAGGATAAGAAATTCAAAAAGGTATACGCAAACCTTACTCCTATGAAAAGAATGATGAAAAAAAATGAATTAAACGAGCTTGTTGAGTTCCTGTGTAGTTCTGGTTCGTCATATATGACTGGAACAACAATTGTAGTTGATGGCGGATGGACGACCTGGTAAACCTGAGATAAATGCAGAAAAAGATCCGCTTTGGCATAATTGGCTGTTCTAGAATTGCGGCAAATTCAACTCTTCCAGCAATCCAGACTTCTCAATATGCTCAGATTGTAAACATTGGAAGCAGGACTAATGAAAAGGCGCAAAAATTTGCTGCTCAATTTGGTTGTAACAAGTATGGCACATATGAAGATGTTTTGTCTGATGAAGATGTTGATGCAGTATACATCTCAACTCCTGTTGGGTTGCATGAAGAATGGGCAGTAAAGGCTGCCAATGCTGGAAAACACGTGTTATGCGAAAAATCTTCCACAACATCCTATCTTTCTGCCCAGAAAATGGTTTTGTCGGCAAAACAAAACAATACCAGATTAATGGAAGGATTCATGTTTAGATTTCATCCGTCGCACAAAAAAGTCTTGGAATTAATTCGAAATAATGCTCTGGGTAGACTCTTTTCCTTTTATGGAATGTATGGATTCCAAGCAATTCCAAAAAGCGATATACGATATAACAAAAATCTTGGAGGCGGAATACTCAACGATGCTACTTGTTATCCAATCTGTGCTAGCCGGATTATTTTTGGGAAGGAGCCGATTGGCGTTACATGCGTCTTGAATTTAGACAAGGAAACATCAATAGATGAAAGAGCATTGATTATGATGAATTATGGAAATGATCAATTTGCACAAGCAGCAGTTGGATACGGATTATTTTATCAATCATTGTATAGTGTGTGGGGAAGTGAAGGTTTTTTGAAATTATCTCGTTCCTATAACATTCCTCCTGATATGTCCGCATTACTAACGCTTAACAATGCCAAAGAAAATAATGAAATATCAATCGAACCTGCCAATCATTTTTCTTTAATGATAGATGGCTTTTCCAAGGAAGTTTTGGGAATAGATCAAGCTGCTTTTAATTTTGAGGATGATCTTCTGAATCAAGCCAAAGTTATGGAAGCTGCACGCCTATCTAGTTTGGAAAACAGGTTCATCAAATTATCAGAGATAAAATAACAAGAAAACTAGATAAAAGATTCACATGAGAATTTGTTAAATGAATATTGATGTTTTCATATTAGCACGCTTAGGTAGCTCAAGATTACCAGAAAAACACCTAAAACTCATAAACGGTAAACATGCAATAAAGCGACTCGTTGACAGATTAAAACCAGCAAAAAAGATTAGACAAATAATTGTATGTACAACCACCGACAAATCAGATGACAAACTTGTATCTTTCTTAAAAAAAGAAGAAATTCTTTTTTTTCGGGGTAATGAAAAGGATGTACTTGCTCGTTTTCTTGATGCAGCAAAACAATTTCAAACCGATATTATAATTGATGTAGAAGGCGATAAGATATACACAGATCCATCTTATGTAGACAAAATAGTATCTTTGATGGAAAATACTGATGTTGATTTTGTAATAGGTTCAGACTCACAAAAATTTGATCCTGCAGATCATTTTACGCACGGTATAATTCCAGCAGGTGTACGTGTTAATGCATTAGTAAAACTATGCCAACTAAAAAAAACATCTAATACAGAAACTGGTTACAAGGAATTTTTTACATCACAGGATGTGTTCTCAAAAGGATATGTGAGTCCGGAGATTATACCAAAAAATGCAAAAAAAATTAGATTAACTCTTGATTATCAAGAGGATTTAGAATTGGCAAATTTGATTTTTAAAGAATTAGATGATAATTTCACTTTGCATGATTTAGTTGAATTATATCATCGAAAACCTGAGCTAACTAAGATCACTGAAAAAATAATTACTCAATGGGAGAATAATTACAAAAAATATGTACCCGATCTTTCATTAAAGGATACAAAATGAAATCTAACATATTCTTTCTTACAATTGACTCGCTAAGATCTGATAAAATTTACGGCCCAAACAAAAGCTCACTTACACCAAACATTGACTCCCTCATCAATAACGGTGTTTATTTCACTCAAGCAATCAGTACATCTGACGCTACAGGTCTTAGCATTGGAAGTATATTCACTGCAAAATACCCATTCAAAACAGGGATAACTCATTTTAATTACGATCCTAATGTACCAAACTATCTTGACTTGTT
>RHCX01000108.1 GCA_010028495.1 Nitrososphaeria archaeon | reverse complement strand
TTTCTGAATATTCAGAAAACAACACTTCAGCGTCAATGTTGGCAATTTCGGCCAACTCTGGTACAGATGAATTCAATTCTTGTGCAGTAAGCGCAGGAGTGACACTTCCTGTTCTGTAATCTATTCTACTTGCGATAGTTCCACCAGTGGATAGCAACAAAATTTTTGGCAAAGCTGGATTTTGTTTTATTGGATTTGAATTTGCTTGAATAGGAATATCATTTGATAGAAATGAGATTTTTTTTATTGTATCAAGTCTTAAACCAACATTGTATCCGCTTTTGAATTTCACAACAATGTGGGCATCATCACTGTGCTCATATCTTGGCATTATTGTGGCCGTCTGATCGGAATCTGTGGTGATTGTGACGGTATCGCCAACTTTGACCTTGTTCTGCTTTAGAAATTCCAAAGCCTTGCCGTTATAGCCTCTATATTCTGACATTTACGAAAAACTGGCCAGTGTTTGTATTTTAATTATCTGTAATATGGAACTGCTATCTTTTGGCCAATCTTGAGGTCTTTTTGTGTCTTGACCTTCTTGACTGCTTCCTCAAAGTGTCTCATGGTTACACGAGCACCGCTTGATGCCTTTTCAAGCTCTTCTTTTGTTGGATGCTTGTCCAAGTATTCATGAATTACAATAGACACTGCGGTGTTTGCAATTGCTGCCACATCTGCACCGCTCATGCCGTCTGTAATTTCAGCAATCTTGTCTAGATTGACATAATCCATATCGTTTTTGTCTATGACTGCTGGAATACTCTTGGCGTTAATCTCTAGAATCTGTCTTCTGCTGTCCTTGTCTGGAATTGGAATCTGTATTATTTTGTCAAATCTTCCGGGTCTTAGTAATGCTGGGTCTATCATGTCTGCTCTGTTTGTTGCAGCCAAAACAATTACTCCATGCATGTTTTCCATACCATCAAGTTCTGTCAATAGTTGACTAACAACTCGCTCTGTCACTGCTGTCTCTGCACCTGCACCTCGAATTGGCGCAATGGAATCAATTTCATCGAAAAACACAACACATGGCGATGCTTGTCTCGCACGTCGGAATATTTCTCTGATTCCACGTTCTGATTCTCCAACCCATTTTGATAATAATTCAGGTCCTCTAACTGAGACAAAGTTTGCCTCGCTTTCTGTTGCAACTGCTTTAGCAAGCAATGTTTTTCCAACACCGCTTGGTCCATGTAGTAGTATGCCTCTTGGCATTTTGTGGCCAAGCTTGTCATATAGTGCTGGATATTTCATTGGCCACTCTACTGCTTCTTGCAGTTGTTGTTTTACTTCTTTTAATCCGCCGATGTCATCCCACTTTACATCTGGATTTTCAATAAAGACCTCACGCATTCCAGATGGAGTTACCTCGATGAGTGCCTTTTGGAAATCTTCATTGTTTACAATAAGCTTGTCAAGTGTCTCTGGAGGAAGTTTTTCATCTTCCATGTTTAACTCTGGGAGTAATCTTCTAAGGCATTTCATTGCTGCCTCTTTGCAGAGGTATTCCAAGTCTGCGCCTACATAGCCATGACTAACTGAAGCGATTTTATCGATATTGACATAGCCTGCATCGTTTTCTTCTGTGACTAACGGCATGTTTCTTGTGTGAATGTTGAGGATGTCTTTTCTTCCTTTCTTGTCTGGCACTTTGATCTCAATTTCTCTATCAAATCGACCTGGTCTTCTTAGTGCTGGATCGATTGCGTTTGGTCTGTTTGTTGCTGCAATGACAATTACCTTGCCTCTTGCTTCAAGACCATCCATTAGTGATAACATTTGTGATACCACACGTCGTTCCACCTCACCAGTTACTTCTTCTCTTTTTGGCGCAATGGAATCGATTTCATCTACGAAAATTATTGATGGCGCTTTTTCTCTTGCCTCTTTGAAGATCTCTCTGAGCCGAGCTTCGCTTTCACCGTAAAACTTACTCATTATCTCTGGACCTGAAATGCTGATAAAGTGAGCATTGCTTTCGTTTGCAACTGCTTTAGCAAGCAATGTCTTTCCTGTTCCCGGAGGACCATACAAGAGAACTCCTTTTGGTGCCTCTACTCCTAGTTTTTCAAATATCTCTGGGTGTCGTAATGGAAGTTCGATCATCTCACGCACTTTTTTAATTTCATCAGTTAATCCGCCAATGTCTTCGTATGTTACCTGTGGAACTCCGCGAAGAGTTTCACCTTTTTCTGCAATATGGAAAACAGTCTTTTGTGTTACCAGTACTGCATCGGCTGCCGGAGTAACACCGATTACTTGGAATGTAAGTCGTCCGCCAAAGTATGGAACCATGACGTTGTCGCCTTTGATTAGTGGAACACTTTCTAGTGCATCTGCCAAATATCTCTCATCGATTGGAGGAATTGCCTCTAGTGGTGCAACTACTACTTTTTCGGCAGCAACTGCCTTTATCTTTCGAACAGTAATAGTATCACCAATTGCAATGCCTGCATTATTTCTACCAAGACCGTCAATTCTAATGATCCCCTTTCCTTCATCAGATGGATATAATGGAAGACATTTTGCAACGGTCCTTCTTTTTCCTTTAATCTCAATAACGTCACCAGTTGAGGCGTTTAGTGTATCCATGGAATCATAGTCGATTCTTGCAACACCGCGTCCAACATCTCTTGTGTATGCTTCTAAAACTTTGAGAGAAAGGGCGCCCTGGCTCATAGATTTAGCATCTCAGCGTATTTTTTATATCTTTGGCCTTTTTGATCCATGTAAAACAAAGCTTAAAATCCAAACCCCTAACCATCATCAAAAATGGGTAAGCGACCATTAGTTAGAAGACGTGGCAGAGGAGGCATGCAATTCAGAGCAGCCGCTACTGGTAAAACTATTCCAGCAAAATACCCATACTTTGACCTAGCAGAGGATCACTCTGGTCAAGTAGTAGATCTAGTTCATGAGAGAGGCCGTGATACTCCATTGGCACGAGTCAGATTTGAAGACGGATCAGTTTCTATGATTCCAGCGGTCCTAGGCACCGAGGTTGGCTCTACTATATCATTTGGATTAAACGCAGACGTTAAACAAGGAAATGTAATAAGCATTCAAAA
>RHCX01000107.1 GCA_010028495.1 Nitrososphaeria archaeon | reverse complement strand
GAGGAACTCACAGTGGATCAATGGAAGGAAATAATTGAAAAAAAATTCAAGAAAAACCATGTCTTTATCATAACATTGGTTGGCGGAGAACCAACACTTCGACCGGATGTCGTGGAATTATTCATTAACGAATTCCCAAAACGGGTCTGCTTGGTAACAAACGGTACCTTGCCGCTAAAAAAATATGAAAAAATCTACTTTTACTGGATTTCAATAGATGGAACTCAACAAATCCACGACAAGATTCGCGGCGATGGTGCATACGAGGCAACTAGAAAAAATATTCTAGATTACGTACAAAACAACGGACCAAAAGCATACAAAGACATTTGGATTACAATGACGATAAACTCACAAAACTATCACACAGTAAAGGACGTAATTGAAGAATGGAGACCATACACCAACAAAATTGGATTTCAGTTCCATACTCCGTTTGCAAAAGGCGACCCATTATGGATGCCATTTGGTCCAGAACGAACTCAGGTAATTGATGATATTATTTCGATGCGGGACAAATACAAGGACTATATCATAAATCCGCCCAGTCAGCTGGAACTGATGAAAAAGAATTGGGGAGGAAAGGGAACAGTACCGGTGGATTGTCCTACCTGGGCAATTTTATCAGTGGATCACATGGGACGGGAAAAACTCCCATGCTGCATTGGTAGTGCAGACAAGGAATCAATGAAGCCAATCTGTGAGGACTGTGGTCTTGGATGCTATTCAGTACTGGTCGGCTTTGGGATGAAGGGCTAGCTCAAAAAATATAATCACATCACTATGAACTGAATTGGGTTGGTACAGAGCAATTACGATATTTTAGGTCTGAAATCAAACGCAACACAGCGAGAAATTCGCGACGCGTTTCGCAAGCTTATCCTAGATCATCACTCTGATAGAGGAGGCGACGAAGAAATCGTAAAGAAAATCATTCAGGCATATGAAGATCTCAAGGCCGGTAGAGCATATCCTGATTCTGATGATGAGAAATTAAAAAAAGCCAAAGTCTACACCGGGGATTCAGAAGAAGAACGACGAAGACGCAACTTGGTTTTGTCTGGTGATGTTGCTCGAGAAATGAAAGAGGCGCAAGACTGGGAATTTGAGAGACAGAAAAATGGCGAGCTATCAATCAAGGGAAAAATCTGGGCAGGGCAGTTCGCATATGATGGCACCATCAACATGGCAGGCAGTCTTACGAGTCCGTATTTTGCATATGCTGAAGAAAATAAAACCAAGATTGTCGTGAAAAACGGAAACTTTGTCCTGATTGATCCCCTGAAAAATAACTACATTATAGAACACGGAGTAAAAATCACTGCAGAAAATGGCGATATTATAGTTGGAAATGTCACCGGCGTAAAAGAAACACTACAGGATCCTCAAGGCAGAGTTGGATTATACGTCACAAAAGAACACTTTACAGAACTACATGCGCCTAATGGCAAAATCGTAATATCAAATGCAAGAGAAACAGTGCTGCTTGACGGTGATACTGTAATAGTGAATAATTTGATTAATAATGTAAAAGTTCGAGCAAAACACCTAGCTGTATTTGGAACTACAATGAACTATAACTGCGAAATTGAACTTCTTCAAGGAGGGGACATGATATTTCATGACGAGGGCTCTTGCTTTGCGTTATCCGATGATGCATTAATCAAACTGGAAAATGGCAAGCGATTCAAGTTCCGTGAGTTAAAGACATCTAACATGGTTGGATCAGGCAAGCAGATCACGTATGAATATCTGGATAATATTGGCAAAAAACAGGAAAAAGGTCCTGGCTTTAAGCTAGGATTTGGCTTTTTGAAGAAAAAATAATGCAAATCAACATTGGCTGCACTGGCTGGGGGTATGATGGGTGGCAGGGATCGTTTTATCCAAAGAATCTGCCAAAAACGGATTTTCTAAAGCATTATTCTTCTGTTTTTGATATAACCGAGATAAATTCGACATTTTACGCAATACCAAATATTACAATTGTAAAAAAGTGGTATTCGGATACACCAAATCATTTCAAGTTTACCGCCAAATTGCCACAAATCATCACACATGAACACAGACTTGGAGAATCATCTTCGTATCTAGAGCAGTTTTTGCAGTCAATGAAGCATCTTGGGACAAAATTTCTTTTGACTCTCATTCAATTGCCCCCATCACTGTCATTTGATGAGGCAAGGCCAAATCTGGAACAACTATCATCATATTTCCCGGAAAACAACTATGTCGTCGAGGGACGACACCAAAGTTGGTTCTCAGATTCAGCCATACAATACATGACTGATAAAAAAATCTGCCTTGCATGGAGTGATGTTGCAGGAGTGATCAATCCTGGTGTGCTTACTTCGGATTTTGTATATCTTAGACTGATTGGAGACAGAACTATTCCAGAAAAAGAGTTTGGAAGGCTTCAGAAGGATAGAATCACACAAATGAAATCTTGGATTGAAAGAATATCTAAAGTTCAAGACCGAATTTCGTATGGAATAGTGATGCTCAACAACAGATACGAAGGATTTGGCCCTGCATCTGCAAACAAATTACGAGTGCTTTTTGGAATGGATGAGCTATTGTTTGAGGATAAAAAACAGAGAAAGCTTTTCGGATAAACACCTGTTTGTTTTTAGTCGTTAATTCTGACAAACGTTCAGATTACAAATGATCAGCTTTATTGTTCTTAAAGTGATAGTCTGCACAGGATAGTATCAAGCACAACACTGATGCGCTCGTACCGGGTCTGTGGCATGAAACGTTGGTTGTCATGCGCATGCTTGAGGTACTATCCTAATAGTACAAGAATAATGAAAGAAAAAATCAAAAAAGAACAAAAGGAAAAATGGGAACAAACTGAGAGTGAATACTGGCCGTCAACGTGATTTTTGGAATACTAGGACTGCTTTATTCTACTTTGGAGTTTTTCAATAAATTCGTCTAACTGTAGGTTTTTTCTTTCGTTTTTGCGCAAAATATAGTATAGTTCCTCAGTTGCGGCATGATAATCGACTCCTATTGTCTGTGCGATATACAATGACAGATACGCCAAGAGTAATTTGCGGAGCAAAATATCAGAAGAATACTGAACCAAATCCGTTCCAAGCTCATCCAAAACGTTTC
>RHCX01000106.1 GCA_010028495.1 Nitrososphaeria archaeon | reverse complement strand
TTTAGGTTCATCAAAATATTCAGCAAAAAGTGGTCGTATTCCACCATGCTCTTTTAATAAATTACTGGTGGTTGCTTGCAGAGTGGGAGATAGCTGCAGCTTTCCTATATTACCTGGCTCAGCTTTTGCTTGAACCAAATAATGGGGGATACCATTTACTCTCTTCATAAGCAGTCCAAGAATTCCGCCCGGATTATGTGCAATGATTGGCTGAGTCCATCCCCTCTCACCAACCTCTCTGTCTGTAGTTTTTGTCACCTTGACTCCGATAACCTCGAAAAACCCCCCACTGTCATGTCTGATGTTTCCATTGTTTGGATCCACCTTCCATTTATCCAGTTGATTTATTCCAATTTCCTCAACTATCATGTCGCATTGCTGTCTTTTTTTATAAAACCACTCAAGAATGTAGTCTAGATTGTAAAACTGGTTATCATCGCGAATGGATTGAAGCATTGTCTCGATTCTAGACATAACATCATTGTCTACTATGTATCCATTTTTTTTTAATGTGTTTGCTATCTCATCTGCAGTCAATACAACAAATTCACGTATTTGGCGGAATTATAACTTTTTATTGTATTCAATAACGAAAAGCCGATTTACAAAACCAACCTTTCATACTCTCTCAAGATGGAGCTTGTCATTTCATTAGAATTACATGTTTCCTTGACTAGTTGATATCCACCCAATCCCAATGTGAGTCTTTTTTGCTCATCTGTTAATAATTCCAAAATTGCATCTCCAAGCTCAGAATGATTTTCAGGATTTACTAGAATTCCTGTCTTGCCATTAATTATGGTGTATGGTGTGCCGTGCGCATTGGTTCCTATTGATGGTTTTTTGAAGGCAAATCCCTCTAATGGCATCAATGGAGAAAGTTCCCATCTTGATGGTAGAACTGTAAATTCACATTCCTGATAAGCTAATACGACGTCTTTTCTTGGAGGCTTGTTTATGACAAGAATTTTGTCCTCAAGGGAGAGATTTTTTATCATCTCGTTCATTTTCTCCCCAAATCCGTCATTTACACCCATTAGAACCAGAACTGTGTCGTTTATGTGCGGATCAGATTTTACCGCATCCAAGGCCTTGAGTAAAATATCAATGCCTTTACTTTCATGAAATCTGCCAACAAACAGAAAATATTTTCCAGCAATGTTGTATTTTTTCTTAAAGCTTCCTTCTTCTACTTTTAATTCATTCAAATCAATTCCGTTTCTGACAATGACTGTTTTTGATGCAACATCAAGTCTTGAAAACATGTCTCTCTCATATTCATTGCCCACAATTATGGTGGATGCCTGTTTTACTATGAACTTGATTGCCAAATACTGCAATCTGAACAGGAATTTTTTCACAATGTTTGCTTCACTTAGCTCTGGATGCGTGAACAACCCACCCTGATCTGAGATGACTAGTGGAATGTTTTTTTTCTTTGAAACAAAAGCTGCAATCAAAGACTGAAAGCTCCGAAGGCCAATTGTGTGTATGATATCTGCATCAAAATCTTTGAGTTGCTTGTACATGTGCGGATTTACGTAAAACAAGTAAATAGAAAACCAACAATGAGTACGGTTTATCTTAAAGCCGTTAATTGTTTCAACGCGAGGTAGTTTTTTATTAAATGTGTGTAGGTTATCTGCAGCATCCAAATCCGTCGTGAATATTCTGGCGTCATTCCCACGTCTAGCAAACTCTTTTGCCATATTTACTGCAAGGATAAGTATACCACCAAACTGTGTTGCAGGCAATGATGCAGGACAAACAAGCGCAATTTTCATCATTAATCAGTCATAAAGTGTCGTTTTTAGATTTTGTTGAGAATTTATTTCACAATCAACAAAAAAGCATTACTGTAAAGATATTTGATGACTTCTAATGTGCGTCTTGTCTATTTAGCTTGGAGATTACTACTGCAACCGCCAAGTTTTTCTCATGACTCATTGAAACCACAAAAGAATACTTTGCATGTAATTTCTTTAGTTTTACATGTGGTTTGGACTTAATATGTTGCGTCTCTATGTCTAATGGGGTGATTTTGTCTGGAATTGATTTTTTCACGGCCTCTTTAATTGCAAATTTTCCTGCAAAACGCTCATAGGGGTTTTTGTATCTTAGGCAATATCTGATTTCTGAAGGATTGAAAATCTTTTTGTAAAATTTACTTTTTGTTTTAAATGGCATGTGTGAAAACTGCTCTACATCAACTATGTCTATCCCAATACCGATATTGCTCATCTAATCCTCGCGCATGATTACTTTGGCAGTACCATCCACAAGACAGCTTCCATCTTGATTGTAAATTGATGTTTTTATCGTTATGATCCGAGTAGAATCACTTTTGTCAAGTACTTCCCCCTCAACTGTTATTTGATCACCCAAATAACATGGGGACTGAAAGTTCAGAGCTTGAGAAAAATAGAGCGCATTTTTTCCTGGCAAATGCATTCCGACTAGTTTTGAAAAAAATGAGGCCAAAAGCATTCCGTGGCATACACGTTTTTTGAATTTTGTTGCTCTTGCATATTCCTCATTCATATGTAGTGGGTTAAAATCCCCTGAAAGTTTTGCAAACTCTTGTAATTTACTCTCATCAATTTTTTCAGTAAATTTTTTTTTATCCCCTATTGAAATTTCATCAAATTTGTATTCAGAAGGAGACTCATTCATAGTGTTATCCCATGATTACTCAGATGACGTTTGATGTCTGAAACTTTCTTTACGTCCATGGCTTCATTAATTGTAAATTTTACCTTAAACTCATTTTCAAGCTCATAGAGCAAGACATAGCCTTTGAACGAAGTCCAGCTCTCTATTGATTCTGGGCTAGAATCATCACTGATATCTGATGGTGGCACATTCATTACTTTGGCAATTAACTCGTAGAGTCTTTTTGACATTATTCGACACTAACCTTTATGCAATCTGGAACTACAAAAGATGTGTTTATTTCAAATATCCAATAGTCGCCCTCTTTTTGAAAACCACAACTAGGAAGAAAATTCTCAATTGGTGCATTCTTTTGAGATGGGATGAATTGTGCCTTTACTCGCTCCACTCCGTTTTCCTTTGCCTTGTTCAAAATATGACCCAAAATGCCTTTTTCGACCTCTCTTC
>RHCX01000105.1 GCA_010028495.1 Nitrososphaeria archaeon | reverse complement strand
GGTTCAACGAGTCGATTCTCCCCTTGTACTTTTCCTTGTATGTTGCCCTACATGTAGTACAGCAGAAAAATCTCTCAAAATCACCCACCTTTAGAGAGTGAGGCTTGTCAGGAATTGGCCCCTGGCACAAATCACAGTTCATGTTTAGAATCATGTTTTTTGTTATTTTGGCGGTTTTGGCCTTGATTCCACCAATTCGCTTTTGGGTTTTTTTCTCCAGTATTGTACTATCAATTACTGGTGAGATTGATTTTATCAGACCAACATTGACCAGCCTTTCGTATCTTGCCTGAACTGTTGGCGCACTAACTTTGACTTCACGAGATATCTGTCGAAACGATTTTCGACCATCTTGAACTAATGATTGTATGATTGCAATATCAATATCATCCAGCTGAAATGGCATTACACAAAAAAAAGGATTTTGAAATATTTTAGTTTTCTATAGTTGCCCTTAACATCCAAGCAGTTTTTTCGTGCTTTTCCATTAGTTGTGTTAGAAAATCTTCTGTTCCAACATCATCCACATCATCACAGATTTCAATATCATTTCGTAGGTTACGAATGACTGTTTCATGGTCTGTCAAAAGATTCCCAATCATAGTTTTGGCTGACGGAAACTCTCCTGCGTGTTCCTTGAGTCTTGCTGATTTTAAAAATTCTGTCAATGTTGCTATGGTTTTACCACCTAGTGCACGGATTCTTTCTGCAACTTCGTCAATGTCTTCATCTATTGCAGAGTATTGCTCTTCGAATAGTTTGTGATATTGTGCAAAGTCTTCACCAGTTACATTCCAATGATAGTTTCTTGTCTTGGTGCATAGTACGTATTGATCTGCGAGTACGTTAGATAGCACACTGATAATTTTTTGGCGTGTGTCTGGAGATAGCCCAATATTTGCTTCATTCATCATAATATGATTCTCATTTGTAATATACAATCTTTACCAAGTCAGGTGCGGGGATAATAGTTAGGGATTGACTTTTTGCACTAAATCCGCCTTTAATTATGGTCTGGGCACGGGTCTTTCTTTTAATTAGACAGGTAGTAAGAATGGAAAGATCTTACAAAAATCTTAGTAAGATAATAGAAAGGAAATGGAAATTTGCATTTTTATCAGACATTTAAATGTCATAGATTTTTTTCCTATTAAAATAATTAAATGCCATGGTGTGCGTCATTTTTTCAAAAATCTATTGTTTAGAAATAAAATATGCCTGAAAAATATGGTTTAGAATATTCTAATAGGTGAGCTTTTCGGTGTTTTTGTCTGATTTTATGATATTTTATCCTCATAACATAGATTCGCGCCTGTGTGATATTTCAGATAGAATATTTCTACATGCATTTTTTTATTTTTAAAAGAAAGATTTGAAAAATATATCTTGGAATGTCTTTGAGACAGAATGTCTTAGAAAATGAAATTTGAGTTATACCTTATTGTCGTTGTAGGAATACTAGTATCAGGAATATTGTATTTGGTTTATCTGAATCCTAATGAGATAACGTATTACAATTCATTTCAAAGCCCAGAATTTGATACCTTTGCCGGTGATTATCATTTGGAACCAATAGGAGACAATGAAAAACATTGGGCTACAATCAGCAAGGTAACCCTAATTGATGATCAGACCATAAAGGTCGATTTTAACGCAAATAACTATAGAATTGGCAATGCGACCTTTACTGCGTACGAAATTCCAAATGAATTTGAATATACTAATTTTGTAAAAAAAGGACAGACATTCATTTCTGTCTGCGCGGGGGAATCAACAGTTGCGTTTTTGAAATACATTGGAATTGTGCAAGACTCTGAAAGCTATTACTATCTATTTTTTCATGGAAATGCGATTTTACCACAAGGATTGACTTGCAAGTATCCTCAAATCATACAGCATGGTTTTGCCGTTGATTTCAATCTGAATGAAAATACCATTCCCTACAAAAGATTTCTATTTAATGGAACGATTTACAATGATGCCAGTATGGTTGCAACCGTTGTACATCCGTGTAAAGTACTTGAGTGCAAGTCCTAGTGATGGCTATTTTTTCGGATAAATTATTGGTTTTAGAATGTCTGATGCCGAAAAGCTACCGAAAAATGCTAAAAAATTCCATCAAAACATAATATTCGTTAGGCGCGATAATACCGTGCTTTCTACATATGTTTATTTTTTAATACAATGATATTGTTTGTAAATTATTTCCAACACAGGTTTGTTTTAAAATATTGAATTTCTTACATAAAAAATCTATAATGATCTTTCTTTACACTGTCTTCAGGTAATTCAGAAAGGATCTTTCCTACTTCACTAGCAAATTTTATGGTTATTGGCATAAATGTAGAGAATGAGGTTGTATTCCAATTTAGTTTTGTCAAACCTAGTATCTCACTTGCGATTTCTTTTTTTGAAGAGTCACCTTGACGTTTAATTTTTAAGGGATTAGGAATGCTGTGCCCAGGATATGTTCGTATTCTGGGAGTAAACCCGCTTGTATACAATAGAAAATTCTCATCGTCCATATTGACTATGGTTCCTCTCAGGGGTGGAAATTTTCCCATTCTCATAAAATTAATTCCCCCATGATCTGCTCTTATAGTCACAAAATCCTTTCTGAGTTTTCCTATTGTAGATATTGCATCATTAAATCCGTCTTTTTCTTCGTTGGAAAAGTCAGAAGTTTTATGAATTACAACTCTTGCAGGGTTTTGTTTTGCTTTTTCAATATATTTTGTAATTGCTCTAGTCAGCAAAGTGTTTGCTTGATCCTTTTTCAAGTATGCTTGTTTAGTGTGTTGGTCGACGTCTACCTCGGTGCCTCTAAGAACCAAGCCATCTCCAGTATGGGTAAATACTTGTGCCATAGAGATTTGAATGTCTTGTGTAGGATGGAGTTTATCTCTAAAGAACGAAATTCCAACATAACAAGTATCGCTTGGTAATTTTGCTAATCTCCAAGGTTTTCCATTTGCTTTGTAATAGAGAGCAGTACTCAAATTCCATGCAAAAGAGCACGGATCTTGTTTGGTGTGTTTTTTTGTTTTATCATAGTTCAACATTTGTTCACACGTAGTTTCGTGTAGTATTTGAACAGGAAAATCAAATTCCATCACTTTCCCTTTGAGCGCATTGCGAAAATCATAGGATTTTTCTTGTGTCTCTTCTTCATTAGTAAGCGTTACACCCCAATCGGTCAAAAATGTCTGTCCATTTTTTTTCATTT
>RHCX01000104.1 GCA_010028495.1 Nitrososphaeria archaeon | reverse complement strand
GCGCTAGAGGATTTGCTTTCAAAAAAGCTGTAATAAGCACGACCGCTCATGGTATACCACATACGATAACTAATGGAGAGAATTCTATTTTGGTTACACCTGAAGATCATATTGAATTATCAAAAGCCATACTAAAATTGCTCAATGATAACACGATGAGAGATAGTTTGGGTCAGGCAGGATACAAACTAGTTCTAGAGCAATGTAATTCAAATAAAATGGCAGAAAAGACATTAGAAATATACAAAGACATACTCAATAGATAAATTATACAATTATCAAATTCCTCTGATTGACAGTAAAAGACGCCTTTGACAATTCGATCAAAGTTCCATTTTTTGCACCAGAAGTAACCGATCAGGACAGAAAGATTGTTTTTAATGCTTTAAAATCTCCACTTCTCACAGATGGTCCGGTATTACGAAAATTTGAAGCAAGATTTGCATCATACACAAAATCAAAGTATGCAGTTGGCGTATCAAATGCCACATCTGCACTGCATTTGTCGTTAAGAGCACTAAACATAGGAAAAGATGATGAGGTAATTATACCAGACATGACATTTGTTGCCACAGCAAGCTCCGTGATACTTGCAGGGGCCACGCCAGTTCTTGCAGATATAGATAGCCGTGATCTGAACATATCTACAGAATCAATTGAGAAAAATCTAACCTCAAAGACAAAGGCAATCATTCCTGTGCATTTTGCCGGAAAATCATGCAACATGAATGTAATAACAAGAATTGCAGAGAAACATGATTTGTTCATAATAGAAGACTGCGCTCATGCATTAGGAACAAGATTTGATGGAAAACATGTAGGAACATTTGGTGATGCAGGCTGCTTCAGCTTTTACCCAACAAAGAACATTACTACCATTGAAGGAGGAATGATTACTACAAATTCAAAGAAAATTACAGATTATGTTCAAAAAGCACGTAACCACGGTATACTCAAGTCTCTGACACAAAGATACACCAAGGGCAAACCATGGGATTATGACGTAGTCGAGGCCGGATACAATTACAGAATAGATGAAATACGTTCTGCGCTTGGATTAAGTCAGTTGGAAAGATTAGAAAAAATAAACCATAGAAGAAGACAGGCATGCAAATATTACAACCAGAAATTCCATGATTACGAATGGATTGAGACTCCAACCATAACAGAAGATGACTCTTGCCACCTATACATCATGCGAATAAAAAAACACGGCTCATCAAATCGTGATAAAATATTTGAAAGATTGTTAAAAAAAGGTATTCGAACCTCTGTTCATTACAAACCACTACATAAGTTTACTTTGTTAAAACAAAAAGCAAAAACACATGGAAGTTTGGAACAATCAAAAAATGCATATGAAGAGATAATTTCATTGCCACTTTACCCACAGATAACAAGAAAATTACAGGATGTAGTAGCAGATACAATTACACAATAAAACAACACATTACATCAAACTCTGACAAATTATTAACCAAGTAATAGTCAAATTAAACATGAGTAAAAAGATCATAATCTCATTATTTTGTACGGCTGTTGTAATTGTATCAGCAGTATACACGATTATGGATCTATATTTGTACGCCTACGACCCAACATGGAAAGGAATACTAAATTCAAAACAACCTCAAAAAAACCCATATGTATTCATCTTTGGCGCAAGCTATGCATATCCAATCAATTCTACGCATGTAGCAGAATATTTAGAAAAAAACAATCTCAACTATGATGTCTATAACTTAGCAGACATGAGTGACACGCCAACTCACAGGATAAAGAATTTGGAGCATATTATTTCATTAAAGCCAAAAGTTGTTTTGTACTGTGTCAGCATAACTGATTTTGCAAAATCAGTCCACACTGAATTAAAGGATCAGAAAAAGGATGAGCTTGCAGATACACTCAGTCTCAAACAGGGAATCACCAAGATAATTTCCAGCATAACTTCAAGCAATACAATTGGTACTTGGCCTACATCACCAAAGGAAAGAACCATACTTTCTCTCAAATATGCAATACGTGGTCCAGAATACCCCCATAATCCATTCATAAATTTCAACACAATTCCCATAACAGACGAAAAGACATTTGCATCGAAGTATAAAGTTGAGTTTGGTGGAGTAGACACATCCCCTCAGAATAAGCAACGTATTGCCCTAGAAAAAATAATTTCAGAATTGAAAAAAAATAACATAAAGGTGATACTATTCACATCTCCCCACCACAGGGTTTTCATCGACGGAGTAGGAAGTTCTGGAATAGAAACCTTCGAGTCGTTGATGAGAGATATATCGGATGAGAATGACGTTGATGTTTATTTTTTGCATGACAAATACAAAGACATGAACATTTGGAGAGATCCTCACCATATAGCAGTAAATACCAAGTCTATCATTTACAGTGACGATATAGGTGACATACTTGCAAAGGAGCTCAAGCAATAATGCTGTTCAATACGCTTGATTTTGTAATTTTCTTCATAGTTGTCCTCACTACGTTTGTAGCGATCAAAAGAAAGACGTTTCATCATGTTTTCTTGCTTGCTGCTAGTTATTTTTTCTTTTATTATTCAAGTAACTATCTGATAACACTTTTGATCTTTACTACAATATGGGATTTTTATTTTGGACAGTTAATTTACAAAGCTGACAGTGTCGCAAAGAAAAAAGCTCTGCTCATAGCAAGTTTGGCCGGGAATTTAGGACTACTTGGATTCTTCAAGTATTCTGATTTTGCAATAACACAATTCAATTTCATTGGACAGCATTTTGACATAGGTTCAAACATTCCAATGCTAAATCTCGCATTACCAATCGCAATATCGTTTTACACATTCCATTCTATCACATATACAGTTGGGATTTACAGAAAACAGATAGAGCCAGCAAAGACATTTACTGAATATGCGATTTTTGTGGCATTTTTCCCCCAGCTAGTGGCAGGACCGATATTACGCGCAAAGGAGTTTCTACCTCAACTAAGAGAAAAGATTGAAGGATCCACAGTTGCCGGCAAATTTCGTCTCATAGTAATTGAAAAATCGAATCTAAAGTATGGCATCACGCTGATGATCTTTGGTTTTCTAAAAAAGATGTTTTTTGCTGACAATATTGCCCCCCTTGTAAATGAGGTATTTTCTAATCCAGTTGGACATGATTCCCTAAGTATAATGCTGACCACGTTGGCTTTTGGAATTCAGATATACTGCGATTTTTCCGGATATTC
>RHCX01000103.1 GCA_010028495.1 Nitrososphaeria archaeon | reverse complement strand
CACAGGTAGTTCACGAAGAGGTCCACTTTCCAAAGAGCTTTGCAGACTTTATGGTGCCAAGTTACGCAGGAACGGTAAACGGAATAGACCTGTTCAAGTCTGGCGTAGTGATTGATGATTATTCTGTTGACGGCCAAAGGCTTGTCCATGTTATACTATCTCAGGATACAATACGATACCTAAAGCAGACACAAAAAGCAAACGGCATAGAAAAACCACAGGACATGAAGTTTGTCCTAAAGATTGGAAACGAGATAAAGTTCCCAGTTACTGCACAGACAAAGGACGGCTCGCTCCAAGTAGACATGTCTTGGGATCCAATTGCAATAGAGCCAGGTAAAAGTACCAAATTCATCTATACATTTCGTGATGGAAAAACAGGCGATCTTGTTCGCAATACGTCATATGATTTGGTGTTAGTCCAAAACGGAAAAGAACTCTACAAAAAGTCCGCAAACGCTCAGATAGGTGGTGACTATATTGATTACACATTTACTGAATCACAGACAGGTCAGACCACCATCCAGTTCAACAATCTGCGTGGAACCGGCCAGGGAACAGAATTTACAATATCAGTTGTGCCAGAGTTTGGCCAAATCGCAATGATTGTTCTTGCAGTTTCAACAGTGTCTATTGGGTTATTGCAAAGATTTTCTGGCTTTTCGCTAAAACAACAGTGAAAGTATCACCAGAACTACTAATCCAGGAAGCAGTGCCAGCTCGACTTTGAGCAAAAACTTGTTCTGTATTTTTTTAATTTGCTTGCGCACCTTTAGTATCTCAAATGAGATTACATTTTGTTTTTGGACTAGTAATTGTGTGTCATAGTCAGGCTCTTTGTTAGTGCCAATTGTTTTTTTTATTTCCAACAATTCTAGCTGTTTTGATATTTGATCAAAATCGTTGATAAGAAATTCTAGCTTGTTGTGCAGCTCATCAGTAGATTTTTTTTTGAAAAACGCTATGGAAGCCATGATTTCTCAGCTCAGCACATAAATCAGATCATATGGGGTGAAAACTTGGCTTGCAGTCATCACATATGGATGTCTTGCAGTAAGCATTAGCTTGCACAAGTCAGGAATGGATAGATCCTTGTTGGTCAGAGTCGCTTCGTATGGGTTTAGATCAGAGACTTTGCATTGTAAAACATCATCTGGGTTGATTATTTCTCTCTGGATTTTTTCCAAGATTGCCCTGCCAGTTATTATGAATGGAGAGTTTTGTATTACAACATCATTGACGTTATAATGTAGCATTGTTTGTATCACAGTTCTTACTGTGTCATCATTTGAGCAAAATACTGCTGGCTTTTTGTGAATTTGAGATATTGTGACATCTGTATCGCACATTAACCCAAGCTCCAGAATTCGTTTGATGGATATTGTAGAGAACATTTCCCTGTCATCTTGTATAATACTAGAAAACATTCCGTTGCTTTCCTGTAGAATTGCAAAGTCAGTCTGCAGTTTTTGCAGTTTTTTCATAAGATCAAAGAATTTCGTGCTCTTGTCTACAAAACAAGGATCTCCATTCATTATGTTTTTGATTATTGTATTGTGCAGAAAATTGCATGTGGGATTTTTTATGAATTTGCTCAATACTTGTTTTGCCCCAAGCATTCCAACTGGAGAGCCATTGTTTATCACAACTAGATTGCTTGCCAATGATTCTGATAGTCTGACAAGCATAGATACGCCAGTCATTACCGTATCGGTTACCTCTATAGTGGCGTTTGATGATGATACTAATAATTGCGGAAACAGATCGTCCAGTCTGCACTTGCTGAGCTGAATTTTCTTGTTTGCCACATTAGAGTTGAAAAATATCTGCTTTGCTATGCTTTTCACAATTATTATGGAATGGCCTGATTGATATCTTACTGTCTGTTCATTTTACGCACTTGGCAGAATCAGCTTTGTTGAGATTTTATTTTCTCGACTATGCTTTTCTTTTTTATCAGAATTGCACCGGATGCTATTGCGCCGGGGACTATTATTGGCAATGGATCAAATCCGTTTATTGAGAGTGGCTTTGGTGTTGTGGTATGTTCAGACTCGTCCATTATTTCTATGGATTTGCTTGCAGTACCGGCGCTAAATCCCGGGCCTGAAACTGTTGCATCTACAGAAAAGACAGAGTCGGACTCTGGGACAAGTGTTGCAGTTGATATGCCTTCTGAATTTGTTGTCTGATCGGCACTCATTATTTGGGCATTGTTTGCATTCCACTGCACATTCATCTCAGGCATCGGCACACCCGAATATTGGGCCGATAACGAAACAGTGACTGACGAATCTGGCTTGGCACTGTCAGGCCCAATTATTGCGACAGACGGAAGCAATTCTGCAACATCAACAGGATACTGCGTGATGGGCAGGCCATCTGATAATGCAACTATCTCAGTGCTTCCCGTCTTTTTTGCCTCTGCTGAAAATATTGCATAGTATTCGCCTTTTGGAATTGTTACTGATGCAGGTGTATCCAAAATAGACTTGTCATTTGCAACTAGCTGAATTTGCATATCCTTGGCAGAATACATTGGCTGATTTTGTGAATCCAGTATTTGTGCGGTGAAAATGTTTTCAAGATTGGCATAAACGGTGCTAGGTCCGGTTACCGATATTGATGCTGGACTGGCCATGACACTTTCCATGTCCAGTATAGCAGAGTGTTCTGCAGTCTCAAATGATATAGTACCAGAACCGTCCTTGAGTGCAAGTGCGTCAAACAAAACCCCGCTCTGTCCCTTGTGGATTTTTTGGTTTTCTATTTTGAAATAGTCATTTGGAGATACGCGCATTTCAGTGTCTTCTAAAAAGTTTGTAAATGTGTTGCCATCAGATAGATACGCAAATACAGGAAATGAAGTATCGGTGATTGCCTTTGATATCAGCGGCTCAACATTGAGCGATAATGATTCCTTTGTAGGCCCAGTTATTGTAGGAGACACGGTCTCGTCTATTTCCGACGGGAATTTCAGAGTAAGCGAATCAGGTTGAACCAAGCCGACTTTGGCAAACACCAGTTCTGCGCTAAATCCCCTTTTGAGCAGAGTATTCTTTACTAGTAGAGCGTTGTTGTCTGAAGAATCTATTGGTACTGGAAAGTCTCGCTCTGCGCCAACGGGATTGCCTGATGCATCTTCTAGATGTACAACTCCGATCAACTCGTCATTTCCAGTAGCGAGTATCGGAAGAGATTCTAGCTTTGGATATTTATCATCAAGCAGATCAACATCCACACTTTCCAGCTGCTCGGCTGAGCTTACCTCATAGTTTTGTGTAGATATGCTCACATCAAATGTTCCTGTCAGTCCATGTCTTGTTACCA
>RHCX01000102.1 GCA_010028495.1 Nitrososphaeria archaeon | reverse complement strand
TACATGTATGCACCTTCAAGGCCTTTCTTTACATAAAAGAAGCAGTACCAGCATGTCAGATCACATCTGTTGGTTACAATCATGTTTGCAAGACCGCTGTGTGATAGGTGATTTGAACATAAACCGCAGTTATTTGGACAGGAACATTTTTCAATCATTACGTTTGGTGCATGTGCGCCTTTGCCGTCAGCCCAGTATGTGCTGAATTTTTTGTACATTTCATAAGAACCAAAGTACAGTTCTTCACATTCACCGTGTGTTGGGCATGTTTTTGTCATAAAGACGCGTCCGTCTCTCTCAAAGACTTCGGCATCCAAGATCATGTTGCAGTCAGGGCAGATGCTCTGAGTAAATCTAATAGTAGATTTCTTTCCTAGGCTCTTTGATGAGCTTTTTGAGAGCTGAATTAGCGACATATACTATCAAGCGTTTTCAAATATGCTATTTAACGTATTTCCCCCTCGGCCCCGTGTGAATCAGTAGATTGATCGGTTTGTTGTTTAAATATTGAAAAAACACGAGTAGATCAGATGAGCATTTCTGACAACACTCGCAAGTCATTAGAAAGGATAGGCTTGACCAGCTACGAGATCAGAACATACTCGTCGTTGCTAAAGGGTGGCGAGCTTACTGCATCTGACCTGAGCCAAAAGTCAGGTGTGCCATATTCCAAGATTTACGAAGTCCTTGGATCGCTTGAGGAAAAAGGCTGGATCGGCTCTGATGATTCGCGTCCTACTAAATATTTTGCAAAATCACCAGCAACTGCAATGGAGGCTACAAAGCAAAAGATAGAGTCTGACTTTAAGGAAAATGAAAATGTTGTTTTGCGAGAGCTAGTGCCATTATATGAAAAAAGTGGGGTAAGCGAGAGACCAGACATTTGGGTTTTGTCTGGCATAATGAATATCGCTTCCAAGATTTTGGAAATGGTCGATTCTTGCAGAAGCGAGGTTTTGATCGCATTACCAAAGGCAAACGAGATATTGGTAAAGCAAGCACTGCCAAAACTGCGCCTACTTCACGATAAAGGGGGCCGATTAACGAGCCGGCAGAGGGCGAGGCAGTTGCAATCTGGGCAGACCACGCAGGCCTTGCAGTATTTGCAAGAGAATACTTTGAATATTTGCTCAAGGATGCAAAGAGTGTATCATAATGGATTCGATAAATGATGAGGTATTATTTGTTGGAACTGCGGAGGCAGAGCATGTAGAGATGTACCTCAAAGCAATCTGGCACATCAAAGAAAGAAGTGAGCCGGTCAAAATCAGCACCATAGCTAAAATGCTAAATGTAAGACAGCCAAGCGTTGTACAGATGCTCAAAAAGTTAAACGAGCAGAACTTGGTAAATTACAGCAAGGCAGGCGTATCTTTGACAGAAGGCGGAGAAAAGGTTGGCTCTAGCATGATGCGAAACAGTAGGCTTCTTGAAGTCCTAATGGATAGTGCGCTAAAGGTCGAAATCGATGAAGAGATGGTTTGTGGAATAGAACATCACATGAGTATGCAATTCACAGATGCATTGTGTACAATGCTCAAACATCCACGCAAGTGCCCTCATGGTCATGCCATTCCCCCAGGAAATTGCTGTTCTGCGTAAGGTTATATCATAGAATCACGCACTTGTATTATGGCATGCTTTTGCGGCTGCAAGACATTTGTGAAAGACGAATATGGATTCAAAGTTGGATGTGTAAACTGCACGCATGGTCCGCAAAATCATGATGATGAGTTCAGATTTGCAGCTCGTAAAAATGAAGGTCAGAGTCAAAAACGCGATGCTGATTTTGGCTAATCATTCGCCGATGATTTTGACCAAGACTCGTTTTGATCTAATACCATCAAATTCTCCATAAAAAATTTGCTCCCACGGACCAAAGTCTAGATCTCCATTTGTAATAGCAACCACAACTTCTCTTCCCATGATTTGTCGTTTGAGATGTGCATCCGCATTATCTTCGCCAGTGTCGTTATGTCGATATTGATCAATTGGTTCGTGTGGTGCAAGCGTTTCAAGCCATTTTGCATAATCCTTGTGCAAACCAGACTCGTTGTCATTTATGAAAACACTTGCAGAGATATGCATTGCATTTACTAGACACAATCCATCTTTGATGCCGCTTTTTTTGACCAGCTGACGTACCTGCGGTGTGATATGAACAAATTCTATTCGTTTTTTTGTATTAAATGTAAGATATTCTGTCAGAGATTTCATGTGTAGTTTTTTTGTGATTTTCGGATTAAAGCGTTTAGCTAAAGTGCAGGCTCAGAACTCAAGATCTACATCATTTGGAATCAATGGGATAAAGTCATCAACGCCTACTAGATATCATATCAGATGGGGATTTTTAAAAGAAGCTTGATAAAAGGCGCAGAGATATCATAAGAAAATGGTTACAATTGATGCTCCAGCCTCACTTGAAAGCTTTAGAAGATTCATCATAGCAAGTACGTGCAGCTCATACATGCCACGAAGCTATATTGAAGATGCAGAAGTCTTTCCAGAAAGAGAGGAGTCTTTAGGTTCCATCTATGTAGAGGCGGCCGACAAGGTAACCCTGAAGAAAATTCGCGACATCACCTTTGTAAATGCACGCGATGTTTTGGGCATAATTTACAACTCCAAGAGCGGCAACACCACACTAAAGTGGAGACAGCTTCGAAGAAGAGGTGGAAAAGTGACCGGTGAGGCATCATCAAATTCGCTAGTCAATTTGGCAGAGGGCGGAGTCATCACACCAGAATGGGTTGACAACTATCTCAAAAAGAAGAACATGGAAAGCACCAGCACTGTATAAAATCATCTTCATATTATAAGTAGTTCAATGATTACAAAAATTATCGATGATACCACAGTATCGTTTTTGGTAGAAGAACCAGACGACTTGCTGATATTGCGCAGAATTATACAAAAACAGGATAAGATAATATCAGATACAACGCGAGTCATAAAACAAGACAAAGATTATGCGAGACCAGACAGGGGCGAGCGAATCAAAATTCGCATATCGCTTGAGGTTGAAAAAATAGCACTGGATGCAGTATTTGACAAGCTGCGAATCCACGGTACAATACTAGAGACTACGAATGAGGTAGTATCAAAAGGAGTGCATCATTCTATTTTAGTAAGAATCGGCGATTCGCTCAATGTTGTAAAGAAAAAATGGTCTCCAGTTGAGCTAAAGCTGATAAAAACCAAAGACGATAATTTTGGTTTTATTTTGGTTGCAATTGACAAAGGAGATTGCGGTATTGGAAAGCTCAAAGGGACTCATTTAGAGTTGATGCAAAACATGTATTCTGGCTCCAGCGGCAAACAGTACAAGACCAACTTTAACATTCAGACATTT
>RHCX01000101.1 GCA_010028495.1 Nitrososphaeria archaeon | reverse complement strand
GCGTCTCTAAAGTCGACATAGTTAACTTCCATGTCTAGGCCTTGTACGTTAACAGGACTGGATTGTACTCCAGATGATGTGTTACATACTTGTCCTGGCACTGTGAAGTCACCCATGAATATACCTGTTGCTGAACCAGTTTCAACTAGAGTGAAACCAGATGCGAACAAGCCTTGATCGATTCCTTGGGATGCCAATGAAGATGATGATGAACCATCAGAGCATTGATTATTGGTATCTGTCCAAGCTGCATCGTCAAAGGTAATATCCATTAGTCTGCCTAGAGAGTCGCCAGTTGATAATACTAGAGAAGGTGCTGAACCAACTGCATCGGCTGCTGCATCGGCTGAGCCGCTGGCAGTACCGTTTACGGTTGTGTAGATATCGACTAGGTCGACATCAGTGTTCAGATCTTGGTCTTCTAGTGTAACTACAACTGTATCTGCTTTCTTGTAGGTTGGCTGGTTAAATGATACGACACCTGAGTGAGTTGGAGCGGCTTGTTGATCTGCAACCTGTGTTACACTGCCATCTTGGCCAAGGTCATTATAGTTGACTCTTGGTGATTCCTCATCATCTAGGTCTTGGTGTACAACAAATGATGGACTGTTGGATATTGTGTCCAAGTTTGTGTATGTAGAAGAATCTAGAATGTTGAGTTGATTGAGCATGACATACTCTAGTGTACCCTCAAAGATTGAGGTGTTGTCACCAGATTCTTCAGCTTCAATTCTGTAAATAGCATTGTTAACACGGTCTGATTTCACGACGCCATCATTCTTGTAACCGAATGAGAACAGATCAATCACAAATGGTTTGTCATTGTTATCCAATGTTACACGAGTAAAGTTCAGAAGATATCCGATCTTTGCCGTATCTTGAATACCAGCGCCTGTTGTACCACCAAATATGTCACTGTACACACGTGTATGTGTAGCATTGATCAATGTTAATGATTGTGGTTTTACATTGTAGGCGATTGGGATGATCTTTGGTGTAGTTGCAGTAATTTCTGCCTCTGCGCCAGTTGTTCCACTCTGTCTTGTAAGAATGCTAGTTGCGGATGTGCTGTTCAACAACCATACGCTCTTGAGCTACCTGAGCTTGGATTAAAGATTGATTTCTTCAAATCTTGTCCAGTTGCTTTTGTATCTACTAGCAATCCACCGACGGATTGATATACAGTAGAAGTTATGTTTGTGGTTAAAACTGCACGGTCACTGAATTTGTTTACCGTCAAGTTACCATCAAACGCTGTGTTCTTGCTTGCTATATAGCTGAATGTTGACGCTGCCTTCGCTGTTGCTCTTGCGTTTACTAATGATCCACCGAGTGAACCTTCAGTAACGTTTCTCAAGAGAATTGAATCGGCAGTTGTTGAGCTATCCGTGCCTTTTACACCAAGAGTAAATGGAGTACCAATTCTCAATGATGGGATGAGTGCAACGCTGGGGTTGAATAGATCCAAGTCTTCGTCTGCTCTGCTGTTTTTGTTTGCATCAGAGTCAGTTACGGTTACTGGGATTTCTTCTCCAGAGTTCCATTCAGCATCAGTTGGTTTGATATCTACACTTGCAAATCCAAATCCTATAGTGACAGATTGTGATTTGTCATTATAGTCGATTGTTGCGGATTTGCCTCTTGCTGCATCACTCGTGGTTTTCAAAACAGACTTGTCAGACTCATCATAAGTACCGAAGACACCAACGTTTGGTGCGGTTTCAGTAATTGTGACTGGTTGGTTTGTGAGTGTCTGTCTGCCAGCATCAATGTATCCGCTTGAGGACAACACTGTGTCAGCGTTGTCTTGCAATGCTAGTACTGTTGATCCTTGAGCTGCCAGATTCACCTTCATCAAGCCGTTATCTTCAAACATCAGGTTGGTTCTGTTGCCAGTCAACTGACTTGAGATACCGCTGCTTGCTGCTAATGCGCCGTCTTCACTGAAGACGCCGTAGTAGACAGTAGCGTTTGATGGAGTTGTTCCAAATGTCCAAGAGTCTTCGTCTGTTGGGTCAATGTTCAATTGAATATCAGTTACGGTTGCCTGAACTTGAGCACCTCTTGGGTAAGAAGTTCTATCCAACTGCAATTTTGCAAATTGATCTACAGTATCAAATTTCAATGTGGTTGATTGTACTCCACCACCTTTGTTGTACTGTACTACAACGTTACCTGTTGGGTTAAAGTTGTATAGTTGGATGAATGGCCAGTAGTTAGATTGAAGAATTCCGATTTGACCAACAGCAACAGTTGAGCTGCCGCGGTTCAAAGTCTTGTTCTCTCTTACTACGTTGTCATGGAGTTGAGTTGCAGGAGCTCGAGTTGAACAAGCATTTGTAATGCTTGAATCTGAGGTCGCTGCACCGGTTGCACCACCTTGGGCACCCACGGTTACACCAGCTCCACTTATCAGTTGGCGTGGCAATGCTACACCGACTGTTTGTGAAAAGCTTGGACCGATGTTGTTTGTTGCTATTGCAACACCGACTGTTTGTGATACAGAAACACCAAGAACATTGGAGCTTCGTCCACAGAATGTACCAAAGTCTAATCCAGTTCCGTTTCCACCCTTACCTACTGATGCTTGTATGCTATCTGCGGTCTGTGCTTGTGCACGGTCTGCGAAATATCCATACCAGTTACCATCAGTTGCTTGTGCCATTCTAAGTTTGTTACCGTTAATGGTAACATCAGGCTCACCTTTGCCTTTGTCAGTATCTTTGATATCACTATCAATTACGACTACTTCGATGACTTGAGGTCCTGCGAAGTAGTTTTGGAATTGAGAGTTTTCAGCCGATACGAACAAGTTAGCATTTGCTGCTGCTGCTTGTGGCAGAACGCTTGGAGCGCCTGCTGCAAATGCAGAAGCTAGCATAATTGTCATTAATGTAAGACTAGTTATTTTACGTCCTATCTCGTTGTTCATGTTATTGATTTTTCGTTAAAAATTTACTATATAAGACTAATGGACAATTTGTCCACAATTAGGACATTTTTTGCATAATTTTCATGCCTGATTCTTTTCCGATCGATTTTTTTGATCGGTTATTGTAATATTTACAGACCAGGGTTGTTTTAGAGACGTTTTTTCACAAAATCAATCGATTTTACTGGTGAAGGATCGGTTTTGTTGATCACTGCACAATAAACCGAGGCATAGTCTAGCATGTAGATCAGACAAACTAGTTTTGTGAGTATACTTCCTTTTGGAGACTTTATTTCAAGATAGTCAATGCTGTTTTTATTAAAATATTCCTTTAGTATTACCCATCGTTCTTTTGTTTTGATATAGTCGTCTTGTCCCTGCAATAGTATTGGTCTGACAGAAGATGATCTTTCCCAAGACACAATTCCGTT
>RHCX01000011.1 GCA_010028495.1 Nitrososphaeria archaeon | reverse complement strand
GTCCGCTCTGCCGAGGTAATGATGCTAGAGTCAATTGGATTAGCTGATCAATATTGCAAATTCACCGAGCTGGACTTGGACAGCTATGCCAATCTCACAGACGAATTTGTCATATCAAAGATTCTCTCAATGCCAGATAACACAAAACAGCAAAGGCGAGCAAAAAAATTCGCCCTGGACTATCAAAACAGGAGGCTCCTCAAGTGCGTATATGAAAAAGTCATGGTACAAAAATCCCAAAACACGCACCAAATCCGAGAAAAATTAGCACAAAAATCAAAGACAAACAAGGAAGACATTTTCGTAGATACCTCCGGCACATCATCAATTCCTCTGACTCCTGCAAAGGAAAAGACAAAATCGATAATACTAATGTCGGAAAAGCCAATCGAGATTCCGTTTTCCAAAATACCCGTGGTATCATCCATGGCAGAATCTGTTAATATCTTGAGAATCTACACATCGCAAAACAATCGAAACAAAGTTGAAATGGCAGCAAAGTCGCTTCTTGGATAATCATGAAAAAAAGAATCATCATCAAGCTTTCCGGCAGGATCTTTGGAATGGATAATAATGAAAAAATTCTCAAGGATTACGCCACATTCCTAGTCAAAATCAGCAAAATTTGCCAGCCTATAGTGATTGCAGGCGGGGGCAAAATAGCTAGACACTACATTTCACATGCAAGATCATCAGGCGCTGACGAATCAACACTGGATGAGCTGGGAATCGAAGTATCAAGACTAAATGCCAAGCTCCTCATTTATGCCCTAAAGGACAAGGCATATCCGCACCCACCAACAACACTGACCGAAACAAGACATGCTGTGGATTCCGGCCTTATCGTGGTTGCCGGAGGATTGCATCCGGGTCAAAGCACAAACGGAACTGCCGCATTGATTGCAGAAAAAGTTCAGGCTTCAGAATTTCTGAACGCAACAGATGTTGATGGCATTTATGATTCAGATCCGAACAAAAACCCCAAGGCAAAAAAATTCCGCAGAATCGAGCTCAAAACACTGCGAAGCTTGCTAGTCAAAGAAGATTCAGTTGCAGGTGGCTATGACCTTATGGACATTGTTGCTCTAAAGGTAATAGAACGCTCTAAGATCAAGACGCGCGTAATCAAAGCCGATATTTCTGTTATAGAAAAGGCAATCCGTGGCCAGCCGGTAGGCACAGAAATAGTGCTATAGTCCTTTTTGCACCGTGGGATAGCGATTATTCCAGATTTCTACCATTTCTCCAGAATATTCCTCGATTCCGGATTCTCGAGCCTTTCTAAATATCTCTAGTGCCTTTTCCTTGTCAAGTGCTTTTGATTGAGCCTTGGTAAATCCTTCCTCATCTACTAGAATTGTAACATAGCCATCAACCGTATGTATTATTGCAGTAAGGTTTTGCTCGCCGACGGGAATGAACTGGCCGTCCTTTTTCTTTATTGTAAGTGTAAGCATTGCAAATCCGGCTAAATTGAACAGAATCATCTGGGATTTGCCAGCTATTTCCTTTCCTAGTCTTACTGCCTGAAAGTATTGCACTATACTGTAATATCATACAGAGAATTTAATTGCTAACATTTATGTCACACAAATCCAAAAAGGCACTTGTTGAATTCCAGAGTTTTGCTTGGAATAATTGTTGGTGTTCTAGCTGCTGTATTAGGCGTTGTAGCATTTTCCGGCTCTCAAATCTTTAATGACGTAACTGAAGGAGGACTGGGCAAGTTCTCATCTGCCCCAATCAAAGTAATTCCAATTGAGGTAGAGCTTGGAGGCCTCGAGGTAAAATCCGTAACAGACGAAGAAGCTCAAATTAAGGTTGATTTCAAAATAACAAACCCGAATTACAAATCAGTAATCTTGGAGACGATCAAGTATGATCTGTATGCAGGCGACAAGAGAATTGCAATATCGCAAATAGGAGACAGACCAGAAGGCGCAATTGACAGCTCCGACTATTACACAATTCTAAACACCAGACCGCAAATCATAGGCGAAACAATCACAATCAAAAATGCCGGAACCGACCCAGAGTTCTGGTCTTCACTGCAAAGCAACTCTATTTCTTGGAGAATCAAGGGCGAGGCAAACTTTAACCTCAGTTCCATGACTGCAGGACAGGAAAATGTTGTGCCGTTTGAGTTTTCCCAGTAAAACCCCGATATTGTATCATAAAATAAGAAAATTATGTTAGTTTGTCTTTATGACAAAATTTTTGGCAAAATTATATAAGATTTGAGCACAGCCTGTTAAGCATGGCAGAAGCAGGTATGGCAGCATTTGGCTCCACAGTCGGCGTCTTTATTGCCTTTGCAGTTGTATTGTTTGCACTTAGAGGCAAAGGACACAAAGAGTCACTAGAATAAGATCACTAGATCTTTTTTACTTCTTTTTAACACCAAACATTTCAGTCAGTGAGAACTGTTTGCCTTCATTCTTCTTCATAAAACATCTCTCGTAATACTGACAGCTGGCGCATTCCGATGACGGCTCCAGTATTGGAACTTTTTTCTCAGATATCAAATTAGAATAAACTCGGACTCGGCGAATTGTCTCTTCAAAGATCTTTTTTTCTCTCATTACTGAAAATGGAGTGTGGGTGTTGTCGTGCGCCAAATACACAATCACTCCTTCAGTTTTATTGAAAATCCACATGCAACCATTCAAATACAAAATGTCGCTTGCTGCCGGAGTCTCTGGAGCAGATGGAACTGTTCGAAATATCATTACAATATCATCTACAATCATGTCTGCCTGGCCCTTTAGCTTGATCTCTTCTATTGAGAATTCGCCAATTTTGGCTCCATATGGAAGCTTGCGAATCAGGCCTCCAAACAGATTGCCAAAGCTTTTCTTCTGGATCTCTATTTTGTCGAATCTGTCATAGTATGATCTTCTCATGCATCCGCAGACTTCGTGCAGAAAAACGTCCTTGTTGTCTTGCGGGTCTTTGATCTGCAGCTCCGTTTCTCTGGCTAGGGCGTCTAGTGCATTGTTGACTGTCTGATTGTAATCTTTATCGCCCATCATGGCATATCACCTAACTCAGAGCTCTAGTCAAAGCCTTGGATATTTTGTCAGAAAATGCAAGAGTGGCAAAGTGCAGGCTGAATCCCACCAGCGCACCTATCAAAAGATGTCCAGTGGTAAAGTAAATTCCCATGAATAATCCAAGCGCAGGCATGGTCAAAATTAGAGCCAAAAACGTGCTAACCCAAACTGTATTGACGAGCATTTCAGTCGTAATTTCAGTTCTTTTTGCTCCCAATCTAATCAATGCCCATTTCCACTCCTTTCAATATATGTCTTGAAAAACTAGTCTTCTTGGCTTACGATTAATCTGGCCATGGTTGTCTGCGGCGAGATCTTTTGCTCCACTGCAAATGCAATTGCTGCAATGTTTCTGACTTCGTATGTAGTCAGCTTTGTAATTCCAACTACTGTTGCAAAGCTGAACATTTTGGTAAATGATCTGTTTACTGTTTTGTAAATTGCCATTTCAAATGCATGCTCAAATGCAGAGACTGCCTCCATGTCGTCTTCTACCTGAGGAATCAGGTCTCGGTATCTGCTTGTTGATAACTCATCAAAGACTCCCCGGACGGAATCTGAAGAGATCAGTTTTCCAAGCAATTCTCTTGGAACGCTCGGAGTCTGAGTTACTATGAGACTCTGGATTTGATCCTCGTCCAGTCCCCAGAACTTGCCTCTTAAAATCGACATAATATTGTAAAAGTCAATGTCCATTCCGGCCAGTCTTCCCGCATCTCTGTCGCCGGAGCTTCGCATTGCTCGGCCAAGGTGCTGGTACAGCATCTTATCCAAAAATACATCAAAAATCTGAACGTTCTTTTTGTCGTTGTACAATGAAACTGCCTTTGCCATTTCGTCTCCAAATTCTACAGAGCTGAGACTTGCAACTGCCTCTTCTAGGTCTCTTGCAGTCAGCGCCTTTACTATGATATCTCGTTGGTTAATGAGCTCCTCTGCGTGCAGATTCAAGTGTGGCTCTATTTCTTCTTGGGATTTCCCAAGTGCCTTTCCCTTTAGTATGAGCTTTAGATTGGAAATCAAAAATTTCATGTAATATGCATCTAAAATGTCAAGCTTGCCTGCTGTTTTGGCAATGGAATAATGAATCTCTGCCAGCTCACCTCTAAGGGCGGATTCTATTTTTGCTGCATTCAGCGGTTTGGTTATCTTTGAGACGGCATCTACGTATTTTGTGTTTTTGATTCTAGTTATCAGCTCATCCAAGTCTCTTGATTCTGCCAAAGTCTGCAGATCTGCCTTTGTGAGTAGTCGGCCCCTCTGTGAAAATGACTTTACCGACGCAAAGACCTTTTGTGATCCAGAGCTCATGTTTTCGCCCCCTGTGTAATGGATTTTAATGTTTGGAGACTTAGCCCATTTCTTTTAGGAACTCGAGGGTCTTTTCCTTGTCGTTTTTTGGCATCTCGATAAATGATTCTAGGAATTCTTTCTGGATCAGGACTGCCTCGTCGGAAATCGACATGAACTTGGCCCTCTCAAAAGGCATCAGATCGGAAAACTTGCCGTCGCAGTACGCCTTGACATAATTCCTGAACAAAGAATAGACAAATCTTGGAGCAAATTTGCTCATAGTTTGGATTTGCTCGGCAAATCCGCCATCAATTTTGGCCTCGGCAAAAAATCTCTCCAGAATTTTCTCCCTACCTATTATCTCATCCAAAGATACGGAGATCAGCAAACCCCTTTGCGTTAGCTGGTAAAACGGAATTCCCTTTTCCTGCAGTGCCTTTGGCCCACGTTTTAGAGGCAAGCGACCGGCCTCTTCAACTATATTTAGCGGAATCAGAATTTCGTCAAGATCGCGAAATATCCCAGAATAGATGTTCTTCCAGACAGTTCCGTTTTCTTGCGCGATTCTTTGAGCTATGGCAGTACGGGTTCTTTGGGAAGGGTTGTTCTCAGTAGCAAGGCTTGTGATTATTGCCCTTTGACGTATTGCCTCGCCAGTAAGTTCCTCCTTTTTTGTCTTAAAGGTGTCAAATATGCCCAGTTTTGCCTCCATGGATATCATACAATGACATAATTTATCAATTTTATGATATTATCTTAAAATCAGCCTCTTTACCAAATTACATCTTTTCAAGATAAAACATCTCTATGCTTAAATAATTTTCATCGTTGCGGTTTTGCAATGAAGAACAGGAATCACAAGTATGCTCTATTACTTGTGGTAGCAGTCGCAGCCGTATCTGCAGGCGTAATGACGCAGGCATTTGCCCAAGAAGTCTCACAAGGCATGGGCAGTGGCTCTCAATACACCGGCAATGCGAACGAATGCTGGTATGATGACGGCACTGGTAACATGCTACCATGTGCAATTGATTCTGGTGATACCGCGTGGATCTTGTCTGCAACATCGTTGGTCTTATTCATGACTCCAGGTGTTGCATTCTTCTACGGTGGTCTTGCAAGATCAAAGAACATGGTAAACGTCATAGGCATGACCCTGATTGTAATGGGATTAATCTCAGTACAATGGGTTTTGTGGGGATACACCCTAGCCTTTGGTCCAAACACTTCTGATGGTAACAAATTCATGGGCGCACTTGACTATGTTGGATTCAACAAAGTCTCCCATGTAGCACCACTAGGAGCAGTTGGAGCATGTGACACAGCAGGCGCAGTCACATCTCGAGCTCAGTATGTACCTAATCACGATGGGCACTGTAGTCAGGGATGGCCAGGAACAATTCCACACCAGCTATTTGCAATGTTCCAAGCAACCTTCGCAATTATCACTCCAGCGCTAATCATTGGAGGAATAATTGACAGAATAAAGTTCAGCGCATTTGTTGTCTTCATTCTCTTATGGGCAACCTTCGTCTACGATCCAGTAGCACACTGGGTCTGGGGAGGCGGATTCATTGGAGGAGGAGCAATCGATCTCAACAAGGATCTCAAACCAACATTTGCACTAGACTTTGCAGGAGGAACCGTAGTCCACATCACCTCAGGATTCTCCGCCCTTGCAGGCGCACTAATCTTGGGAAGAAGACTGGGCTATGGCAAAGTACCAATGGAGCCACACAACATCCCAATGGTAGTATTGGGCGTTGGAATGCTCTGGTTTGGTTGGTTCGGATTCAATGCAGGATCTGAACTACTTGCAGACGGAATTGCAGTATCGGCATGGGTTGTGACAAACACCGCAACAGGCATGGCAGCACTAACATGGACACTAATGGCTTGGGCCCACACTGGAAAACCAAGCATCGTCGGTTGTGCATCAGGCGCAGTTGCAGGTCTAGTAGCTATCACTCCAGCTTCAGGTTTCGTAGGTCCAATGGGATCTCTGATCATCGGTATCGCAGCCGGCACAATTTGCTATGGCTGTGTAGCATTCAAAGCCTCACGCAAGTGGGATGATGCACTCGATGTTTGGGGAGTCCACGGAATGGGCGGCTTCTCAGGAGCTGTCTTGACTGGTACACTTGCAAGCCCACACGTAAACAGTGTTGGTGTAGGTGCATGGACTGGAACACCAGAAGGCTATGAGCAACAAGCACTAAACATAATTGGTGCATGTATCTCTGTTGGATACGCATTTGGTATCACTGTAATCATTCTCAAAGTAATGGATGCAGTATGGCCAGGCGGAATCAGAGTCACTCCAAAAGAAGAAGAAATTGGATTGGATTTGGCCCAGCACGGAGAAAGAGCATACGTAAACGAGTAAAAACTCAAACACCCTCTCTTTTCCTTTTGTTTTCAAAATAGATTTAATGGATATTGAACAGCTAGAATCATTGCTGATATCCACTGAAACCCTCTCAAAGGAAATCAAAAATGATAGCCTTGTACTAATTGATGCTAGATCATTCAAGGAATATTCCCAAGGACACATTCCTGGAGCAGTAAATCTGGACCTATTTGCATATCATTGGTTTGACACAACACCGCAAGGAATGCAATTTTTCAACGAGCAGACAAAAAAACTATTATCGTTTGCCGGAATAACCCTGGCAAAAAAAGTGATATTCTATGATGATGTATCCGGAATGCTTGCGGCAAGAGGCGTCTGGATGCTGATGTATTTTTCACATAACAATGTCTTCATGCTGGATGGAGGAATAAAAAAATGGCAAGCAGACGGATTTGATGTTGAAACCAAGACAAATGGATTTTCTCCTGCAATCTTTGATGGAAAACTCAATCCAGAAATCCTGGCTGACTATGAACAAGTAAGACAAAGCATTGGCAAGGCGATTCTCATTGATGCACGATCTAAAGAAGAATTCACTGGATCAGTAATTCGCGGTGCAAGAAAAGGACATATCCCAAGTGCAATAAACGTGGACTTTTTTGCAAACATTTCAGAAGACGGCACAATCAAAGATGAAAAACAATTATCAGAATTATACAATATTCCAAAAGATTCGCAAATCATCACATATTGTCAAGGTGCATACCGCGCAGCAAATTCTTTCATTGCCTTGAAAAAACTCGGTTATACAAAAATCAAAGTATATCTGGGTTCCTGGGGAGAATGGTCAAACAGAACTGAATTACCTGTGGAATGATTTACTTTCTTTTCCAGACTAGCTGGTTGTAGAGCATTTCTGGTACGACTTGTTTGAATGGCTGCGAGCCTCCATCATACCACTTGGTAAAGAACTCGTACAAGTGCAATCTCAAAGACTGGATGTACACAATTAGTCCTTCAATCATCATGATTCCAATGTTTCCGCCGATTATCATTGCAGCGCCTGTTGGTGATGAGAATCCACCCATTGATGCAAATGAATTATTCACAGTAAGCAATAATGCAGCGTGCACAAGCAACATGATTCCAAGTCGTGCATAGCTGATTGTGTGTGCAAGACATTCTACTGTTTTGCCCAAGAAAACTTCCATTACTATGTTTGCGATACTTCCGCCTTCTTCTGGGTGATGCTTTACGTGCAAAATTCCGCCAACCATCATGACTGCCATTGAACCAATAACAGTGATTACTGCGATTCTAGATACAATCCAAACTCTTGCCCAGTCGCCCAAAAATATTGTGACCCATGGAACTGTTTCCATATGTTGTTTGGAATACATGTTCATTACATCATAGCTAGATCCAATTGCGCACATCATCACCACTACGATTCCACCGTAGAGAGTAACGTTTGGTATTGCTTCTAGCATCAACATTTGCTTGTGGCCTTCTCTTCGTAGTCTTCTGATTCTAAGTGCGAATGCCCAAACCAAGTGAATGATTCCAATGAATAATGATACTTTGAGAATTGTGATCACTTGGGTAAATGTGAGCTCGCCCACAGAAATGATACCGACCAACCAGGACAATGGCTTTAGTGGTCCGTCTAGTATTTTCTCAAATATTGCAAAGTGATGAATGTGGAATCCAAACAGTTCTCCAGTGCCTACTCCAGCAATTGCTGCAGCTGCGCCAGAAATTGCAATTAGCATTCCCCACCTGGAGAGGTTTCCTTGGCCTTTCATCTTGAATAACAATCCAAATCCCATGAGTAATAGTCCGTGACCAAGGTCGGCAAACATCAATCCGTAAAATATCGGCCACATCAGGGCAATCATTGGGGTTGGGTCTGCCTCGCCTCGCTTTGGAATGCCTTGGCTTTCTGTGATTACCTCAAAAGTTCTAACAAATCTCTTGTTTTCAAATAATGTTGGTCTGTTTTGTACTAGTTTTGGATCGGTAAGCTCCTCTGTGACAGACATCCATTGCTTTGTAACATCTTTGAATTTAGAATCCATACTTTTTGGAATATATCCTTGGATTACTGCAAAGAGCTTTGTTCCTCCAGGCTTGCGAAGCATTTCAAGGACTTCTTTTGCGACAAATGCGTTTTCATGTAATGACAAAATGTCGCGGCGAAGTGTCTTTGTTGCTTTTGCAATCTCTTTTTCAAGTGAGCTCAGCTTTTTTGTCTGTTCGGCAAGCTTTGATTCTATTGCAGAGTATGCCTGCGATGGAACCTGTGGGAACTCTTGCGGCATTACAAATGGATTGGAATCAAATGCACGAAATACTTTGAGAACTTTGTCAGATTCGCTTGTTGGTGCGACCACAACCAGCGCTATCTTTTCTTTGATACCTAGTTCATACTTGTATATGGTGACTCCTTCTAGTGAGCGGCCAATCTCTGCGAACTTGTCTGTGTCGACTACGAAAAGATTTGTGTAAAAATATTTCATGAATCCAAATCCGCTAAGATCCACATTGAGCTTCTTTACTACGTCAAGTGTCTCCTTTAACGTGGTGTATTCATCAATGGCTCTCTTTGTTACTGCTTGCTCTTCAAGCAGTTTTGCAGGATTGTCAATTATTGATGGCACTTTTTTGTCTAAATCATTAACCATTAATTCAATTTCGTCAAGCTGGTACTGCTTCTTTTTGATCATAGTTCCCTTGAAAAGAATCTCCATGATTCCAACTCGCAACGGCATCTGCAAGCCCTTTACAACATCATCCACTGCTTGGTAGGTTTTTTGCGCCCGCAGCAAAAGATCGTCTATTTCTGGAGTAACGGTATCGTTTTCGGTTTCTATTTTGTGAAACCACTCAAATTCCGCAAGACGTGAAATTGCCTGCGGAGATTCTGATCTAGGTAAAATAATGCTGCCAAGTTTTAGATCTGCAACTACCAATTCAACTTATCACTTTTCGGACGATTTTAAAATCTTTCCAAACATTAAAATCCGTTAGTTAATTGGACCCAGATCAATGGGCGCTGATTCTGCATTAGAGAGAACTGTAGAAACAATTCTCAAAAATACCGAACAACAACTGATTACAAGCCTAAATGACGCCCTAAAGTCCTCACAATCTACGATCGCAAACTCTCAAACATCATTAGAACAAGAATATGACAAAATCATCGCAGAAGGCAAAAAGGAGGCTGAAAAGCTCGAAAAACAGATCATCGGAAACGCCGATCTAGATTCCAGAAATAAGCAACTACTCTTGGTCGAAGAATCGATCGAAAAAGTCTTTGAAAAGGCAATTAGCAAACTCCAAAATGCAGATCGCGGGGCAGACTATTCCAAATTAATCTCTACATTATTACAAGAATCAATTGATGTTATTGGCACACCAGAAATTATTGTTCAAACAAACTCAAAGGATGCATCGGTAGTACAATCACTACTATCCAAGTTTCCGGGAGCAACTCTTTCATCCGATCAAATCGATTGCCTTGGAGGAATCCGAGTCCAATCAAAAGACGGCACAATGAAATTCGACAACACCATCGATGCAAGACTTGAACGCCTGAAGCCTTTAATAAGGAAGGATATTGCATCCAAATTCGGAAGGTAGAGGGGAATGGTAGCAAAGGGTAGAATTGTTTGGGTTAGCGGTCCTGCAGTCAAAGCAGACGGCATGTCTGATGCAAAAATGTATGAAACAGTTTCTGTAGGTGACGCAAAACTAATCGGCGAAGTAATCCGACTTACAGGCGATGTCGCATTTATCCAAGTTTACGAATCAACCAGCGGCCTAAAGCCAGGCGAACCAGTAGTGGGTACTGGAAATCCACTGAGCGTTTTGTTAGGCCCGGGAATTATCGGTCAAATCTATGATGGAATTCAAAGACCACTAAAGGATCTGGCAGAAAAGTCAGGCTCTTTCATTGGTAGAGGAATCACCACTACACCAGTAGACATGACTAAAAAATACAAATTCACACCAAAGGTCAAGGTTGGTGATACAGTCCAGCCAGGAACTGTAATCGGTTCAGTACAAGAAACTGATCTAATTGAACATGGAATAATGGTTCCACCGGACCACGCAGGCGGAAAGATAACAAAAATCGTCAGCGAGGGTACTTATGATTTAGAAACAGAGCTTGCATCCACTGATGGTAGCAAGACTCCAATCAAGATGTATCATTATTGGCCAGTAAGAAAGCCAAGACCGTACAAATCAAGATACGATCCAACCATCCCACTATTGACCGGTCAAAGAGTAATTGACACATTCTTCCCAATCGCAAAGGGAGGTACAGGTTCAATTCCAGGAGCATTCGGCACCGGAAAAACCGTAACATTGCACCAAATTGCAAAGTGGGCAGACTCTCAAGTTGTAGTATACATCGGCTGTGGAGAAAGAGGAAACGAAATGACCGAGGTCCTCGTTGAATTCCCACACCTCAAAGATCCAAGAACCGGCAAGCCACTTATGGACAGAACTGTACTTGTTGCAAATACTAGCAACATGCCAGTAGCTGCAAGAGAGGCAAGCATCTACACCGGTGTAACAATTGCAGAATATTACAGAGACATGGGCAAAGACGTAGTCCTCGTAGCTGACTCGACATCAAGATGGGCAGAAGCACTCCGTGAAATGAGCGGAAGACTAGAAGAAATGCCAGCAGAAGAAGGCTATCCATCATATCTGGCATCAAGATTAGCAGAATTCTACGAAAGAGCAGGACGTGTCCGAGCACAAGGAAGCCCAGATAGAGACGGCTCTGTAACATTGATTGGTGCAGTTTCACCATCTGGTGGAGACTTTACAGAACCAGTCACAACACACACCATGAGATTCATCAAAACCTTCTGGGCACTGGATGCAAAACTAGCATACTCTCGTCACTATCCATCAATCAACTGGATGAACAGCTATTCTGGATATCTAGCAGACATTGGAAAATGGTGGGGAGAAAACGTATCAAAAGACTGGTTTGAACTCAGAAGAGAAGCATATGGAATTTTGCAAAGAGAAGACACACTAAAAGAAATTGTCAGATTGTTAGGTCCAGAAGCACTTCCAGACGAAGAAAAGCTAATTCTCGAAGTAGCAAGAATGATCAAAATAGGAATCCTACAACAAAACTCTTTTGATGATGTAGATACTTACTGCAGTCCACAAAAACAATTCAAACTCTTGACATTACTAGTTGACTTTTACAGAAAAGGACAAGCTGCACTAAGAGACGGTGCATCACTTGCAGATATTCGCGCAATGCCAGTAATTGCAACACTGCTCAAAGCAAGAATGGAAGTAAAAGAAGAAGATCTAGCAAAACTCGATGCACTTGCAGGCACAATTGAATCAGAATTCAAAAACATTTCCGGAGTCAAGGTTTCAGCATGAGCGCACAAGGCGGAGTTCAGTATTCCAAGATAGCAGAAATCAAAGGACCACTCGTTGTAGTTGATGGCGTAGAAAGCGTTGCATTTGATGAGCTAGTTGAAATCCAAACAACCGACGGACAGAGAAGACTAGGAAAGGTTCTCGAAGTAGGAAACAGAAAAGCAATCGTCCAGGTTTTCGAAGGAACTACAGGTCTTTCAGTTTCTGGAACGAGCGCAAAATTTGTAGGTAAAGTCATGGAAATGCCAGTATCTGAACAGGTGCTCGGCAGAGTTTTTGATGGACTAGGCAGACCAATCGATGGACTGCCAGACCCAATCGCAGAAAAATTCATCGACATCAACGGCGCACCAATGAACCCAGAACAAAGAGAATATCCAAGAGATTTCATTCAAACAGGCGTATCAGTAATCGACGGAATGTTAACACTAGTTAGAGGCCAAAAACTTCCAATCTTTTCTGGCTCTGGCATGTCACACAACATTCTAGCAGCACAAATCGCAAGACAGGCAGCAGTAGTTGGAACATCTGACGAATTTGCAGTGGTCTTTGCAGCAATCGGCGTGCAATATTCAGAAGCAGAATATTTCAGAAGAAGCCTAGAAGAATCTGGCGCACTAAAGCGAAGTGTACTATTTTTGAATCTAGCAGACGATCCCGCAATTGAAAGAATCATTACGCCAAGAGTTGCACTAACAGTTGCTGAATACTTGGCATATGATCTTGGAATGCACGTTCTAGTTATCCTAACAGATATGACAAATTATGCAGAAGCACTCAGAGAAATCAGCGCAGCAAGGGAAGAAGTCCCAGGAAGAAAGGGATATCCTGGATATCTGTATACTGACTTGTCCACTATCTACGAAAGAGCAGGAAGACTACGAGACAAAAAGGGCAGCGTAACACAAATGCCAATTTTGACCATGCCATCAGACGATATTACTCATCCAATTCCAGACCTTACCGGTTACATCACAGAAGGACAGATTGTACTAGGACGTGACTTGTTCAGACAGGGAGTCTACCCACCAGTCAATATCTTGATGAGTCTGTCTCGAATCATGAAGGATGGAATCGGTGAAGGCAGAACAAGAGGTGACCACCAAGAGATCTCTAACCAAAACTATGATGCTTATTCCAGAGCACAAGAAGTTCGAGCACTGGCAGGAATCGTAGGTAAGGCAGGACTTACTGGCGTTGATTTGAAATATCTCGAAGTAGGTGACGGATTTGAAAAAGACTTTTTGACTCAGGGCGTTGATGAAAACAGAACCATTGAAGAAACACTAGGGCTCCAATGGAAAGTGGTCTCATTATTACCAAAGAACGAGCTAACCAAAGTCAAAGACAAGTTTATCGACCAATACTACAAGGAACGATAGCTAAATGTCGTTTGGCCAAAACGTTGCAGCAACAAAAATCGAGCTGCTCAAGTACAAACGTTCAAGTCAAGTCGCATCAATGGTGCAAAAAATTCTTGATGACAAGCGCAAAGTTTTGCTAAAAAACATTGAAGAAATGATCACAGAGGCCAACAAGGCCAGAGGCGGGATCTGGGAACCGCTCCAAGACGTCTATAAATCAGTAAACGATGCATATCTCTCTCTTGGTACTGCTACTGTAGACTCCGTTGCACAATCCACACCTGCAGTAATGGAAGTGGATACCAAGGTAAAGCGAGTAGTAGATGTCACAATACCGACACTAAATGTAACAGAAAAGGACACAAAATCAATGCCTTATGGATTTGCAGACACCAATGCATCAATAGATAGAGCGGCAAAACAGATCAAGGTTTTATTACCAAAAATATGCAAAGCAGCTGAATACGAAAATTCTATCTTTGCGCTCGCAAAGGCACTGGAAAAGACCCAAAAACTCCTAAATGCGCTCGAAAACGTCATTATTCCGCAGTACAAACTGCGCATCAAGTTCATCCTGGCTACTCTAGAGGAAAGAGAACGTGAAGAATTCGCAAGACTAAAAAAAGTCAAGGCCGTAATGGAGAAGAAGAAGTAAAATGGCAAAACAAGATGTCAAAAAATTACTTGATGATGCAAGCGCTGTATTAGAATCGGAACACAACTCTCAAGTGGATTCGATAAAATCCGATCTCAAACAATTCAAATCAAAAACGCTGGATAAAATTTCAAAATCCACACCATGATTTAAATAAAGGGCATCAAGGAGCAAATCTGAAAATGAAATCCTTCGCATTCTTGCTTTTGGCAACAGTTATTGCAGTTTCAGCAATGACAGGCCTTGCATTTGCACAAGAAAGCGCTGCAAAAACAACAGATTCTAGCGCAATGAAGCTAGTTGGCGCAGGTCTAGCATTTGGTCTTGCAGCAGGTGGTGCAGGAATCGGTTTAGGTTATGTGGGATCAGCGGGTCTTGCTGTAATCAGCGAAAATCCAGCATTGCAATCCAAAGTGTTCATCTTCATCGGTATGGTAGAGTCAATCGCAATCTACGGAATCGTCATGATGTTCATCATCTTGGGTCAATAATCCCAAAAACTCTTTGTTTTAATTCTAATAATATTTCAGCTTGTTCACGTCTAATATTCTTGCGCAGTATTTGCATTTTAGCACAAGACCGTTCTTGTCTATGACTTCCATGACAGATTCAATGTCTTCTTTGCTGTTAGTGATGCAGTCTGGGTTTGAGCACCGAAAGATCTTTTGAATCTTGTTTGGCAACGCAACTCGGCGTTTTTCGACCAGCTTGTAGTCCTTAATTATGTTGATTGTCGCTTTTGGAGATATTACTGCAAGCTTGTTCGTATCCGAGTCCTGCAAGTAGCGGTTTTCAACCTTGATGATGTCTTTTTTGTTGAATTTTCCGCTAGGCACGTTGAGCGCTATAGTGATGACATCACCCTCCTGGCCAGAGATGCCAATTGCCTCCAAAACCCTGAGGCCTTTGCCGCCTTCAATATGATCAATGACGGTTCCGTCCTTTATTCTGCGAACTATCAAGTTTGATTCTTGCATCAGAATACTTTGTATAGTAACCAGTATATATCATTGAAAGAAATGAGCGATTTTTATCAGCACGACATCATATCTGTGCGGGATTTTGATCAGGCAAAATTCGAAACCGTGTTTTCTGCTACTGATAAAATAATTAAGATGGACCCAACCCAGCGCAGAGAGCTGGGACGGGGCAAGACACTTGGATATCTTTTCTTTGAGCCAAGCACCAGAACAAGACTGAGCTTTCAGGCGGCAATGGCGTTAATCGGTGGCACATCACTTGGAATATCTGATGTTACATCATCTTCTGCAAAAAAAGGCGAAAGCTTGGCCGATACTATACGAATGATCTCAATTTATTCTGATGTTCTAGCACTGCGTCATCCACTTGATGGCTCCAGTAGATTTGCAGCAGAAATCTCTGACAAGCCGGTACTAAATGCAGGAAGCGGAACAGAGGAGCATCCGACACAGGCAATTCAGGACTTGTATACTATCAAAAAAGAGAAAAACAAAATTGACGGCCTAAAAATCGGAATCGTCGGCGACCTGAAATACGGCAGGACGGTCTATTCTCTTTTGTATGCTTTATCGAACTATGATGTGGACATAAGACTGATTTCTCCAGAGTCGCTCAAAATAAGATCAGACTCTATCTATGAAATCCAGAAAAAGATCTCACTCAAAGAATCTACAAATCTGGATGAATTCATCGATGAGCTAGATGTGATCTATGTGACTAGAATCCAAAAGGAAAGATTCCCAGACGAGGAAGAATATCAAAAGGTGCGAGGCAGCTACAAAATTGGCCTGGACGTTGTAAACAAGATGAAGGAAAATGCAATAATTTTACATCCGTTGCCGCGCGTAGATGAGATATCAACCGATGTAGATTCTACAAAACAGGCAAAATATTTCCAACAGGCTGAATATGGAAAATTCACAAGGGCTGCATTACTGAGTCTGGTTCTGAACGAAAAATCCCTCTAAGTTTATCCAAAGAGATCATGCATGCTCTTTTGCTTTGGAATTAACTGATTCAGGCTTGATACAGAACCGACAATTCCGTCCTTAGAGTTCTTGCTTGGTAATATTTTTATTACATCGCTGACTTTTTCTGTATGCTTTATGACAATGTTGTGGGCGTTTGTTATTTCACCATTTTGTATCTCTGAAATGATTTTTGGATCTAGTAGTTCATCATATGTTTGCAATAACTCCTGAACTATATGGGATTTTTTTGCAATGTCTTCTTCTGTAGCCTGAACTCCTGCAACTTGGCTAAGATCTTTTAGGTCGTTGATTATTTTTGCCTCTTTGATGGATGGGTTGCTTTTTACAAATACGTCTTGTAGTGTGAGCTGCTTTGCTACATTTGCATTAGATGTGATCTGTTTGATTGTCTTGTTGTCAACCTTGACTGCATATGATGGCGTAGTTCCAATCAATATCACTACCATTGCCACGATTAGTGTTAGTGCTATCCAGTTCATTCGTAGCGAACAAACACGGGTTGGTTATTATGAAATGAGGAATTTTACGTAAATTCGTGGTTCCAATGTGGATCATCGTGCCTGGAGTGATGCCGTTTTGGCCTTTTTGGACAAAAATCAAACATTTGAGGCTAGGATTGGTTCTATTGGATGACTTTTCTGTATATTCTGAGCCTAGGATTGATGCTTTCAAACAGCTTTGTCTGCTCTGCTCTAATTCCTTCATCCATTCCCAAAACCAGATGTCCAGTATCTTTTAGGCAGCTGTGAAATTTTTTTAGAATCATGTCCTGCGTTTCTTTGGTGTAATAGATGAATACGTTACGGCAAACTATGACATCGAGCAGCTTTATCTCAAAAGTAGTCAGATCTGCAACATTGAACGTGATATTGCTTCTTATCTCATCTGATATGTGATTGCCGTCTTGCTTTGCAGTAAAATATTTTGTAAATAACTCTGGTGGAAGATTTTTGAGGGCTAGTGATGGATAGATGCCAGTTTTTGCAGTCTCCACTGCCTTTGAGCTGATATCTGTAGCAAAAATCTTGAATGATTTGGACTGTTTTTTGCAAATTTCGTTTAAAAGTATTGCCAAACTATGCGGCTCCTCACCAGTAGCGCATCCTGCACTCCATATTCGTATGGTGGATGTCTTTTCAGATATCTTTGGCAAAAGATCCTGAGTCAAATAAGAAAAGACTTCCTTGTCTCTGAAAAATTCTGTAACATTTATTGAAATTGATTTGAATAATGCTCCGCTTTCTGCACTGTCTAACAGTTCAGAATATTCGGAATAGTCTCGCACTCCTCGAGTTCTCAATCTAACATCAATTCTACGTTTGAGAAAAGTTGTCTTGTAATGATTTAGCTCAAATCCAAAACGTGATGCCTTTTTTATTATGGCCTCAATTTGCGGATCAACGGTCTTTTCTAGGCTCAAAGTATGGTGTTACCCCGCTTGCTCTTTATGTCAACTGCTCCATTTTGAAGATCAAACTTTACCCATCTGCCATATGTCTTGCCTGTCTCTTCGCCTAAAACCTGAATTCCATGCTTGTCAAGAATTTTTTTTATTGATTCAATGTTTCGCTCACCAATTGTAAAAAGGCCATTACCTGTTTCTGTCTTGAAAATTTGTGCACCACCGGCAATCTTCGCCTTGATTTTGTTTAGTTTTGCGCCTTTTTGTTGCATTGTATTCAAAAGATAATCTATTGCCTGGTCAGCATATTTTCCGTTTGTAGCCTGGTTCGTCGTATTACCACCAGCCTCTGGCAGCATTATGTGTGCCAGGCCGCCAACTTTTTTGCTTGATTCAAAAAGACACAGTGCAACACAAGAGCCGACAAATGTAGTCATGACGCCGTCTGATTCGTCAGAAACTCTTGCTTCCCCCATAGCAACTTCATGTGATCTCAATTGGATCACTTTTGTGCATCTAGAATTTTTTTGGCCTCAGACGGGGATAACAAAATCAAAGTATCGATAATTATGTCGCTGTCTGTTCCGTGCAGTTCAGCTTCTGTAATTATTATTCTGTCTGTAGTGGTTGCAAGTTCTGCAGTTGGTGTCTGAACCAGAGCCTTGAATGTATCTGCTGCAAATCCAGGAGTGGACATTTCGACGCGGAATCCAGTTCCATCTGATAATGCATTAAGAAATGATCCAGCCATCATATTCCCTACCTCAGAGATGGATGACTTGCCCAGACTGGAAAGCTTGTTCATTTTTTCTACTCCAAGTAACTTGGCGGCGAATTTTCTTGCCATGGATGATGGCAAAAAGAATACCATTGTGACGTGCACGTCACCTTCGCCTTTGAGATATACAGAACACATTGGAAGTATGTCAAATACAGGAATGACTTCATCCAAGTTCAGCGATTCCACTTCGATTACTTTCCGTACTCGATGTGATACTGACTCGTTTAGAATCATGGATAGTGACGCAGCTGTCTTTGATCCAATATAGCTGCTGATTATCTCTCCCAGTCTTTTTAGATTTAGCTGTGATTGTAATGCCTCCATAATATCACCTAGATTAGAGCCGTCGGCTCCAAAATCAAAACTACACTTCCATCAGAAAGAATCGATGCGTCTGAAAAGTTGGACTTGTGCGAAGAATGCAATCTCTTTGTTACAATTTCTTGCATTGTTTCGTACGAATCGACAATCAATCCATATTGTTTTCCGCCCTTGTCTACTAGAATTACTGTTACAAATTCGCTCTGCGAATCACTGACACCTTTAATGTTGAGCGCATCTGTTACTTTGATAAGAGAAACAATTTGCTCGTTTATGTTAATGACTTGTTTGCCTTGAATTGTCTTGATTTCTTTTCTTTCAATGTTTAATGTGGTTATAATACTGGATATCGGAATGACATATTTTTCGTTGCCAGCCTTTATCACCAGTCCGCTCACGATCGCAAGACTGAGAGGAATTACCAGAGTAAATGTGGTGCCGAAGCCTTTTCTTGTTTTAATCTGAACGTTACCGCCTACGCTTTGTACTTGTCTGAATACGACATCCATTCCCACACCTCTGCCGGAAATCTCTGTCACCGTGCTTGCACTGGACAATCCAGGCGTTCCAAGCAGATTGATTATCTCGTCTTCTGACATTCGTTGGGCGTCAGCCTCAGAAATAATGTTCTTTTCTACTGCCTTTGCCTTGATTCGCTCAATGTCGATACCTTTCCCATCATCTGATATTTCGATTGCAATTCTGTCTCCTACTCGTGTTGCCGTGATTTTGATCTTGGCAGCCTCTGGCTTGTTTACCTGTTTTCTATCCTCTACTGTTTCAATTCCATGGTCCACGGCATTTCTCAAAATGTGCAGTAACGGATCGCTGATCACATCCAAAACCGTTCTGTCCAGCTCAATTCCAGCCCCTTCTATTTCCAGCTCGACTTGCTTTCCAAGGCTGGTGGACAGATCCCTGATCATTCTTGGGAATCGGTTAAAGATCTGTTCTATTGGAACCAAACGAATCTTCATTGTCTGATATTGCAAATCAGAGATGAGTCTGTTCAACGAAGTCAGTACCTGACCTGTCTCATCTGATGGATTTTGCAATGATTGCTCCAATCGCATTTTGTCGATCATCAATTCTCCGACTAGGTTAACCAGAGAATCCAAGTCTTCCATTTTGACGCGGACAGTCTGCGATGTTGGTTGTATGTACGTATCTGATGATTCGCTCACTACAGACTCTGGCTTTTGTAATAATTTCAAATATGATTCTAGATCAATTTTCTTTTCTTCATCATCAACCATTTCCTGTAATGCATCAAAACACTTGAAGAGTGCACTTGCCAAATCTGATGACAAACCATGCTCTTCTTTTCTTAATTTTTCAAAAATCTCCTCAATTGCGATGCATAGATGCTTTATCTGGTCGTATCCCATTGTAGCTGCCATTCCTTTTAGAGAATGAGCGGATCTGAACAGGGTGTTTACGTGTTCTTTTTGTGCAGGATCTCTTTCCAGATTTAGCAGAAATTCATTTAGGCTCTGTACGTGTTCTCTTGCTTCCTGTACGAACATGTCTCGGTATTGGGATGTGTCCATTATGCGGTCACCATCCGTACTATTTCGGCGGGAATCTGGTCTAGAGGCAATATTTTGTCTACTGCATCAAGGTCTTTTGCGGCCTTTGGCATTCCATATACGATTGATGTTGCTTCGTCCTGCGCTATGGTTTGGCCGCCTCTTTTTCTAATCATCTTCATGCCAAATGCACCATCTTGGCCCATTCCTGTAAGCAAAACACCTACTGCGTTTTCTCCATAAATCTCGGATGCCGTGATCATGGATACGTTGACTGCAGGTCTGACTCCAAATCTTTTGTGCTCTTTGTTCAGTGTGACACATTGCGAGGAATTGATCTCCATGTGATAGTCACCTGGCGCAAGCAGTCCCTTTCCTATCTGAATTGCATCACCATCTTTTGCCTCGCTTATGCTAAATTCGGAGATCTCGTCCAAGCGCTGCGCAAATTTTGTGGTGAAATTGCTTGGCATGTGCTGTATTATCAGTAATCCAGCCGGAAGATCTCCTGGCAACTTGGAAACAATATCGCACAGGGTCTTTGGTCCACCGGTAGATGCGCCAATTACTATGATTTTGGTCGCCGTACCGGCTTTGCCTTTTGTTTTTTTGACTGGCTTGATGGAGAGAATTTTTTCTGGAATTAGGACTTCGGGATTTGATTTAGAAGCAGTCTCTATCTTTGAGAATAATTCTTCCTGGAAATGTAATTTATTTTCTACAATGCTGTCTGCCAGCGAAATGAAATCTAGCGCTCCTGCTTCTAATGCGTCAAAAATTACTCGCGAACCTTCCTGGCTGTAAGAACTGGTGACAATTATTGGAACTGTTTTATCATAAGCTACGGCATTTTGGATAAATGTCAGGCCGTCCATGTTTGGCATTTCAAGATCGACTAGGATGACGTCTGGCTTTTCCAGTTTTAGCTTGGACAAACCTTCCAGGCCGTCACGCGCGGTGCCTGATATGTGCATGTTTTTGTTTGCAAGAACCATTTCGCTAAGTATCATGCGGACAGTCAGAGAATCGTTTATGATCAAAACCTTGATCTTTTCAGACCCGGCCACACTCATCCGCTCCTTAGAACCTTGTTGATTACAATGCCTACACGACTTTTCTCAAACGGCTTTACGACATAGTCTCTTGCGCCGTACTTCATTGCGTCTTGTACAATGTGTTTTTGCTCAAGCGATGTCACCATGACAACTTTGGCCTTTGGATCAAACTGCATGATTGCCTTGAGTGCCGCAACACCGTCTGCCTTTGGCATGTTTACATCCATAGTAACAATATCTGGCTTGTATTTTTTGTACGCCTCGACTGCCATCACTCCATCACCTGCCTCGTAGACTTCAGCAGCAAGACCGTTTTGCACAAAAATGTCTTTGAGGACGACTCTCATGAAGGCTGCATCATCAACGATTAGTGCTTTAGCGGAATTTCTCGCAAACATCATTGTTTATTCACCAAAATTATTTCCGATATCTTCAAGAATCTTTGGCAGATCCAAAATTATGATTAGTCTATCTCCAATTTTTGCAATACCTCTCATGTTTTGCGAAAATCCGGAATCCGACTGTTCAATGTCAGATGTTGAAATTCTCATTACTTGATCTACTTGGTCAACTAGTAATCCAACTTGCTTGCCGTTAATCTCTGCAATCAAAACCCGTGCATTGTTGTCTGTTTCGCTTGCTGGAAAGCCAAGCTTTTGCTTTATGTCCACAATTGAGATTATCTTCCCTCTAAGATTGGTTACGCCACGTACATGTGTAGGCGCATTTGGCAACCTAGTTATGGTTTCTAATGTGCGGATTTCCTGTACCTGCTCTACTCCTATTCCGTATTCCTCGTTTCGCTTGCTTGCTGGATCAGTCAGGCTGAATACAACAACTTGGATTATCTGGGATGTAGCACTCATTGGTCTTCCTCTGATTGTACCAAACTTTGGCCGCTGCTGGAATCAACAATTGTCTGTGTTGACTTTAGCTGAGAGTCGGAAATTGTTCCGTCTAATTCAGAGATTCTGTCGTATTCTGTATTACTCAGCTTGAATGAGGACGATGCACGTTCTAGTTTCTCGGATATCTCTGTCAGTCTTTGTGTAGCGCTTGTTATTTCATGCATTCCAGATGATTGCTCTTCCATTGCAGCAGATGCTTCTTCTGTTGCAGATGCGTTCTGCTCTGCAACTGCGGCAATATCTGATGCAGCTTTTGTGAGCTTTTCGACTTCGGCAAGCTGCGTATGCGTTGAATTGGATACTTCAACTACATTGGATGACACCTCTTGTATTTTCTTTGATACTTCTCGCAACGATCCAAGTGCTCTATCGATGACATCTTTTCCTTCCATTATTTCCTTGGAGCCCTGCTCTATGCTTTGAGCCGTAGCCGCGGAATCGTCTTGAATTTGCTTAATCAGACTGCCTATCTCTTCGGAGGATTTTGCAGAGCCTTCTGCAAGTCTTCTTACTTCGTCTGCGACCACTGCAAATCCGCGACCTGCCTCACCTGCTCGAGCTGCCTCTATTGCTGCGTTTAATGCCAAAAGATTTGTCTGCTCTGCAATTTTTCTAATAACATCCAGCACAGATGTGATCTGGCCTGTTCGCTCAGAGAGCCCTTTGATTTTTGCCGCAGATTCATCTGCTACCTTGATTATTCGTATCATTCGCTCAGCTGCTTCCGCTGCTGATTTTCCACCTGTGACAGAAACAGTCTCTACAGATTTGGACAGATTGGCAGTAGAGTTTGCTTTTGTAGCCAAATCCTTCATGGTGGCGCTGATCTTCTCAATTGCCTTGTTTGTCTCTTCTAGGCCTATTGCTTGGGTCTGAGAACCCTTTGAGATTTGCTGAACTGTAATTGAGACTTGCTGCACCGCATTGTTCATCTGATCAGTAAGTGCCATGACTTGCTGTGATGTTGCGGAAACATCCCTGGAATTATCCTGCGTTTCTTTAATTGATCTTTGGAAATTTTTCACCATCTCTGAAACCGAATTCCATAATTGTCTGGTTTCTCCAGTGGAACCTTTCTCGGTGATCTGAACACCTAAATTTCCTTCACTAATTTTTCTGATGATTTCATTTAGTTTTGTTAGTTCTGAGTTTGTCATGAATTGTAATAAAACCTGTTTTTATTATCTTGATACATGTTCAAAATGATCAAACACGTTAATGGAAAAAATTATTGTAGCTTTATTACAAAATACTTTTGCTAATCAAATAATCTTCTATTAAAAAATTCTTAGATCTTATTTTCTTTTCAGCTTTTGAATTATCAAAGAATGCCAGCCAGTCGCATATGTTTGATATCCTGGAGACAATGCATGCGCAAGGCAGCACGTATTTGATCTAAAGTCTTCTACAATGTATCCCTTGTTTCTCTCAAACAGGCTTGATCTGCCGGTAAACTGGATGGTATCGCTTAGCTGTTGATTTTGCGAATCTGCTAAAACCAATCCGTTTGAATCGACTATGCAAATTCTAGTGTCTAACTTTTCATCTTCCGCAATTGGGACATCATACATTATTTTCTGTGCAAGGCCTTCCCAGTCAAAAACCACACCTAGCACGCCTAGTATTTTGCCTTCTGAATTGCCGTCTTGACGCACCGCGCAAGAATATATCACTGATAACTGTCCATTGACAAGAGGACACTGGCTTACTGTTTGAAATCCAAATTCCTTGCTGCTTGAAGTAGACAGTGCTGATCGGAACCAGTCTGTATTTGATACATCCAGTCCCAACGAAGTATATTTTTCAGATCTTCCGTTGGATACGATTTTGCCTTCCAGATCTGCAAGCACAATATCATAGTAAATTGTATATGAATTCAGTATCACACCCAGTCGTTTTGAGACGTGTTCGTATCCTTCTTTTGTTTTGTTTGCAAGTGCAGATACGACGCTGTCGTCGGTTGCCCACCAACGTACATCACAAGTTCTCTCGTACAGGTTTCTGTCTATAAGATCAATATTGGTCAGTGCCAAATCCGACAATCTTACTCCTCGGACATGGGTTGCCTGAGTTTTGATAAGATTGCTCATTTCATCAATTGCATCATGGCTCTCATGTCGCATTTTCTGGTTGACATTGCCAATTTTGCTAGACAGACTGTTCATCTGTTCTGCAACAACTGAGAATGCTTTGCCTGCTTCTCCTGCACGGCTTGCCTCGATTCTTGCATTGATTGCAATCATGTGAGTTTGGCTGTTCAGTCTCTCAATTTCATTAATTGCAGTCTCTACTTTACCAGAAAGTGTTTCTGACAGTTCTGCAACGCTTTCCAGCGTGAGGTTTTTCTCTTTGGACTGTACTACTTGCATCAAAATGGTATGATTATTGATAGGGTGATCACAATTACTGGCATAAGAGCCGCCAAAAACTCTGGATTGACTGGAGTCAGGTGTATCATGCCTGGCACACTCGGCAATCCGGCAAGCATACCGTGAAATATCTCTGATATTTTGTTTATCAGAGCAAACACTGCAACTGTCATTACATGTAGAATCAGTATGACGATTTCGAATGTTTTTGCTATGTGGGCTCTTTTTGATTTTACCTCGTTTACCTTGGATGTGACATCTGCAATTTTGTTGCCTACCTCGTTCATGTCAGAGCCAATCTCAATACATTTTGAAAATATTGTATTGCCGGATGTAATTAGAACACTGTTTGTGTCTCTGGAGAATAATTCAAAAGAGGTATTTCTGTCAATTCTGTTTCCTATTCTGTTACTAAATGACTTGAGGTGTTTGTTTAGCTCGCCAAAGTCGCTTTTCAATGTGGTGTCCAATGTGTTTTTTGTAGAGCCTACCGTGGATAGTATCTGTCCAAAATGCCTGATAAATGGCGGATACCATTCGTTCAGCTTTTTGATCTCTGATTCAATTCTTTTTGCAAAAAATGCCGGTATGAAAAATGGCAAAACTGCAACTGGAATTATCAGTAAAATGGGCAAGGTTTTGGTGGAATACAATACAAGTCCAATCATCAATGATAAAACAATACTGATGTAAAGCAATCGCATGAATTTTCTTCCAGATGTGTGGACTGGAGTAGATAATTTGTCGCGCGGAAAAATCATGTAAAGCATGAATGCAAATGCACTCATGGTGGCAATTACTGCAACCAGAGACACAACCAGAATTCTTTCACTATCTGTGGCGCCAGTAAGCATCGTAAGCATAGAGTTTGCAGCAATCATTACAGAAGTAGTGGACATGAGCGTGTAAAACATCTCCAAGAACAGCTTTTGTGACTCCAAATTGCGTTCGTATGCAGAAACAAATGTATGCGTGGCGGCGGAGATCTCGTTTTTGAAAAAGTCCTTTAACTCCTCTCCTATTCTGATCACTTGGGCCAATTTCACTAGTAATTGTTTTAACTGGTCTCCCTTTGACTTGGAGGTCTTTTCCGCAATGACTTCGCAAGCCCTTGAAAGTCCGTAACCCCATCCTATGCCTAATCTTGAGATCTCTTTGATGGATCTAGTGTGTCTGCCATAATTGGAGTTCTCTGCATGCTTGATAAGCTCAGTTGTGTTTGAGCCCGAAGTCGACATGCAATACAAAAATGTCACAAACTGCAAAAACTGCTCGTCTGCTTTTTTGAGATTGGTTATTTTTTCCTTGAATGAAATCTTTTGCTTCAAAGTGCCTCAAGCTCCTTCATGAATGCTTCCAAGCCGACTTCTTTGCAGTGAACCATAGAATCAAACACATCATAGAAATTAAAGATCTTCTTTTCGATCATTTTTTCTATTATTTTAGCCCTAAATGCAAGCTCGTCATAGAGCAAGCCTTCGTCTTTTCTGCTCATTCCTCGCAATCCAAGAATTTTCTGAAATAGCGCACTACTTCCCCTTCCACGGAATCGCACTGTATCGGTTGATGGTTCCCAGTTGAAGACCGGAACAAACATTACCTTGTTTTCCTCTCCATTATATCCTAGAATTTCGTTTATTGTGAGAACGCGTCTCATTCTCTTTCCGTCTGGACCATGAACTGCTGCCTGGAACAATGCAATGTTGAGATTGTCTACGTGTGTTTTTGGTACAGCAATTGGTGGATTTGTAAGTCTCTGCAAAAAGCTATTCATAGTTCCTGCGTGGAATGTGCTGATTACTGGGTGTCCTGTCTGCATTGCCTGGAATGCGGTATTACCTTCGGCGCCTCTGATTTCTCCTATCATGATATAGTTTGGTCTCTGTCTTAGTGCGGCTTTTAGAAGATCAAACATTGTCACGCTAGTGTTTACGTTTACAGCATCTCTGGTGACTTCGCTAATCCAGTTTGGATGAGGCAAAGTGATTTCTGCAGTGTCCTCTATTGTTATTATTTTTAGATTGGATGGAATAAACGAGGTGATGCCCATGAGTGTGGTTGTCTTTCCAGATGCAGTTTCTCCATTGATGAACATGCTCATTCCTTCTGATAGCATCATCCAGAGATATGCTGCCTCTGTAGAGTTCATTGTTCTTGATTGTACTATTTGTGTAATGGCTAGCGGAACGTTTGCAAATCTTCGTATGGTGGCATTTGTCCCCCTTCTGCTTACGTCCTTGCCATATACAATGTTGATTCTGGAGCCCTCTGGGAGCTGCGCATCCACTACTGGCTTTGCATGCGATATTGTTTTGCCAAATTGTTCTGACATACCTATGATAAGATCGTCGATTTCCTCAGTGCCCAAATAGATGGATGATTTTAGCGAACCAAAGACTTTGTGAACCACGTACATGTTTCCAGCACCAATTATAGAGACGTCTTCCAGATGCGGATCCATCAAAAACGGATCCAACAAGTCCAGGCCTGCACGTTTTCTCAAAAAATGATATCGCAGACCAGCAATGTCTTTTTCGTACACTGGAATTTTTTTGATGCTCTCAAGTTTTAGTGAATCATACTTGATTGGTTTTTTGGAAATCTGGATTGTATTATTGAGGTATTGCTCCATGACATTGAATCTTTCTGTAAGCTCTACTGGCGGCTCTAATGTGCCTGCTTGTGTAGCAAACAATCTATCTGTAGCGTTTTGCAAGTCTCTGTCTGGCGAGGCAGGCTCTACAATGACGTATTCCTTGTATCCGTCCTGGAGCTGGCCAAACGAATTGATGTGGACAAATACTGTATCTGATAATGGATAGATCAGATTTGGTTCTTTTAGTGCACCATGCTCACGTTCCAGCTTTTTGACAAATGTTGGAACTGCATAACCACGCATTGTCAGCATGGACACATAGTCTGCCAAGTGCGGTGCAGATTTTACAGCTGCCAAGAATTCCGGATCGTTAATTGATAAATTCTTAGTTGCAGACATGCTACACCGTACTCATCGATATTGGGATGATCTTTATTCCAAAGACTGGATCAATGTTGAATGCAAACGATGCTTCTGGAGGAGAATTGGCACCGATCATCTTTATGTTGTTTAGAATTTTTACTGCTTGATCCCCTATTCGAGATGATTTTAGAGAAAAATACACATCACATGCAGCCTTTAACCGTAATCCAACTTCTTGCGGCATGGAATTCTGATGCATTGTAAGTATTACCGACATACCAGACGATACCAAATACTTGCAGCTGGTAATGAAGTCCAGAACTTTGTCCATGTCGCTATATGCTGTGACAAATGAAAGCGAGTCTATTACTACACAGTCAAATTTTTCTGATTGTTCTTTGATGTATTTGTTAATTGATGGTAACAACTGCAACGCTTGCTCTTTGGACCAGCTTGTGCCGTTGATATGTAAAGACAATAAGGTAAGGTCATTGTTCAAAAACGCCTCAGAAAAATTGAACGTTATTGTCTTCATTTTTTTAATGTAATCGTTTACGGTGTTTTCTGTTATGCAGAGAACCCTCATGTTTGATTTTAGCATCCCGCTAATGAACTGGGCTGCAACAGCGCTTTTACCAGTACCATGTTCTCCTTCTATTAGCATCAAAGAAGGAATAGGCAAACCTCCACCCAGATTAACGTCAATTTCCTCATTACTAGTAGAAACAATCTCAACCATGAACAGATTTTCTTCAAAAAAATGAATGATATCTGATAGTGTGTTCACCCTGAACAGACTGTTTTTTGATATTCTATGATATTACGACGGTTTTCTCTGATGTAGCGCCATTATCTGTGGAGATCAAAACAGTGACCAGCCCGCCAGAGTATGCCGGATGGGTCAAAGTAGCGCTAGCCACCAGAGTTTCATCAAAGTTCAGTATTCCAGGATCGTGCAGATCGCCACTAATGCTGGAAATGCACCATTTTCCGGCATTACCAGAACATACTTTCTCATATGTTAGATATTCCGTGTATCTTGTTTTGCTTAGGACTCCTCCATCATATGTCGCAATTATGTTAAACTTGCTAAAATCCCACATTTTTTCACTGCCTGTATTTTTGATGTCAAATGAAACAAGACTTGATGGGGATGTTGAGCTAAGCAAAGATAATTCGATGTTGGATTTTAGGATGGAATCATCCAAGCTTGCTCTCTGTGATGCGGTATTTGTCAGACTGGTACTGGCGTCTAAAATGGATGGGAACATCATTATCATATATGATATTGTAAATATGATAATGGCGCCGCCAATGCTAACGCTTAGGCCCATCTGTTATCACCTATGATACCGAAAAGACATGATCGTCAGTTATTCCGTTTGGTGTGGTTGCTTTGATCACATAGGTAGAGCCCTTGACTAGATTTGTATCGTAATAGATGTTTATCTGTGCAGTTTCTTTTATCTGCCAAACACTGACTGGTGCGCTATAGTTCCAAGTTGGTGCAGTTCCATTGTTGTATGGAATTCTTTGTACAGATCCTAGCTTGCCAAAATACACATCGACTAGATTTGGCTCTTTTATTGAACTCATGCCGACATTTTTGATCCACGTGGATACCTTGGTATCTGTGGTGTTTGTTGCGTAAATTATTTTGATTTTTGTTAGAACTATATCTTTTTGGCTTTCAGTAGCTGCACTAAATGCAGAATCAAACACGCTCATCTGGCCTAGTACTGTAGCAGAAAGTGCACCTGCAACTATCACAGATGCTATGATGAGTATTGTCTCGCTTACTACTACTGATGCCATCTAGAAGTATTCCTCGTGTGGTATTCTGTGTTCTTGCTTGGCTGTGTTTGTTGTTAATCTGATGTAATGCTCGTTTGCTTCCTTGTCTGCAATGCCTACGATTTGGCCGAACTTGTACATCTGAATCAGAGTTTCGTTTACCGACATGGTGGAATTGTCAAGCATCTTTGCAATGCTGTGTATTGTTTGTTCAATGTCTGAGCTTAGACCCATTATTTTGCATTGATCTGTAAGAACATTTATGGAATTCTTGCCAGACTTTTGCATTACTTCTCCTACTAGGGCAACAATTGACATCATTCTGCCCAAGGTTATTTTATCGTCAAACATTTCCTTGAAATTGTCTAGTTTACTCGTAGTTTGGTTTGATATGATGACATCTGGAATTTTCTGCCCTGGTTTGTTATCATGCGATTTGGATTCTGGAACAAATGCCAAATGTCCTATATCGTTTGTGGACTGGATTGCCAATACTTCTTTGAACTCACTTGACTCAGAGTTTTTCTGCACAAAATTCAATGGGTTTGTTATCTCTGCTTGTAATGATTTTAGATCTATCATGGCATCTTCGAATTTTGTGAACATGTCGCCTATGCTGGTCTTAATTGTGCTCATGTCCTCTCTTAGCAGTGCCGTATCTCCCTTGATCTTGTAGATTTCTTCGCCTACTGGCGCTATTTTTTCTTCAATTATCCCTTGAATGGCGGAATTGTCTATCTGAGGCACAACCGCATTTGGAATTTCTATTGATTCTGGTACTATTGCCTGTTCTGGAATAAATTCGGTCTCTGGGATTGTACTTGATTGGATAATCTCTGTGCTAAATGATGGTTCTCCTACAGGCTCGTTTGTAAATACTGCATCATTTGGTACGTATTCACTCTCACTTGATGTATTGGCAGCCTTTAGGAATCTTGGTAGCAGATACAATAATGCTGATGTTACTGAAGCCGGTATCACAAAATAAGAAATCAACGATTTGGCTTCTATCAAAAACTGCGGGAATAATTCGTATAATATCAGACCATATGATGCGATAATGCTTGCTATGATATAGTATCTGGTTGTTTTTTTTGCGTTGAAGAAAGATAAAAGTGGGGAAGTGGAAGTGACCATAAAAGAAATCACTTCTCGATCAACCCATGTTTGTGAATTTGTCCACCATTGGAGGCATGGTTCTTTGGAATTCTACTGGAGCGCCAGAGTCAAGAATTAGTTCTGCCTTGACTTCGTTGGACGGACTTGGTCTTTCGTTTTGTCCGTAGACAATTACCAAGTTTGCGTGCTCTCCTGGTTCAAGAATTTCGTTTGTGTTCTTTTGTACTGTCCAGTAAACTACTGCCTTGGATGTTGCCGGACCGGTTCCTGGTGAACCAATTGGGTTGTTTGAAGCTGCACCGCCTAAGCATGATGCAGTGTTTGCTGCAGCCATTGCGGCAGTCAAGCTAGAATATGTTGTTGATGTCAATACACAACCCTTGGTCAATATGTTGTCATATTGCACTGTTCCAGTGTTGAACTTGACAGTTGCCAGTGTTGCGTTGAGGTTGACTGCTGAACCGCCTGACACAATCTTGATTGGGAATTGTGTTGCGTTTGCCTTGGATCTTGCGACATCTGTTGCACTGACGACTTCACCTGAAACGTGTAGTGCACTTGATGCTTCACCAATACCCTTGGTTACAGTCTCCTTTGCCTGTTGTGTGGATGAGAAACCC
>RHCX01000002.1 GCA_010028495.1 Nitrososphaeria archaeon | reverse complement strand
GAAAATGTGATAAGATCCATTTCCTTTATTCTGCTAGTGTATGGCTCCATTGAAACTATAATGTCATATTTTGCAAGCAAGCGAAAAACTACGATTTTTGTGGCCGCAGGTCTCGGAGCTCTGGCACTGGGAGAATTTTTGGGGTGGTACTATTTCGTGTTTCCCCAGTCCATACTCAATATTGTATCGATTTCAATCAAGATTGCAGGTTTAGTGCTATTGTTCATCCCGGTCACCAAGGTCCCGCTGACCAAGATAAAATTTGATGAAAACATCTAGTCTAGGCGTGAATCTAGCTCAATGATATAATTTTGTCAAAAAATCTTATCCTGTCAATATATCCAAGAATAAAGCCAGAATTTTTCTGTCCAAAAATGCAAGTATACAGAACACATATGAAAATAATCGGAGATATTCTGACCACCACACGTGATGAGCTGCCAGACGAGCAAGGAGCAAGCATCACATATCTGATAAGAAAGGCAAACATTTCGCACGGCAGAATCTCAAAGATTTTGGGAACTCTGGTTTCCCAAGGGCTTTTAGAACAATCAAGTTCCGACGGCGCATGCAAATACAAAATCAGCAGTACCGGAAGAGAATTCCTTCAAGCATACAACACGTTTAACAAATTTGCAGACAGCTTCGGACTGACTATCTAAAAGTCGTCATCCTCTATTTCTTCGTCTTCGGAATCATCAAAATCGTCCTCAAAATCATTTTCAAGATCGGGCTCTGCGCTCATCAGATCAGATTGAGATTTTTGATTATTTAATTTTTCAAATAATCAGGTACATATGGCATTGTACATTTTAGGAATTAGTGAATCTCATAGTTACATGCGCTAGACACTTTGAGGAAGACACCCAGCAAGAATTAGAAACAATACTGGACGAGCTTGGCGATGACAATCCACAAATTACCACGACCGAGTTTTCCGGCATTTTGTACGTCAATACTACACTAGATCCTACAGACGTAGTAAAAAAAATCCGAGAAAAGCTCGAAGATGAGCCATGGTCCATTCGGTATACGATGCGCGCAATTCCGGTTGGCATGATGATAGATACGGATGTGCAGAAAATATCAGAAGCTGCCATAGCACAGGCAAAAAAGCTAAAACCAAATGATACGTACAGAGTTACAATAGAAAAAAGAAATTCTGATGTTTCATCAGGTGAGATAATCACTCAAATCGCAAACAAAATACCAAACAAGGTTTCGCTAAAAGAATACGACTGGATTGTGCTAGTAGAGATTTTAGGCACCGTGACTGGCGTTTCCGTGCTCAAAGATTCTGATATTATCAGTATACAAAGAGAAAAACGTGGCTCATTGGAATAGTATAGCTGCCTTTTCTGCAAGCAAATCTTCTAGTGGAGTTTTGGAATCTATTACATCCAAATGTTTTTTTGTTATTCCAAATTGTTTTTGGATGTGTTTTGCGTTATCCGAATACTTGACAAACACTATACCATCCGATAGAGCCTTGTTTAACGAGTTTAATGCGGATTTTGTTCCTATTGCAACTATGGTAAAATTATCTGATTGTTCTATTCCGACTGTTTTGATTGCAGCAGATATTTGCGTAGTTGCCGCAAATCGAAGCAAAATGTCAGATTCCAGCTTTTTTGCCAAGAGAAGATTATTTTTTTGTGCATAAAGCGACAGAGATGCTATCTTTTTTGCATGCAAAACGCTAGATATACTGTTTGACGAAATGCCTTCCATGATTATTTTTGGGAATTTTTTTCTTAGAGATGCCAAAAAATCATAGTTTTCTCCTTTTTTGTGTTTTATATTGAATAACTCTCCTGTTTTGGAGCCAATAGAAAACTGCAGTCTTGCACCGCCATGGATCACAGGAATTATTGTAATGACATCACCGGATTTTAGTACGGTATCATGTCCTTGCAGAGCAGACGAGTCTGCGCCATTTACTGCAATTAGGATATTTTTTGTATCAAGGTCTAACGTGTTTTCCGGTTTTATCGACAGTAGGTATTCCAATAATTTTGAGATTGTTACACTATCAAAGTCTGCCTGAAGGCTATCTTTACCAAACGACTTTTTTGCGCCACCTAAAAGCTTGATTGAAATCATTTAGATTTTCTTATTGTATTGGAGCTTCTTCTGTTGATTCCTCTACGGATTCTTCTACAGTGATTTCTTGTGGAATTTCAGATTCGTCTATGACGTCTTCTGTTTCTGCCTCTACTTCCTCTTCTTCGACTTCGTCCTCAACTGGTGCCTGTTTTGATGCAAGATAGTCTTTTTCACGTTTGATTAGCTTTGTGATGTATCCAGCCATCTCATTTTTGAGCCCCTTTGAGCGGACAATTGCTAGCTGGTCTAGGAGTTTTTTATTGTCCGCAAAATCTGCCGTGAATTTTTCTTTGTATTGATCAAGAACCTGCGCTGAGAGTCTCTTTATTCTATCCACGGTTGAAATTCCTTTGGGGGTATATTATACCTATATTCCCAGATAGCGTTTTGAGTTTGTCTCAAGCAATGTATCAGCCTCATTATACGACAGTCCAAGAATTTTTGACATTGAAAATACCACGCTAGGAATAAAGCTTGGATGAGCAGACTTCATGTCAAAGCAATGAGAAAATCTTACTGGCCCGTCCGTTTCCACCAGAATTTTATCTTTATTTGTGTTCGATATCAACACTTGCTTGTCTTGAGAATATACTGATACTGGTCCATATGAGACAAAGCATCCAAGATCCATTGCTGTTTTTAGCTGCTTTTTGCTTCCCGCAAACCAGTGCAGCAAGAATCCTGAAATCTTGTAGGAGGGAATAATTGCAAAAATGTCGTCTAATGTTGCTCGTGAATGCACAGAGACTGGCTTGCGGAATTTTTCCGCCAGCTCTAATAATTTTGTAAAGATCTGTTTTTGTCTTGCAAACTCCTGTTCATTTGATGTGTAGGTTTTATCAAGGCCAATCTCCCCAATTCCTGAAATCGTCTGCGCATTTTTTTCTATCAAAGATATCATGGAATCCAGATCGTCTGCTGCCTTTTCCGGATGAATTCCAATAAATGGCAAGACATGATTGCTTTTTTTGGCAAGGCTCAGCGTCACCATAGAAGATTGGTTGTCCATGGAAACTGCGCATGCCTTAATGCCTATTTTGTGCATCGAGTTTATGGTTAATTCCATTTCAGAGTCGTATTCCGGATCTGATAAATGCACGTGTGCGTCGTATAGCATGATTTTTGGAAAAAATTCTGGATACTTAAGTGTGCAGAAATCCATTACTGTGTAGAATTTTTTAGCTCATCATCCTTTATCATTGGATTTTGGAACGATTTTCTATGAAGTCCTCTGAACTAGGCCTGTCCGCCATGTACAGAATTCTAAAAAAGGCAGGCGCCGACCGCGTTAGCGACGAGTCCGCTGATGAGCTCAGACGAGTCCTAGAGGAGATAGCTACTACGATAGCGAAAAGCGCGGTAGACATGTCAAACCATGCAGGCCGCAAAACAATCCGCGGTGAAGATGTAAAGCTGGCATCAAAGACATTTACCAAGTAAAGAGTTTAATTCCGTTAGAATCGGTTTTTTGTTGTGGTGAGGTGGCAGAGCGGCTATGCGTTCGCCTGCAAAGCGAATCTATAGGGGTTCAAATCCCTTCCTCACCTCTTAACTTACAATTATTGTTCCTTCCATCCACGGATGCAATCTACAATAATAATGGAACTCTCCCAATTCGTCAAATTTGTACGAAAACTTTTCTGTTGCTTCCAGCTGGTGACTTTCTATCATTCCGTCTGGTGTGTCATAGTATCCCGTGGTAACTGTATGAAATCCTCTGTCGTTGTTTACCCAAGTTACTGTATCCCCTGTATGTATTGCAAGCTTTGATGGTGAATAGCATTCGGTATTTTCACAGCCAGGCCTGGATGCAGACATTGTAATTGATACGGTATTTTCAGATATAGTTTCTTGTGCAGGCAGACCGGTTTTTGTTTGTCCAAATGATACAAATCCCAACACAATGACTGCTATTACAACTCCTGTCAAAACCAAGAACTTAGATCTCATTGTACCGACTCGATCTGTTGATGTATTTGTACGCTTGTTGGAAGTTATAATACAATAACCCGCCCTTCTAAATACAGTATACAATACCAAATCCATGGCAGAGAGAAGCAACGGTTTGCTAGAATACATTCCTGGTTCGCAGTCGTTATTGATTCAGAAAAAATCAGAACAGCCACTGGAAGGATTCTCTGAGAACATCAAAGACAGCATTACAGAATACGCCGAAAGTGCAAAAAGTGACGTAGAAAAAGGATATAATTTTCTGCACTGGGTTTTGACTCGAGTTTATGAGGCAACAGAAGACGATGCGGCAGACTCTATAGTGGATGGCGCAAACGATCTTGGAATTGATGCATATTTACCAGTGGACTTTTCCGATAACAAGATACGATTATTCCAATCAAAGTATGGCACTGCTCATTCTGAGGAGGCAATTGCCAAATTCAAAGAAGATGTCAGACGTCTATTGAGCAAAGATATCACCAAAATGAGGCCAGAGCTTGCAAATCTGGTTACAAAGATTCAGGAGAAAAACCTCAAAGTCGAATGCTGCTACGTCACAAACCAGCCAGTCGATTATGATGGCGATGACATGGTGGAAATAATGGACATCAACAAGATAGTGAAAAATCTCTGGGACCGAATAAAAAAGCCAGCAGCTGGCAAAAAATCCAGAATTCATCTAGAGGAGAGAATCAAGTACAAAAATACCGTAGTCGGAATACTGCGGTTACGTGAGCTGACCGACTTCGTTACTAAAAATCGCGACTATGTCTTTGAGTCAAACATTCGACAATGGATGCAGTTCAAGACAAACGTAAACAAGGGGATTCGTGATACATTGCAGAACTCGCCTGACAAGTTCTTTTACTACAACAACGGAATCACCATAGTAGTTAGCAACTTTGAGGAGCTAGAAGACAACAACATCATGTTGCACGCGCCGCAAATAGTCAACGGCGCTCAGACATCAAATTCTATTTTAGATCATGCAAAAAGGACCAACAATCTGGACGGCAGTATCACAGTTACAATAATCAAAGCAGATGACGAGCAAGATCAGAATAATATCACAAAATACAGAAACTCGCAAAACTCTGTCCGAGGAAAGGACTTGGTTTCTCTTATGGACTTTCACAAATCAGTCAAGTCCCAGCTTGAAAATCAGGGATACTTCTATGAAATTCAGGCAGGCTCGTTTGATAGCAAGACAAAATCACAGCAGACCGAGTTCAAGGGCGACACCACATACAATCGATATCTACCTGATAATCACAAAAAAGTAATAGTTGCAAAGGATGCAATCCAATCTTTGGTTGCAGGAATCGAGCAAAGACCCACAGAATCATATAGTTCGCCTGCGCAATTTTTGCCGCGTGGAAGCAAATACGATGACGTGTTTAATGAAAATCTTAAGGATGACTATAGGTTGCTTCTCTATCCATATTTGGTAAAAGAATATGCAAAAAAATCTCTAGGATATGGAAAGCGTGGAGGTCACAAGACCAAAAGATATGCTACACTGTTCTATCTTGCAGTGTATTTTAGAATAATTCACAAGAGCATTCTTGGAACTAAAACCGACTATAAAGAAGACATTTCCAAAATAGAGCCAATCTTCAAAAGCCACAAGCTCAACGAGCGAATCTTGCGGCTAACAGACGGAGTAGTGACAAGATTCCTAGAAGACACCGTAGTAGAAGATGAAATCGAGTTAGCAAACACCAAGCATAATTTTTTCTCACATCGCGTCTGGAATGAAGCGATGCTTCGTGTGCTTGACAAAAAAATACGCCAAGAAGAAGAGGAAATAGAGAACATCAAAAAGCTAGTCAACAGTTTATTGTAAGTGCGATAGTTGCTAGCCACGGTAAAAAATTGCAGGAGATTTACAATGGCCAGACAATCTACCGCAGCTTTTTCTGAGATATACCATTATTTAACAAATTTTTGATCCGCCCAAAAATGGCCATGATTTTTATATAGACTCAAAAAATGTCAGATTGCTTGGCTGAAGGAGACAAATGTGTAATTTGCAAAGGTCCAGTGTTATACAAATACAATGCAATGCCAAACTGGGACATCAAAGGACCACTTTGTGGAAAATGTTACTCACAAAAAATCTACGAACACTATCCAGGCGAGCATGTCCGAGTTAATCTGGACAAAGAATAGTTATTCAGAATTTTTGTACTTGTTTACATAAAGGCAATTCCATGATATGGAATCGTCTTTGACGTCTTTTTCTTGCAAGAACTTGATGTCTGTGATGGTTTTCTTTTTCTTGGACAGATTTACCTCAAAGGACTGGAACTTGATACAATTGCATCCTTCTATCTGGCATTCTCCCTCATGATCTTCCTTTATGTGGGAGCAGTTGCAGACGGCATCTGCTTTTACTTGGTCTTCCTCTTTTTCTGTGTAGGTGCCAAACCTCAGGTATGCCTCCCCCAAGTGTCCCTTTTTGAAGCGCTCATAATTCTCTGACTTGGGCAACAGCTTGAAAAACGCCATGTTGTGGTTTGGCCTTCGAGTTTCTGATGCCAGAATGAACCAGTACTGGTCATCGGACTCTACAAATCTGAGCTTGATATCGTGATCGTTCCACCAATGGATGTAATCGGTCCACATATCGACGGATTTTTTCCGATCAGAAAACAGTGGAACTACATTCATTCTTAGATCAAAATATCTATAGGCCACGCCAAGAAAATCATCATACCACGGAATTGCACTGGACACTTTAGTTCCGGGGCTTGTGTTTAGTTATTAAGCAATCGTGAGAAAGGTTAATACCCTTATATCTTAGAATTACGCTCGTATAGTAAATGGCCACATATCGTACTAGTATGCAAATTGTAGCAGATCTGCTAACAGCTACTGATCAGTGTGGACAGGAAGGAATCAAGGTAACGACACTTCTAACACAGGCAAATCTGTCACATTCACGTCTTGCAAAATTCATCGAGAACTTGACAGGCGCAGGTCTAATCAACAAAATAGAATTTGACGGAAAAAATACCTATGTCATCACATCAAAAGGAAAGCAATACTTGGAATCATACCAAAGATTCCACGACCTAGCACAAGGCTTTGGTCTAGATCTGTAATTATTTCCGTTTTCTAGAAGATTTTATTCTGTTTCGGTCTTTCATCGTAGAATAACCGATTATTATCAGCGCGCCAGCCAGCTGCGCATAAAACAAGTAGAGATTTTGATCAGCCAGACCCTTGAATGCAGTAAAGACCATTCCTAAAATGAGAATTGCAAGCATTACAAGCAGATACTTGTCCACAATACCAAACAACAAACAAACAATATATCTTTTAGATTATTGTGTCGAGTGTGAGCAAGATACTCGAATTGATTGGCTACGCATTGATTGGCGGGACGATCTATTCATTTTTGGGTATGAACGGTGATCCACTTCGATGGCCTGTGTTTTGGGGATGCGCTGGTGGCGCACTTGCAATCATTGCATACAATAGTGTAATGCGAAAGAAAAAACAAGCTAGTTGATCAGTGTGTTGCATAGCACTGATCACAAACCGACAGATCTATAAAGGACCATTTCATGATATTTTTTGGGGAGTATGACAGAACAGGTTAACAAATGGTGGGAAGGTCTCGCCAAAGAACTTGAAGTTGACATTGAATCCCCTGAAGAATAATTTTTGATCGTTAAAGCCTCGAGTGGGATTTGGACCCACGACCTAAAGTTTACGAAACTTTCGCTCTACCAGGCTGAGCTATCGAGGCATGAGGGCACTGTTATCAGAGTTTATAAAAAGCATTTCAGGTTTTGGTACAATTGAAAAAATCCATTTCCGGGATACGCGGAATTTTTGGTGATGATTTGACACTTGTAGATGTTTTGGGATTTTGCAGAAACTTTGCGCCAGTAATCAAATCTGGCAAATGTGTGGTAGGAAACGACACCAGACCATCCAACAACATGGTAAGAAATGTGGCAATTGCTGCTTTGATGGAACAGGGAATAGATGTGTACAATCTCGGAATGATTCCAACCCCCGTAATGTTTAGAGAAGCAAGAAAATATGGCGCAGGATTAATCATTACATCTTCCCATAATCCACTTCAATGGAACGGTTTGAAATTCATCATAAACGGTCGCGGTCCAAACGAAACGGAATTTGAAAACATTCTAAAAGAAAAACATCTCAAAAAGACAAAATTTGGCACTGAATTTGGCGCAACGTCCAGCTATGTTGATGATGCGGTCAAGATTATTGGGAAAATAAGGCATTCTCCAAAGATACTAGTCGATGTTGGCGGAGGAGCTGCCACATTTGTTGCGCCGGAACTGTTGAGAAGACTTGGATGTAAAGTAGACGTGATTAATCAAAATTCTACAAAAAGAGGACCAGATCCTACCGCTGACAAGCTAACACATCTTGTGTCTGGCAGCAAAAAATACGATATTGGGTTTGCATTTGATCTTGATGGCGATAGATTGGTTGTGGTCAAAGATGGCAAAAAGCAATCACCAGATACAACACTAGCACTTGGTACCATCAAGGCACTAGAATTAGGATACAAAAAATTCTGTCTCAGTATCGATACTAGTATTGCAGTTGAAAAATACATCAAAGAACATGGAGGTAGTGTAGTTAGATCAAAGGTTGGAGAGGCAAACGTCATAGATATGATGTTAAAGAAAAAGTGTCAGGCTGGAGGAGAGGGCAGCAGTGGTGGATTTATTTTGCCAGAGTTTAACATGTGTCGAGATGGAATACTGACGTCTGGATTTATCGCCGCAATGACTGGCAAAAAAATAATCGACGAAGTTATACAATTTGTATCACAGTATAATCAGCTCCGAACAAAGATCGATGTCGAGTCCAATCTCCACGACAGAACACTTGTAAAACTACAGCAAAAGCTCAAAGGAAAATTCAGTGAAATAATCACACTAGATGGAGTAAAGGTAATCGTCAATGAGGACACATGGGCTCTGGTTAGAAAGTCAAACACAGAGGACATTATTCGAATTTCAGTAGAATCAAATGACTTTGGCAAGGCACAGCAGATTCAAAAAGAGATCACCATATTAGTAAAGCAAAGCCATGAGCAAGTTAGATGAGAAAAAAATCATAGAGATTTTTCAGAAAAGACTAGTCGGTGATTTTGTTGGTGAAGATGTAGAAATATTTCATTTAGGCAAAAATTTCGGCGTAATCAAAACAGACACTCTGGTGCAGAGCACCGATGTTCCACCACAAATGAGCCCAGAGCAAATTGCAAGAAAAAGCATTGTTGCTCCACTGAGTGATTTTGCATCAAAAGGAGTAAAGCCAAAACATGGGATCATTTCAGTATCGCTTCCAAAAAATTATCCTAAGACAAAACTTGTCAGACTAGCAAAAGGATTTCAAACTACATCTAAACTATTTGGAGTCAAAATTCTTGGTGGAGATACCAATGAAGCAAAAGAAATAGTCATTTCAGTCATGCTTTTTGGCATTGCCAAAAAGATCATACCCAGAGGCGGTGCAAAACTCGGTGATGTCATAATCACTACGGGTAATTTTGGCAAAACCAGTGCAGGCCTAAGCATATTGCTAAACAAGAAAAAATCTCAGGGCAAATTCAAAAAAAACTCAATCGAATCGGTTCTTTTGCCAAAACCTAGACTAGAGTTTGGAGTTTTGGCCTCAAAGTATCTCAATTCATCCATGGACTCCAGTGATGGACTATCCACTACTCTAACTGAAATGGCAAAATCAAGCAAGAAAAAATTCATCATCACCCACATTCCAAAGGAAGACGGTCTGGATGAATTTGCCAAGATCAATCATAAAAATGTGACAGATCTTGTCTTTAACGGAGGAGAGGAATACGAAATTGTTGCAACCGTACCATCAAAAAACATTCCAAGTCTCAAAAAAATTGCCAAAAAATGCAAGATCAATCTAATACAAATTGGTCATGTCAAAAACGGTTCTGGGGTTTTTTTGGAAACTGACAAAACAGTCAGAATCAGAGATAAAGGCTGGAAACACTTTAGGAATTAAGATCCACATGACGAGAATCTGAGTTGACTCTCGTTCCAATCAGAATGATCACAGAGCCAATTATTACATTTAACCCAAGCAAATATGGAATCATCTCTGTTGTGTTTGAAAGCAAGCTAACAGCAACAAGCGGCGCCCATGAACCAACAATGAGACCAGAATTATACACGAATCCAGTAGCACTGTTTCTTATTTCAGTAGAGAATTTTTCTGACAAAAATGCAGGAATCGGTCCAAAACCAGTTGTAGCTATGAAGATAAACAGTCCAGTAAAGACTGCACGCTCAAATATTGTTTGAGAGACATACAGTCCATACAGTGCTGGAATAGATAACGCCATTGCGGATGCAGCTATGATTGCAATACTTTTTGTTCTGCCAATTTTTTGGCTCAGAAAACCCACAAAAATCTGGCCAAAAAGCGATGTCGTAGTGGCCACAATCATCAGGGTTGCGACTTGCGGCTTGTCTAATTTGATATAATTTTGCAGAAATGTCGGATAAAATCCCATTGAAGAATAATATGAATACATCAGGCCTGTCATTATTATTAGCGCTAGAAAGAAATGTTTTCTTGATATTTTCTGTGAAAAGACTTGTTTAATAGGCGATTTTTTGACGAACTTAGATTTGGCAACCCATGATTCAGATTCTACCATTTTGAATCTTACAAACAACGCAATCAACCCAGGAATAATACCTGTAAAAAACATTATACGCCATCCAATTTGAGCAAATTCTTCTCCAGGAAATACAAATGTAGCTACTTGAAATGCAACTGATGCCATGACAAATCCAAAATTGAATCCACTTTGCAAAAATCCAGACAATATTCCTCGAAATTGTTTTGGAACGGTTTCCATTGTGATTACGGTTCCACTGCCCCACTCTCCCCCTGCAAAGAATCCCTGAATTAGTCGGATTCCAATTAGGAGAATTGGTGCCATCACACCTACTTGGTTCCAAGTAGGCAACAGTCCAGTAGCAAATGTTGCAATTGAGAATCCGAGTATTGTAATGACCATGGTTTTCTTTCTTCCATGCTTGTCGCCAAGATTACCAAAGAATGCACCGCCGATTGGCCTCATCACCAGCGTGACAATATATGCACCAAATGTAGAAAGTAGTGCAAGTGTAGGATTTCCTACTTGGAAGAAGAGACTGCTAATCAAAGGAATCACCAAAAGCATCATCACCAGATCATAGCCATCAAGTGACCAGCCAAGCCATGAGCCAAATACGATTGACTTTTGTTGTTTGTTAAGACCTAACATTTTGCATCCTTTGTGTGAATATTACGCAGGCTATCAAACAAGGTTTTTTAAATCCTCCAAACTTTGGGTAACCAATGTCAGAAGAACATCAAGTAGACAAGTGGGGTATTGCTCACATCTATAGTAGCTATAACAACACTATAGTGCACATGACAGATCTTACAGGTGCAGAAACCGTGGCAATCAGCTCCGGTGGTGTTCACGTAACAGCTGACAGATACGAATCATCTCCATTTGCTGCAATGAAGTCATCAAATGCAGTAGTGGAAGCAGCCAAGGCAAAGGGCTTTACTGGCTTTCACATTAGAGTGAGAGCAGTTGGCGGTGTGGGCTCTAGAGTCCCAGGACCAGGAGCACAAGCAGCAATTAGAGCACTTGCAAGAGGCGGATTCAAAATAGGAAGAATCGACGATGTAACACCAATTCCTCACGACACCACTCGAAAGAAGGGTGGAAAGAGAGGAAGAAGAGTCTAGACATCAATCAGTTTTAGTTTAGTCTTGCATCCTTTTGATTGAAAATAATCTGCAATAAAGAATGTAAATTTTTCATCTGGACTTCCTTTGTATCTTCGAATCATGTCATCAAATTTCTGATTTATTGCATTCTGTAGGTTTGGCTTTACCCACAATTTGAAAAATGTCCAGCCAAACCGAGATGATGGCTCGCCAAACTGAAAGTCATTTGACATGTTGAATTGGGCGGCCATGTCTGCCAAAGCGTTATTGATCAGGCGCTTGTCTTCCAAAAAATCAGTGGTGCTTACTTCAAAGATTTTCATTTTCATCAGTTGTGTTGCTTAGCTTATCAGATAAAGAGACGAACTTTCCATCTTGCTCGATGTTTATCTTTGTCTGCATTCTCACATGTATTCCAACGGATCTGAACAATGCCAAGAGTTGTCCTCCGTCGATTTGCTCATTGACCTCACCTGTTTGATACAGCTGTCCCAGTCTGTCAATTACCATTTTTGCCTCGTTTGGAAATTGTGATTCTGCGTTTTGCAACACTTCTTGCCCGCGATATCCAAGATGAGAGAGTACAATTTGTCGGTATGACGGAGGAGCTGCTTGCGATGTTTGTTCTGGCTTGCTTGATTGAGAAACAATGTTTTTTCTCATTTCCGCTAGGCGCTTTGCCTTTAGTGCTTCTAGTTCCCTATCTTCGCTCAACCTTTGATCACACCAATTGGGACAAGCTTTGCCACTTTGGTTGCAATTCCTAACTCATGTGAGACATTTACTACTGCATCCACGTCTTTGTACGCCTCTGGTGTTTCCTCAACTACGCCATCCCTAGTCAATGATTTTATGAAAATTCCTTTATCAGATAGTGATTTTTTTACCTGCTCTTCCGTGAAATCTCGCCTTGCCTTTGAGCGAGACATCATTCTTCCTGCGCCATGAGCTGTAGAGCCAAAGCTGAGATTCATTGAATTTGGCTTGCCAAGTAGAATCCAGCTTCCAGTTCCCATCGAACCTGGAATCAGTACCGGCTGGCCCAAGTCTCTGTATTTTAGAGGAACCTCATCTCTATTTGCAGGAAATGCCCGCGTTGCTCCCTTTCTATGAACAACCAATGATTTTTCTTTGCCATCGATTTTGTGCTTTTCAACCTTGGCAATATTATGTGCAACGTCGTATACTAGTTTCATGTCCAAGTCTGCTTCGGTGCTTTTGAAGACCCGCTCAAATGATTTTCTGGTCCAATGAGTAAGCATTTGCCTATTGCTCCAAGCAAAATTCAACGCTGCAAACATTGCCTTTCGGTATGATTCTCCTTCTTCCGACGTATTTGGAACACATGCCAGTTCTCGATCTGGTAGATTGATGTCGTATTTTCTTAGCGCCTGTTCTGATACTCTAAGATAGTCAGAGCAGATCTGGTGGCCAAAGCCCCTAGAGCCACAATGAATCAAAACTGTAACGTTTCCCTCTTGAATTCCCATTCTTTTTGCTGCTTCTTCATCGTATACTTTTTCAACTTTTTGCACTTCAAGGAAATGATTGCCAGATCCCAAGCTTCCTAGCTGTGGAGCACCTCGCTTTCTTGCGGTATTGGAGACTTTGTTTGGGTCTGCATTTTTGATTTGTCCATTTTCTTCACAGACATCTGCGTCATCTTTGGTTCCATAACCATGATCAATTGCCCAGTTGACACCGCGCACTAAAACCTCGTCTAGTTGCGAATAATTTAGCTTGATTGCACCTTCCGAGCCGACACCAGACGGAACTGAATTGAAAAGATCTGTTACTAATTCTTTTAATTTTGGTCGTACTTCTTTTTCAGATAAATTCATTCTGAGTAGTCGCACACCACAGTTTATGTCATATCCAACGCCTCCAGGACTGATCATTCCCTCTTCTGCATCCATTGCTGCGACTCCTCCCACCGGGAAACCATATCCTTCGTGTCCATCGGGCAGTACAACGGCACTGCTTTGAATTCCCGGCAAGGTTGCAACATTCATTGCTTGAGACAGAGTTCTGTCAGTCATCATTTTTGAGATTAGTCCTTCGTCTGCGTATATTGTGACTGGCACCTTCATGCCTTTGCTAGAATCAGCTTCAATTCGATAAACATTATCGCTGATTTTTTTTGGTATAACACCGGACATTATCGTTAAGCTACCTAGATTCAATTTAAATCATAAGTAGATTTATTTTTGATACAATCCCCAAGTCAGTTATTGCCTATTTTACCAATTGATGGAGGCCGATACGGCACAAAGGAGATGCTTGCAATTTTTGACGATCAAAAGAAAATAGATTATCAGTTACAAATCGAAGGGGCGGCAGCCATCTCCCAAGGAGAGATAGGCATAATTCCAAAAAAAACAGCCCGGAATATTTTTGCCGTATCAAAATCCGGCAAAATCTCTTCTGCCAGAGTAAAACAGCTTGAGGCAAAGTCAGACCACGATACAGCCGCATTGGTTGAAGCGCTAAGTGAGAGATGCCAGATTGCTGCAAGGCCATGGATTCATTACGGCTTGACAAGCAATGACCTAGTTGACACCAGTACATCAATGCAGATGAAAGATGCCTTATCAATTATCGAACCCAAAGTTGCAAAACTGGGTTTGCTTTTGGCGAAAAAGGCAATAGAGTACAAGAATGTTCCAGCAGTAGGTCGAACACATGGACAACACGCAAGCATCATCTCATTTGGATTAAAATTTGCAAACTGGGCCTCAGAGATGGCAAAACATGTCGAGCGAATTGAAGAAATCAAAAAGAGAATTCTGATTTGCAAGACTTTGGGAGTAGTAGGTACTGGCTCATTAATGGGTGTAAAGGCAATTGAAGTCCAAAAACGAGTAGCAAAAAGGCTAGGATTGTTCCCAGCTGAAGTAACCACGCAAATTATTCCACGTGAGCGATATGCCGAATATGTTTTCCAGCTTGCCCTCACAGGCAGCACTCTAGAGAAAATATCCATAGAGATTAGAAATCTGCAGAGAACAGAAATTGGTGAAGTTGCTGAACATTTCAAGGAAGGCCAGATGGGAAGTAGTGCCGTTCCTGTAAAGAGAAACCCGATCAAAAGCGAGCGAATCTCATCATTATCAAAACTATTGCGCAGCCAAATGAGCACATCGTTTGAAAATATTCCATCATGGCATGAGCGAGACCTATCCAATTCGGCAAATGAAAGATTCACCATTCCAATGTGTTCTATTCTACTAGATGAGATGCTAGAGACAATGCTGAGAATAATTGACAAGCTTCGAGTAAACACGGACAAAATAGAAGGAAACTTGTATGTTACCAAGGGCCAAATCTTTGCAGAGTTTGTCTTGGAAGCTTTGATCAAAAAAGGAGTTCCAAGATTTGTTGCTTACAGAGATGTTCAACGAGTTGCATTTGAGGCGCATGATAAAGGAATTGATTACTCTGATGCAATTAAAGGCGATAAAGCAATATCGGCAAAACTAACAGAAAGTGAAATTGATGAAATATTTACTCCAAACAGCCACTTAGGTGCAGCCCCCCAAATAATTGCAAATGTGAATAATACTGTAAACAGAATCTGCAAAAAATTTATCTAGATTTTAACAGTGCTTTGTGAATCAAAGAACCGTATTGCAGTGCTTTTTTTCTTGCATTTGCAGATAATTCAGGAACTCCCACTTGCAATGCCAGCTTTCGAATGATATGCTTTCTTTGCAGATCATTTTCACCGATAATCTTTTGATCTATAGGTATGGTTTTGGCAAATTTAACAAACTCTTCTGAGAGTAACGGCTGTACAATTTTGACTCTAAATTCAGAGCAGATCCCGTTTATTGCCCTCATCATCTGGACTTCGTTGTCTAGCTTGGTAGCCATCAACTCCATCACTGCGTCATTTCCTTGCTTTATCGCGTCTCGGTATCCATTGTATCCGCAAAATAGCTCGTCAATTCCATTTGCTGTGACCACAGTATTCAGCCCAAGGCTTTGCGCTAATTTTGATACATGATAAAACGCGATGCTGTTCTCATTCCAAGATAGATTATCCGTGTTTATTGTGGTGTGAATCTTTTTTGAAATAGAATCAAATTCATTTGGATTTATCTCCAGGATTTTGTGCGGTAATTTCAAAAATTCGTTTACTTGTTTTGCAAAATTGATATCGTGTGAGCCCTCAAAGCCAATTGTAAGTAAAGTAATGTCATAATCCAGGTTGTTGCACAGTACAGCAATCAGGGTACTATCAACACCACCAGAAAACGCAATGCCGATTTTTTTCTCAGGGACTGTATTTGAGATGGCATTTTTGATTTGCTCATGCAGAGTATCCAATTGCATTACCGGTATGATTCCACTCCCATACAAAGAGTTACTGAACAATGAACAGCAAATATCAAATACAAAATGGCAAAAAATCTACTTGTTGCAGAGAAAAATCCCGATAACACTCGGAATTGTGCTTGCCGTATCACTAGCAGGGAATTATTTGTTATATGATCACGTTAATCTCTTGCACAGGGAAATCTCTTCATTAAACCAACAAACAGACTCTTTACAAAAACAGTCTGACAGTCTCACAGATCAGTCAGATATAATAAAAAATCAAGAGCAAGAAATTACAAGACTCAAGGCAAAGCTGGAAGAAAAACAAGCACCAGTTACAATATCATCATCCAGCAAGACAATCACGGCAGTTGCCGTACGTCCAATAATGGTGTCTGATGGATTTTTCCAAGATGTACAGTATGAGGGAACTGCAATGAACATCAAAGTAGACATCAAAGATGGCACAGGTCTTGTCCTAGTCAATACGCAAACGCCTACAGGTGTAGACTTTCAGACATCCGCAAAGACAGCAGTCAAGGTAGCAGAACGCTACACAAACTCGGATTTGTCAAACAAGGATGTGATATTTTCAATTTCATCAAAAAATGAAAATGAATTACAAACAGTTGACGGTCCAAGTGCCGGAATGGCAATGACTGTTTTACTAGTAATGGAGATTCAAGACAAACCAATCAATGATACAATACTGTTAACTGGTACAATACAGCCAGATGGAACGATAGGTCCTGTAGGAGGGGTTCCACAAAAAGCAGAGGCAGCTGGAAAATACGGCGCAAAAACATTCATTGTACCAAAAGGCGAGGCAACTACATTTGTTCAAGAATGCACAGAGAAAAAGGAAGGTGCATTTTACTTTAGAAACTGTAAATCTGCGCCAAAAGATCTTTCACCAGTACTAGAGGAAAAATACGGAATGAAGGTTGTGGAAGCAACTGATCTGGATTCAGTGTTAAAGTACTTCGAGTCCTAAAATTATTAATTATACAACAAAGAACACAATACCGTTGATATCCGAAGATCAAATTAAACAAGAACTTCCAAGATGGACAATAAAGAACGGCAAATTGCATCGAGAATTAATATTTGCAGATTTTTCCGAGGCATTTTCATTTATGACCAAAGTAGCACTACACGCAGAAAAGATGAATCATCATCCAGAATGGTTCAATGTGTATAACAGAGTAACAATAGACCTGATGACCCATGATGCCGGAGGCATAACATCAAACGATGTAGAGCTTGCCAAGTTCATCGAGTCTGTAATCTAGGCACGCAATCTCTATTGATTATATAGGCACAAAACCAAGGCAGTTTGCAAATGACACTGACCAATTCCACCATACTTGACTCTGATTTCAGATACATTGACAAAAACGGCACTCTGCTAAAGTCAAGAACCGAGCTGTCAATTGCACAAATGATGTCATTTTTGGGATTATCCTATGAATACCAACACAATCTGACATTATCCAACGGAAAAATCGTTCTGGTTGATTTCAAAACCAGCGATGGAAAGTTAATCGAGGTAATTGATTCCGAATCCGATATTTCAAAATACAAGGAGATAAAATCCGACAAGCACAATATCATGGCAATCGGCCATCCGCAATTCGCAGCTAAACTCAAAGAATTGGATGAAATTGTATTCTATGATACCAAAGATGCTCAATCTGGATCCATATTCATCGAAGATCCATCGTTTGCATTTGATTATGCTCATATTTTACCACTGGTAGAAAAATGCTCTATTCTACACGGACATACATCTACGGTTCTGGTGGAACTAGTAGGAGATATGACAAATAATTTGCTAGTTGACTTTGGCGAGGCAAAAAGAATAATCAAAGAGGTAATTGGAATTTTGGATCACAAGTTCTTTATCAACAGAAAATATCTCAAAACAGAAGACCAATCGCATTACAGAATAACGTTTGAAGGTCCAAAAGGAATGTTTGATATGCAGGTACCAAAGCACACTACGTTTCTCCTAGAAGGCGAGGCAACAGTAGAAAACCTATCCACTGAAATAATCAAGCTTCTAGTGCCCAAGCTTCCAAAAAATATTGAAGCAGTTGGCGTTTACATTTACGAAGGCTATAACAAGGGAGCACATCTGATTTCCAAGATTTCAAAGTCATAAGTACCATGGAACCAACAATCAAAGAAACTGCATGGAATCCAGAGCTTGAAGCAAAGATACTCAAGCAATGGGTTGACTCTGGATTATACAAATTTGTGCCTGAAAACAAGAATTTTGTCATAGATACACCTCCACCATATCCATCTGGAAGGCCTTGGCATATTGGAGCTGCGGCTCATTATTCCCAGATAGACATGATTGCTCGAACTGCAAGAATGAACGGGAATCACGTGTATTTTCCAATTGGAATAGACAGAAACGGTCTGCCGGTGGAATTGTACACTGAAAAAAAACACAACATTCGCATGCAAGAAACTGAACGAAGTAAGTTCTTGGAATTGTGCAAGAGTTCACTGGATGATCTAGAAGCAGAAATGCTACAGATAATGAAAAGTCTTGGGCTGTCAGGTAACTTTGCCAATTATTACAGGACTGATTCTGAAGAATATCGTACCCTTACACAATCCACATTTATTGAATTGTGGAAACGTGGAACAGTCTACAAGGCAACTCGCCCAAACAACTACGACTGGGTTTCTGGAACTACAATAGCAGATGCAGAAATCCAATATCAAGACATTCCAACCAAGCTAGTTTACATGAAATTCAAAATCAAAGACTCTGACAGAGAAATTATCATAGCTAGTACAAGACCTGAATTGCTTTGTGCATGTCAGACTGTTATAGTAAATCCAGATGATTCCAGATACAGCGATGTTATAGATAAGAAAATCATCGTGCCGGTAATAAACAGAGAAGTAACTATTCGAACACACCACTCTGCACAGATGGAGTTTGGTTCCGGTGCAGTGATGGTCTGCTCGTATGGTGATCAAAACGACGTTGCATTGTTCCGAGAAATGAAACTAGAAGAAATTGTTGCAATTGGAATGAATGGTCTTATGACAGAGTCTGCTGGAAAATATGCTGGCCTGAAGGTAAAGCAGGCTCGAAATCAGATCATCGAAGACTTGCAAAATGCAGGACTGGTAGAAAAAATCGAGGAAATTACGCACAGAACACCTGTTTCTGAGCGCAGCAAGATTCCAATTGAGATCATACCAATGGAGGAATATTACGTAAAGCAAATGGATTCAATTGAAAAAATTCGTGATATTGGACAAAAAATAACATTTCATCCTGACATGCACAAACAAATTCTGATGAACTGGCTGGATTCAATTTCAATTGACTGGCCAATATCTCGACGCAGATACTACGGTACAGAGATTCCAATCTGGTACTGCAAGAGCTGCTCTGAACCGCATGTACCGGTACCAGGAAAATATTACAAGCCATGGACAGATCCTGCACCATTCGATAAATGTACAAAATGTGGCGCCAAAGAATTTGTTGGCGAGACTAGAACATTTGACACTTGGATGGATTCATCAGTATCTCCGTTGTTTATTTCACAGTACAACAAGGATCAGGAATTTTTCAAAAAGACATATCCTGCAACACTCAGACCACAGGCCAAAGACATTGTCCGAACTTGGTTATACTATACAATTCTTCGATGTGAACAGCTGACTGGTACCAGTCCATGGTCTGAGGCTTGGATTATGGGATACGGTCTTGACGAAAAAGGAATGAAAATGTCAAAAAGTAAAGGAAACGCAGTTGATCCATTGCCAATAATTGAAAAGTTTGGTGCAGATACTTTTCGATTCTGGAGCGCATCGGAGATCAACCACGGTTATGACTTTAGGTGTTCAGAGCAAAAAATAGAGGCGACCAAGAAATTCTTATCCAAATTATGGAATGTTTCTAGATTCATCTCTAGCTATCCAATTATTGAAAAAGCAGAACCTACTGCAACAGACAGGTGGATTCTATCGGAGCTTGACCGAGTTGTAGCAGAATGCCAAAAAGGCTATTCAGAATACAACTTTTTTGTGCCTGCAATAGCTATTCGCGAGTTCACATGGAATCTCTTTGCTGCCCATTATATCGAGATGGTAAAAGCTCGTGCGTATGGAGACGGATTTACAGAATCAGAGAAAAATGCTGCAATCCACACTTTGCACAAGGTTTTGTCTACAATTCTTGTTTTGCTTGCACCAATTTCTCCATTTAGCACTGATCATCTATGGCAGGAACTATACTCCAAAGAGACAATTCACAAGCAAAAACATCCAAGACCAGAAAATCTGCCAGATATGAGTCAATTTACTAAAGAAATTGAAGAATTCAATTCCAAAGTCTGGAATGAAAAGAAATCAAAAGGCTTGTCGTTGAAGGATTCAATATCGATAGAAATTCCAGAATCACTCAAACAGTTTGCAAAGGATTTGATTCCAATGCATAAGATTAGTTAAAAACCACAGTCACTTTTTTGCCAACAGTGCAAAGATTCCACCCAATGCGTACGATATTGCAATGAGTATCCTAGACAAAAATACCGCGACTGGCTGATTATGAACAAACAAAGTTTGATCAATTGCAACTGCAACAAACACAAACGCCAGAGATACTACACCTACCATTAACTGTTCATTGTTAACCAGCCCACTGAATTTTCTCATGAAAATGTACGTTGACAAATTGCCAAATCCAATTCCAAACAATATCAAATATTGAATCATTGATGGAAATACACCAATCAATGCAAACGGCAAAGCCCAACAAAGCCCATTTATTGCCTTGATTTGAGTCGGCCAGTGGACACTGTTTTTCATTCGTTGTCTAATCATCAACAGTTTTGCCTTTGATTTTTTGAAATAAGCACCAAATGGAATTCCAAACGAGGTTAACCAAATCACGGCATACCAAAACATCGGATAGCCATTAGTGGCCACAACTAGGCTCAGCGCAGAAGCAACAGACACTGCCACAGATACTAAAACAAACAGGATTCCAAATGCGCGTCTAATTTGTAATTGCTCTTCCAATGATATTTTTGAAAAATTACAACAATATTATTGCTGGGCTGGTTTTGGTGCCTGTTTGTTTTGGTTTTTTGGAACAGGCTTTGGAGTGTTCTTTGGTTTTTGGTTTTTATTTTGCGGCCTTTGTTGACGATTTTTGTTGTTTTGCTGGTGCGGTTGATTGTTGCCAGTCTTTGGTTTTATCATGGAAACAAAGTATTTGTGCCATGACGGATCAGTGGTTAGTTCTGGGTGGAATGCCACACCTAGAATGTTTCCCTGTTTTACTGCGACGATTTTTTCATTAAATTTTGATACTGCCTGAACATTTTTGCCAAGACCTTCAATTGATGGGGCGCGAATAAACACACCTCGAGATCTTGCAATTCCTAACTGTTGAGCAGCAATTTCCGCCTCAAATGAATCACGTTGACGGCCAAATGAATTTCTCTCCACTCTAACATCCAGTAATTCCAATAATGGTTGATCCATTTTGCCTACGACTCTGTCCTTGGCATTTTTTGATAACAAAATCAAGCCAGCGCAGATTCCAAAGACAGGCATTCCCTTTTGGATCTTGTCTTTTATGGTCTTGATTGCGCCATTTACCAAAGACATTTGACCAATCATTGTGCTTTCACCACCAGGAATGATCAAGCCATCAAGCTTGGATATCTCTGAAGGTGTCTTTACCTGCTTTACTATTCCCTTCATTCCTGCTCGTGCCAGTGCAGCCCTAGTTGCTACGATGTTTTCTGCAACATCCCCTTGCATTCCCAAAACGCCAATGTTTACGCTCATGCTGTGCTTCCCCGCTCTTGCATTCTTAATTCCAAGTTCTTGACATCAAGGCCCAGCATAGACTGTCGCTCGTCAATCATTCTTTGTGCCTCTTTGACCTTGTCTGGGTCTTCCCAGAAAGTAGTGGCCAGTACAACTGCTCTTGCGCGCTCTTTGGCGTCTTCTGCTTTGAATATTCCAGAGCCTACAAAGATTCCATCACAGCCCAAAGACATCAGATAAGCTGCATCTGCCGGTGTTGCAATACCTCCTGCAGCAAAATTCACTACAGGTAATCGTCCAATTTTGGCAGTCTGCTCTACCAGATCATAAGATACTTTGAACTCGCGGGCAATTCTCACCAAGTCCTGGTGATCGCCGGAATCATAGACTGATTTGATTAATCGTAATTCATCATTTACTTTTTTGATGTGTGTTACTGCTTCTGCAACATTTCCAGTTCCAGGCTCTCCTTTGGTTCTAATCATTGCAGCGCCTTCTTCTATTCTTCGTAGTGCTTCTGCAAGGGATCTTGCACCATTAACAAACGGAGTGGTATAATCCCATTTCCAAATGTGATGTGTCTCATCTGCTGGTGTCAATACCTCTGATTCATCAATCATGTCAACGTCTGTTTCTTCCAATACACGAGCTTCGTAGACATGGCCAATTCTGCATTTTGCCATGACTGGAATTGTAACTGCATCCATAATTTCTTCAATAACTCTAATGCTTGCTGTTCTTGCTACACCACCTGCTTTTCTAACATCTGATGGAAGCTTGTCCAAAACCATCACAGAGACTGCGCCGGCTTCTTCTGCAATTTGTGCTTGCTCTACTGTTGTGACATCCATGACTACACCATTTTTTAGCATGTGAGCAAATCCACGCTTTAGAGTGGATGTTCCGCGTGTTGTTGAAAAAGAGCCAACTCGCTCATTTACTCTACCCTTTGCGTTTGGCATATCTCCAGAGAGTGGAATCATAAAGAAAATGATTGATTTTGCATATTTATAATACGCGACAGAATTTTCTGGTTTTTACACAATAGACAATTCAGAATTGGTGTTTTTCATTGCGCGGTGAATCATTCGAACAAACAGGAACATGCCCACTAGAACAACAAAGCCAGATACTCCAAAGACAATTATTGCCTGATCATGTAATGCAGAGCTCAGAATTACATCCCCTATTGTTCTAATTCCAAGTGCTATCAGTATCAATGCCAATGGAATATAATTAAAGTCCAGAAATCTAACTGGTTTTTCCAATATTGGTGGAATCATCAGCGGCATGTACAACATTATTGTTACCCCAATGAATCCAATTGCTGTGTAATGTATGGTCAAATCATACAATGCAAAATTTGTGATATTCATTGCATGTACTGTTCCAAGCGTCAAAGCGGCAAGCAGGAATCCATAAGCAATTCGTGTGTGTAGTATAATCACATGATAGCGTTTTTTCTTTTCTCCGGTGATCAGTTTGAGAATCTCAGTATTATCAAATCCACCATAAATGTACAACGACAGTGTAAAGCATATCACCATCGATATCATGGACAGATTAAACGCGATATCTACAGATTGTGATGGTATGAGTACAGATGTTATTCCCAATATGCCAGATAATATTGCCAAAGTAATTGATGTAAAGAGCAGCTTTCTTTTTGCTCGCAAAAATCCCAAAAACGATGGCAGTGTCTTGTATTGTATGGCAAAGATCATCAAAATAGGGAAAAACAGCCACATTTGTTTTTGAATCAGAATATTTTGCTGCACATCAAACAACGATACAACTTGCGATGCAATCAATGCCGAAAGCGAAATTGCGATAAAATAATCAGATTCCCTTAGCAGTTTTGGCACAATTCTTAGCATGTAAAACATTAGCCCACCAAAGATAGAAACGCCAATTAGTCGTAGAACAGTTGCTATTTTGGAATAGTCAGATGATAAAATTCCCCCGGCAAAGTCCACACCAATCGAAGATATTATCAAAAGATACGATATTTTGGCGAGCTTGTTTGATGGAGTCAGATTGTTTCGCATTCTAGGTATGATCATGTATCCAACTCCCATAATCATGAGTGTGACAAAGCCATTCAGCTGGAAAATTCTATGAACTTTGAAAATCGACAAAACTTGTTCAGGAAATGCAACACCAAACAAGCTCAACATCCAAACAGAACCAATTATTGTACCAATAAATGACAGAATCACGCCAGTCATCAGAAATGGCTTGCTGACAGGAGTATAGTTTATCGTACTCAATTCTTTGTCTGGTTCAAGAGCCCTTCTAGCTCCGATTCCACATTAGACACTAACGGCGGAATAAAAGATGAGGTTGCGTTTTGTTCAGGCCACTGGACCTGTTTTGTTTTTCCATTCAATGTTACTTTTAGTGAGAATTTTGTGTACTGTGATACAGACTCGTCTGCGGGAATCGAATCAAACGGCAACTGCATGTAGCCCGTCTCTTTGATCAACGCAGTAAGCTTGGTAACTTGAGACTTGTCTAAGACTAGAGATTTTTCCACAGGAGAAGAATCAGGTGTAGACAAGGTATACTTTAGTGAACCATCATCAGATATAGTCAGAACCTCGGATTTTTGCGGCACCAGTTTATCAGTCAATCCAAACGAGACTTTTTTGAGATCATATTTTATTAGCTCAATTGAGATCTTGTCATCAGCATTTGCTGCAGAAAACGGGACTTGTGGGTTCATAATCATTGGAGCTGCAATCAAGGCAGCCAGAATAATAGGAATTGCCGCGCCAATTATGAGAATAAGTTTGACCATTGTACAATATCTTACAATTTTGAATTTATAATAAATCTAATTCAGAAACACCAGTTAGAATAAATCCAAGTCCAGATTGTTGTAATTCGTGGGGTCGTAGCCCAGCCTGGCAAGGCGACTATGATTGACAAAGTCATCGCTAGAGGCTCCAGAAGTAATACAATCCAAACTGATTTCACAAGATGATGTGAGTTTGGAGCTGCAGTGACCTGTAGATCGCCGGTTCAACTCCGGTCGGCCCCACGTTACTTGTTTTTATTTCGCAAAACGTTCAGCGCAGAGCCTTGCCTGAACCAGTCTATCTGAGAAGAGTTGAATGTGTGCGATAGTGAAACCTCTTCTTTCTTTCCGTCTGCATGGGTTATGATACATTTTACCGGTTTTCCTTGTTCCAATTTTCCCAAATCCACCAGACTTAGTCTGTCGGTTTCCTGAATTTTGTCATAATCTGCAGGATTTGAAAACGTCAGTGCTAGCAGTCCTTGCTTTTTGAGATTTGTCTCATGGATTCTTGCAAATGATTTTGCAATTACTGCACCGCATCCCAAAAATCTTGGAGTAAGGGCGGCGTGCTCTCTACTGCTTCCTTCTCCATAGTTTGTATCGCCAATGATTATCCACTTGAGACCTTTAGACTTATACTGGCGCGCAATGCTTGGGAATGATTCTACTACACCAGTTAGTGCGTTTTTGCCCTTGCCAACATCGCCTGTGAATGCATTTACTGCTCCCAAAAGTAGATTATCGCTTAGTCTGTCTAGGTGTCCTCTGAATGAAAGCCAAGCGCCTGCAGGCGAGATGTGATCTGTAGTGCACTTGCCCTTTGCCTTGACCATTATTGGTAAATCGTAATAATCCTTGCCGTCCCATGGGATGAATGGTTCTAGTTTTTGAAGTCGCTCGCTGTTTGGATCTATTAACACCTGAACTGAGTCCGGGTTCTCAGAAGGTGCAACATAAACATCCACTCCTGCCTTGAATCCGTCTTTTGGAACATCTGGTGCAATTTCTGGCGGTGACAGTTTGAATTTGGTTCCATCTTGTGCTGTCAGCTCATCAGTTATTGGGTTGAATGACAGTCTTCCACCAAGAGAAAGTGCAATAATCAATTCAGGACTGCCGATGAAATTCATCGTGTTTCTTTTTCCATCGTTGCGTCCAGGGAAATTTCGATTAAACGATGTGATGATAGTATTCGGATTGTCATTTTTTAACTCAGGTCTGCTCCACTGTCCAATGCAAGGACCGCATGCATTTGCAAGTACAGTTGCGCCGATATCATCAAGCATCTGCATTTGTCCGTCGCGCTCAATTGTTGCGCGGACCTGCTCAGATCCGGGTGTAACCAGCAATGGAATTTTTGATTTGATTCCTTTTTGTTTTGCCTGTTTTGCAACGCTTGCAGCTCGTGACATGTCTTCATATGAAGAGTTGGTGCAGCTTCCAATCAAGGCGACTGAAATCTCATCAACGTAATTGTTCTTTTTGACGTCTTCTGCAAGTTTTGATATTGGTCGTGCCAAGTCAGGCGTGTGCGGGCCAACCATATGTGGCTCTAGCTTGCTCAGATCAATTTCTATTACTTTATCAAAATATTTTCCAGGATTATTCACTACATCTTCATCTTCTGTCAGAATGTCTTTGTGCTTGTCTGCAATTGCCGCAAGCTCGCCACGTCCAGTTGCTTTTAGATAGTTTGCCATCTTTTCATCATATTCAAAAATAGAACATGTTGCACCGATTTCTGCACCCATGTTGGTTATGGTTGCTTTTCCAGTACAGCTGATTGTCTTTGCTCCTGGACCAAAATATTCAATGATGGCATTTGTTCCACCAGACACGGTAAGATATCCTGCTACATACAGTATGATGTCTTTTGGTGCAGTCCAACCATTCAGTGAACCCTTGAGATAGACTCCTATTCTTTTTGGATAGAGCAGCTCCCAAGGCATTCCTGCCATGACCTCTGCGGCATCCATTCCTCCAACCCCTACTGCTATCATTCCAAGGCCGCCGGCGTTTGGTGTATGAGAGTCGGTTCCAATCATTAGCCCTCCAGGAAATGCATAATTTTCCAATACCACTTGGTGAATGATGCCAGCTCCCGGCTTCCAGAATCCCGCACCGTATTTTTTGGCAGCAGATTCTAAAAATGTGTAAACTTCATTATTTTCATACATTGCAAGCTTGGTGTCCTCTTTGGCTCCGACTTTGGCCTGAATCAAATGATCACAGTGAACTGTTGTTGGTAATGCAGCTTGCTTCAGACCAGCTTGCATGAATTCCAACATTACTGTTTGTCCCGTTACGTCTTGCAGTGCTACTCTGTCTGGTTTCAAAAAGACATAGCTTTTTCCCCGCTCCGACTCTTTGCCGTCGAATTCCGCCAAGTGGCCGACAAGAATTTTTTCCGACAGTGTCAGCGGGCGATTAACTACTTTTCTAAATTTGGAAATATTTTGCTCTAGTTTTTCATAAACTTGGGTAACAAGTTTTGGTGTTGTTGCAATTTCCATTAGCAATCAAGCATGGTCCGCCAATTAGTTATAAATCGTATCAGGGTTTTTTACTTGGAAACATCTTTTCGATTTAGTTATTCCTAACAGTTATAAGCAAAAAGCAGCTTTACTGTATATGGTACGGGGCATGATTCATTTTACATTCTTCACTGGAGGCCATCTGCATGGTCAATAAGGGCTTTCCAAGTTTTGGTATGTCCCAAGCGGGATCTTATATTGCCGCTCTGAAAAACTATAATCTTCCTGATTTCATTTTGAAAAAAATTGCCAAAGAATGTGACTCTAACCTTTTAGAAAGAGGCCGACTCGATGATAGGCTTCAAAGCATGAATGATGTTGCCCTTGTTACTTTGCACAAAATTTTCATCAACTGCGAAAGCGATGTTGCAGGCAAGTTTGCCGATTACAGATTTTACGCATATGTTGCAAGCATGTATCATAAATGCGATATTTTGATCAACGAATCAATTCCTGGCGCATCTGGTAAAAACCACAAGGTTCCAGTCGCAGTCAAAAACAACGGCATGTACATTGCCGTTGCATTCAACAAGTCCACTGGAACCCCAGTGCAAAAACGCGAAGCAATCAAATTTTACGGCATTGTCGACGATGTCAAAAAAGGTGACCACGGCACAATGCTCACTGACGCAATCTTTGGAACATCAGTCGGTTTCAAGGGCGACTCTTTAGTAGAACTAGAAAAACTCAGTAAATCAAGAAAATCAGATGCTGAGAACAGACTAGAAATCAAGACAGCAAACTTTGAGAACAGAATCTATTCTGTGACCAAGTGCAGCTAAATCCACTGTACGTTACCATTTTCATAGTATTTTGTTTTGGCCCTAGAGTGTCTTGGTCTTACATGCAACACAGACTTACAACAAGGACACTTGGTTCCATTCCATTTTAGATAAACATCACATATTCCGCATCTTTTCTGCCCATTATACTTGAGAGAAAACTCTCCCAGAGATTCCTTGTATTTTGTTTTGCACAATCCTTTACAATTTAACACATATCCAATGCAAATATCTGAAATTAAAACAGCAGGTGATTATGTTATGACCGCAGATCAGTTGCATCAAGCGTCATAAAGTACGGCTGGGAATCATTTGGCTCAAAGTTTTTCCCATATTTTGCAAAATCCGAGCCCTTGAAAAGATGTTTGTTCCAGACATCATGAATCATATCGTATTGTTTTTTGATTTTTTTTTGTCGCAATATTTCATGGCATAATTCATGCGATACCACGGTACAGTTTTTTTGACACATTGACAACACATCGTCTTTTGGTTTGACCCAAAGAACCATTGCAAAGTTTTCTGCATAGTATCCTTCACATGTACAGTCAGTCCACATTGGACGAAAATTTGACAAATAGAAATGAAACACGTCAGAGCCACGGCTTTTGTGGTCCTCAACTAGAACGGCCGTGTCGAGTCTTCTAACCAGGCTTTGCTCTGGGACAACCATCTGATCAGCTTGCACATCTACATCTACAGAAAACGTGTCCTTGAGCCATTTTTTATAAAACAAAGCCATCTGTTGGACGTATTCAAATTCCTCAGTTCTGGATTCCAGATCTTCTTTAGTTACTAGAAATATGAAATGTAAAAGCATAAGAAAAAGAGGTAGTGTTTAAGACTGACCCTCAATACCCATCAGGGTTAATGTAGATCGGATTTTTTCGATTTTTCGGATCTTCCAAGTGATTGTTTCACGTAGTGCCTCAACAGTTGGAGACTCGATTTTGGCCAAGATGTCGTATGCACCAAAAGTGCCGTGGACCTCTTTAACGCCATCAAGTGATTTTAGTTGTTTGATGATGGCTTCTTCTGATCCTAGTTCACAGTTTATCAAAACGTATGCTGTTGCCATGACTAAACTATACACCCCGGGATATATCAATAAACCTATTGTCGGTTTCTATTTTTGGGAGATTTCCAGTATTTCGCTCCAAATTTGAGATGGAACTGGCATAACAGAGAGTCTTGAGATCCTCAAAAGATCCCAGTCCTTGAATTTCTTGTTTGATTTGATCTCTGCAAGTGTTACAGGTCTTTTGAGTCGCTTTTTGTATTTTACATCTATTGTGACGAATCTCGGATTTTCTTCTTTTGGATTTGGATAAGCACTAGATGTTATCTCCATTATTCCGACAATTTGTTTTTCATCACCACTGTGGTAGAAAAATGCCAGATCTCCTTTTTTCATGGAATTGATGTTCTTTATTGCCAGATTGTTGTGAACGTCATCCCAGGAGGTAGTTTTTTCTTTTTCCAGAGAATCAAAATCGTATGAGCTTGGTTCCTGTTTGCACAGCCAATAATTCATGATTGTTGTAATTTTGCAAATCTAATATTTTTTTGCTAGTGTAATGTACCCCGGCACTGACTCACACATTCTCACAGGTTATTAGCCTATTTCCTCAAATGTGCTCTGTGGCCGGGGTAGCCCCATGTCGCATACCTGGGTGGACCCAGAAATCATGTTTAAGCATCATATCATTCTAGTCCGTCTGTATGCCTTTGTTAGGGCAAAGAACAACCAAATTCTCTCAAATATTAAGTCAGACCTGACTATAGCAGAAAATCAGTCAGGATTAGCTCAAACCCGCTTACAGGTACACGGATTTTGAAATTCTCAATTACTCCAGAATCAATCTCACCTATGATTCCAATTTTTTTGTTATTTACAATAACATCAGCGGTTTTGCCCTTTGCAAACATTGTATTTTGTGATGTTTTTGTCTGGCATTCTATGTTGGAATCGGTTTTCAATAGAGATTGCAGTATAGATTTGATTTCAGTGTATCCAGAGTCCTTGTGTGCACTGACACATGCAAGACAAATTGATTCTTTGATTGGAGATCCTGTGGAAAATACAATTCCGCTTTCAAATAATTTCTGCGGATACTGTTCGTGAATGTTTTTTGAGAGATTCTCCAACAATCCAGGAATAATAGAATCTCGCAATACCGTATGCTCTTGGCTTTTTGATTCTGCCACTTCAATTAGCTTGGATGAATCGCGTTTGGTATTATCGTATAGAGTTTGTTTGCTGGTTAGTGACGAGTTTAGTGCTTCTGTGAATCCAAGGCCTAGCATGATTTGGCTTAGCTGATCAAGTTTGAGTGTTGTTTTGCTTTTTTGTCCAACGGATGTTGATGATGGCAATGTTGTAGAAAGATTTTGTATCCCATAGCCAAGAGCGACTTCTTCTACCAAGTCCATTGGGCCAAAAATATCAAATCTATAGCTTGGAACTGTGCAAGAGATTTTTTTGTTCTTTACCATAGCATCTAATCTGCATTTTTTTAGCATGTTGCAGATTTGCACTGGCGATAATTCCAATCCCAATGTCTGACTTACCAGATTTGGATCAAGTATGATTGTTCGCATTTTTATCGAGTCCGCAGAACTTTTAGAATCTGTCTTGAAATCATGTAAAGTAAAACCCAGTCCTTGCAGGGCAGATGCAACTACTGCAAGTGTATCTGCAACAGCTCCAGGATCATTTCCTGTAACCTCAACTAGCAGATTCTTTGTGCTAGTCGATACCGTAGTCAGAGCAGAGTTAATTATTGGCGGGAATGAAACGGTATTTTCTTTGGAATCTAAAATCATTGGAACATTTGCACCATTGCCAAGTATTGCAGAATATTCCTTGCCAGTTTCCAGAGTATCAAGAATCTGCGTTACCGACATCGAATGATTAGTTGCAAGCGGCACAAATTTGTGGTCCTTGGATTTTGCAGTGTACAAAAGAGGTAGTGTGATTTTGTCCAAATCATGAATTCCAATTGATGCCTTTTTGCGCTTGCGACCAACTCCAAAGTGCAGGTCTTCCTGCAATGCAATTAGCTGTCGGATTATCTCATCGTCTAACTTGCCGTCTTTTGCAACCAAGCCAAGAACAAACGGACGGATTTTTTTGACTGCAGGACTAGTCTTGATTGAGTAGGTCTTGTCCTTTTGCCTTTTTATTATGATCTTGGCGATTCCCTTTTTGATTCCAAGTAATCCCTGCAAACCGGTTGCAATTCCAACATCCGTTGCATAGTCAGGTCGGTTCGGACTGTATTCGACTCTAATGTACTGATCTGTCTCTTCTTCAATGTCTAGGCCCAAAAACGGCAACGCGGAAATGATTTTGTCCTTACTTACTTTTCCCACAAGCTTTTGTAGTCTGGAAAGATACAGAGTCACTACTGGCATTTTGGAGTGCTCCTGAGCCAGCTTAGATTGTTGTTGTAAAATTCCCTAACATCATCAAGACCATATTTTAGCATTGCAATTCTCTCAATTCCTCCACCCCATGCCAGAACAGGTCGCGTTATGCCAAAGGGTCGAGTCACTTCTGGTCGGAAAATTCCCATTCCGAACAGTTCAATCCACTTGTCCAGTTTTTCATTATACACCATTGTTTGCAATGATGGTTCTGTGTACGGGAAAAATGTCGGCCAGAATTTTATTTTGTTCAATCCAAGCTTTTTGTAAAATTGCGTCTGAATTCCCATCAAATCTCGCAGTGAGACATTTTTTCCAACTACGATTCCTTCTACCTGATTGAATTCAACCAAATGCTTGTAGCTTACTTTTTCATTTCTAAATACGCGACCTAATGAAAAGACTCTAGCTTCGCTTGGCTTGTTTTCTGCCAGATAGTTTATGGTAACACATGTGGTGTGTGTACGTAGAACCATTTTCTTTGCAACATCAACATTCCAAGGATATTTCCAACCTTTTTTGTGCGATGCAGATACTTGGTTTATCTGGGATGCAGTTGCAAAGTTTGATGCTAGCTTGTCCTTGATGTAAAATGTGTCCTGCATTTCTCTTGCAGGGTGATCTTGTGGTGTGAATAATGCATCAAAATTCCAAAATCCCGGCTGTGTCAGGCTGCCAGATATTTCCGAGAATCCCAGACTGACGAATATTTCGCGGATTTCATTTATAGTGTCTTTAAGTGGATGAGTTCTTGCGGCATAAACTCTTGGAACGTCCGCTTCAACATCGATTGCTCCCGAGTCTGCAGCATCAACATCGATTGATTTTGCCTGCTCTGACAAAGAAAGTGTTCTGGTCTTGACGGATTCAAGTATTATGTAATCTGGTCTTTTTTTGAGTGATTCCAGCGCTAAAGTATCTTTGATGTCATCTTGAGGAATCTTGTTATGGCCAATCGCTGCCAAGATTTTTTCCTCACTGGTCTGATCAGGCTTTGATTTTAGAGATACGATGCTGCCGGATTCATTTTTTGTAATTGTAATCCAGTCATTTTTCTTTGCGTTTGCTATTGCAACATTCATGTCATCAAGTAGCTTTTTTCTTAGATCATCAAACGGTACGGACGCATTTGATACAAGATTTACCAGTTTGCGCTCAGGCAGGCCGTCAGTGTTTGCCGCAATACCGTTCTTGCCAAGTGTCAGGAAAAACTTTTCAGATTCTTCAACAATTGCCAGATTTTTCAGTCGTAGCCATTCTATTCCTCGTCTAGTCTGATCCATGGAAAGTTTGGCTTTTTCCATGATTTGCAATTCTGTGAGATTTTTTTCAGATTGCAATAATTTGATGATTGTTTTCTCAATTGGATGGAGAACTTGAGACAACAGCAAAACGACCCGAAAAGACTTTTTAAACCTTAACCTAGTTCGTTGATGCATGCCTTCTGACGATTTCATTGTGACTCCGTGGCATGTAGAAGGAGAAATCGACTATGACAAGCTCATCAAACAATTTGGCACCGAAAAAATAACACAAGAACTGCTAAAGAAAATAGAATCAATAGCTGGTGAAAGTCACTTTATGCTAAGGCGTGGAATCTTTTTCTCACATAGAGACCTGACAAGAATTCTTGAGGATTACCAAAAGGGCAAAAAATTTTTCCTATACACAGGACGCGGTCCGTCTGGTCACACCCACATTGGACATTTGGTTCCATGGGTTTTCACAAAGTGGCTGCAGGAAAAATTCGACACGAATCTGTACTTTCAGCTGACAGATGATGAAAAGTTTTTTGCAAAACAAGATCTCACATTAGAGCAGACCCGCAATTTTGCATATGAAAACGCATTAGACTTTATTGCACTAGGCTTCAAACCGGAAAAAACAAAGATAATCATAAACACGAAAAATATCAAAACCCTATACCCAATTGCATCGCAAGTAGCAAAAAAGATCAACTTTTCCAACACCAAGGCAGTCTTTGGCTTCACAAACGAGACGAACATAGGAATGATCTTCTATACTTCGCTCCAGTCAGCTCCCTGCTTTATTGAAGACAGGCCTGTCTTGATTCCGCTAGGAGTAGACCAGGATCCGCACTTTAGAATAACTCGAGATGTGGCACCACGCATAGGCAAAGAAAAACCAGCGTTAATCCACAACATCATGATTCCTGCATTGTCGGGTCCTGGAGGAAAAATGTCTGCATCCGAAGAATCTGGTACAATATACACAACAGATACGCCAGAGACGATCAAGAAAAAGATAAACAAGTACGCATTTTCTGGCGGACAAGCAACAGTAGAGGATCACAGAAAAATCGGCGGCAATCCAGACATTGATGTTTCATATCAATATCTTAGAATCTTTTTTGAGCCTGACGACAAGAAACTGAAGACAATTTACGATGACTACAAGTCAGGTAAAATGCTCACAGGCGAGCTCAAAGCAATCCTGATAGAGAAGGTAACAGAGTTCCTAGTTGCACACCAACAAAAACGAGAAAAGGCAAAAGACCAGCTGGATAAATTTCTGTTAGAAGACAAATGAAAGCGCGTGTTGTTTGCCAAGACAAGCATGAAGCTGCCAAGCTTGCAAGTCTTATTTTCATTCGGGATGGAAAAGAGACATTCATCTCTTCAATTTTGAATGTCTATGGAACCGAGATAGTAATAGAACTCAAGGATAAATCTGCTCACTCTATTACGCTAAAGGATACAATACAAGTAGAGATCTTTACAGATTTCATCCAATCTGTTTTGGACAAGGCAAATCAGATAGTTGACATAAAAATAATTATTGAAACAGTAGAGATTACCAAGGGTTAGACCAGTGACTTGTCCATTTCATTGGATAGAGTTTCTTCCACTTTCAGAAAGTACAGTTTTGTTGATGTCGGCATTTTATGCAGATTATTGTCCACTGCCATCATGAAATAGCGCACAGCTCTTTTTGAGATGTCTAGGTTGAATTTCATTGATAATATAGGATCCTGTTTTACGTTGATCTTATCCACAAGCCAGGCAGGCGCCATCTCCCGGGATTCTTTGATTATAATATCATACCATAATGCAAGATTTTCCGGATGCAGTCCTTCTTGTAATCCAGTTATGTTGCCTGTGAATTTTTTTGACATGTGGTTGATTATAGTCAAACAACAAAGGCTTGAGAATTCTTGTTTTATTCAGATGAATCAAACACAGAACAGTACTTTGTCAACTTAGACCAAGTTTCCCTGCGTGTCAATTTCGGAATTACGAATCCTAGTAGACGAGATTCTTTTGCCATCCTCTGCCAGAATCATCGGCACTATTACTATTTTGACCGGTGTCAGATTCTTTTCTTTGCGTATTTTGTTCAATACATCCCCTTGGAATCCTGTTTCATCGCTTACTACTAGTGCTTGCATGTCTTTTTCCAAAACAGCAGGACCAAAGTCATTGTCAAGCTTGCTAATCACGTATGATTTGTTTTGGAATTTTTCTGCAATTGTTTTCTTTAGTGTATCCAGTCTTTGTTGGTAAGAATGGTTCAGCTTTTTGCCCTTTTTTATTGCAAGCTCGTCTCCGACAAGGCCGATTATGACATTATCAGATACAGAAAATGCCTTGTCTAATAATGCCAGATGACCTTTGTGTATGATGTCAAATGTCCCGCCCATCGCTACCAAGGAAAATTCCGCCATGCTAGAAAATGCGCAAAGGTGAATTTATGGTGTTACCAAAATAACAGATACTGTCTTGCTTGGTGCTGCAAGGGCTACGGCATTCAGATCCCATACATATGTCTCTACAAAGAATCCGCCTTCGTGTTCCGGAGTCCATTGTACAGATATCGTTTGCGGGTCTGCAGAGTCAAATTCTCCTTCCTGTACTCCCAAAAATTCTACAGTTGCCTTTTGGCCAAACTGCTTTACCTGCACATAATATGCAAACTTTTGATCTTGCTTATCTATTGCAGAGAATTGGATTGAAAGCTGGCTTGTAATGTCAACTGCTTGTCCAATCTTAATTTTTGATGCTCGTTTTCCATCAGAACCCAAGACATCAACATCGTTTATCGTGATCAGTCTGGTTGGTGATTCCAGAGAAATGTCATCTACATTGGTCATCTTTGATTGGGATTTGTCAGACTCAGCTAGTATCTTGAATGAGGATGCGCGCGGATCCATTTTGCCATCAAATGATACATCGGCTGTCTTTTTCGATTCAATGTCTTCTATAGTGACAGTTTGTATTCCTACAATTCTAGGAGGATTAAACGAGTCGTATCCAATCAGATGAGCCTTGATGTTTGTTGCCGCGTCTTGAGCATTGTTAGTTATTTTGGCATCAAGTTTTATGGTCTCGCCAATTATCAGCTGTCCAGGAGTAACGTCGAGATTCATCTGCTTTTGTGTGGCAGAGTTGAATCCCAAAACATTGATTGTGACTTCGGAGATTTCAGAATCCGCGGTTTCCGATTTTAGCACGAATGGGGATTTCCCTTTGGCCGGAATCACTGAAAGAAGACTTGTTCCAGTTACTGTCTCCAGTGGAGACTCTCCAGCAGAGCCTGCTGAATTGCCCGAATAGAATCCAGCCCACACTTTGACATTATTCACCGGGAAACTCTTTGTGTTTTCCAGCTCACCAATCACAACTGTATATCCTTGATCATCTTTGTAGATGAAGGGGGTAGTGTTGGTCAGCTTGACTCCAAGCGTAGATTGGGTGTCGGTTACTTGGGCTAAAACCTGAGACGTGGGAAACAGCAAAAGCAATAGCGAGAATACAATGAATGTTTTCATTTCACTTTTTGTACACAAGAGGCATTAATCACATGAGGAATTCCATATTGTAAACAATGTAGACTAGAAGGTTTTACAAAAATTAAGAATAAAAGATAAGAAATGAAGGGTTACTTTCTATTTCTCATGCCGGTAATAACGAACCAGTAAACTAATCCTGGCGCCAAACCAACAATGAGAGGTATCCATACACCCATTGCGTTTAGATATCCTTCTGGATTTACCATACAAATTTTCCATTCAAAATGTCATATTTAAGTTCATCTCTGAGACCCAGATTTGTGAAAAGATCGATGTATGGACTGAAGGGGATTTGAACCCCTGACCTCTCGCGTGCAAGGCGAGCATTCTACCCCTGAACTATCAGCCCATAAGGAATGGCTTTTGTGTGCAGATTTTAATTGTTGTCTTTGGTTTAGGCAAGAATTTTTATTTGCAAAATAAATTGCGCAAAACATGGTCGTAATGGAATCTCAAGTTGTACTCAAAAAGGGTGATTCTGCGCCAGGTTTTGAGCTTCTTGGAGTAGACGACAAAAAGTATTCACTTGAAAGCTTCAAGGATTACGATGCTTTGCTTGTTATTTTCATGTGCAACCATTGCCCATATGTCAAGGCAAAAGTAGACGCAATAAACGAAGTACAAAACAAGTTCAAAGGAAGGCTGGCAGTTGTTGGAATCAACAGTAACGACGCAGTTGCATATCCAGATGACAGCTTTGATAGCATGAAGGAATTTGCAAAACAGAGAAACATTTCATTTTGGTATTTGGTGGATGAAACTCAGCAAATTGCAAAAAAATATGGTGCAGTTTGCACACCAGACCCGTTCTTGTTTAACAAAGAACGCAAGCTTGTATTTCATGGAAAGATAGACAACGCAATGAAGCCAGAAGACAAGGCCACAGAAAAAACAATGATTGGAACTGTGGAAAAATTACTTGGAGGCCAACCAATTCCAAAAGACTTTGATCCTTCAATTGGTTGTTCGATAAAGTGGAAGAACTGACCACACACTTTTAAGTCCGTTTTATCTGAATTTTTTTAGGGCCGGTAGCTCAGCTTGGCTGGAGCGTTCGACTGATAAAACATCCTTTCAGACATCGAAAGGTCGAGAGTTCGAATCTCTCTCGGCCCACCATTTTACACACCAGAGACAGACTCTATCCACTGTATTACAGACTCGAACTTGTCGCTTGTAAATTCAGCCTTGGTTGCTTGTTTTTGTGCTCTGGAATGAACCACAATATGCATGTGTTTGCCAAACTTTGGCTTTATGGAATTTGCAGACTCTGAAAAGAATTTGGTTCCTTCTTCGCTGCCGGAAAATATTGCAATAACCACCACTCCTTGTTTTTGCTTCCAGATCTTTGTGATGAATTTTTGCAGATCCAGATCATATAACACGTCTATTGCATCAGATACGTCTCCTACCTGCCAGACCTGCCAGCCTTTTGCTGCAAGAGAGGATAAGGCTGCCTGAGAATAAAGAAGGCTGGACGAATCTGCTGAAAGAAGGATTACGTTTCTTTTTTGGTCGGGTTCTTTTTGTGTAGTCAAGATATGAATAGAGTTTGAGATTATTCCACGAAGCATCTTTGCCTCTGATGTTCCAATTTTTGCCTTTAGATACAGATCCTCCAGAGATGAAATTGCTGGCAAGACAACCTCATTTATCAAAGTTGGAATGTCAGCTCCGGAATGAAACGCGTTTCTGATTAATGATTGCGCTTGCTGATGCTGATTTGCAATTAGACATTCAAAGAACTTTTCTTTGACTCGAAAATAGTCTGCTGGAAACTCAAGTTTTTCAGTACCAGATTCTATGAACCACAGATTCGCATTGCCGATATTTTTTTGTTTTATGATTCCCTCTGCTGCAATTACATTGAGATATTTTGCCATTGTAGCACGGTTGATCTTTAGCTTTTGTGCAATTTCTACGCCTGACAGACCAGTTCTTGATCCCGACAAAAGCTCGATTAGTTTTTCCTGAATGTTTTGTATCTGATAACCCTTTGCCAAAGTTGCTTTTATTATCAAGCCTAATTATTTATGCTATCATTACTTGGCATCAGCCTCACAAAAAACGTTAAATAATAGAGTACCTTAAAGTACGGTAACAGGTAAGTAAAATGCCAAAAGCAGGTTTCAAGTCAATCACAGTTTCAGAAGAAGTATACGATAAGTTCTTTGACGTTTTTGAAAAGAACAAACCAGAACTTACCATGAAGGGCATCAATAGCTTTTCAGGTTATGTCACATACATGCTGGAACAGACAATGCAAAAGGACAAGACCTTTGCAAAATATGCTCCAAAGCTTGAAAAAGTCGCAGTTGATGATGACCGAGTCGTTCTAAAGGACAATATCAAAAACAGAATTGCTGAGGTTGCAATCCAAAAAGGCGAGCTGTTTTGCCAGCTTTGCGAGGAAAAAGATTGTGTCCACATTGGCTTTGTGTTTTCATTGCCAGACGTTTACGAAGTTTTGAATTCTCGCGGAATCAGACATCCTAGATAGAAAAAGGTGCAGGAGGTGGGATTTGAACCCACGAACCCCTAAGAGACGGGATCACCCATTGTTAGATCTTAAGTCCCGCGCATCCAAAAGCAATTTTTGTTGCTTACTTTGGCCAGGCTCGGCTACTCCTGCAGAATAGCTAATTCCTGGCTGAAATTTAACGGTTGGTGTTTTTGCAAAAATTTCCTTAAGTATAATTAGGATTTGATTGAGCAAAAAATTATCGCTTCGATAGCTCAGCCTGGTAGAGCGTTACCTTGGTAAGGTAAAGGTCGCGGGTTCGGATCCCGTTCGAAGCTTTTTCAATAATTCTTGATTAGTAGTTCTTTTTGACCGGTCCTTTTTGCCGAGTCAGAATTGATGGATCGGTTTGCAGATACCTCGATAACCTTCCAGTCCTTTGAGAATAGTTCTCGGACATCTTTGGAATTGGAATTAGAATGCAAAACCTTGCAGCCCTTGTCTGAGAGTTTTTCAGATACTTGTACTAGATTCTCAAGGTCTTTGTACGTGAAATCTCGATTTGTATAGCTTGTGAAATTGGCAGTGTCGCTTACCGGTTGGTATGGCGGATCAAAGTATACAAAATCACCCTTTTTCGCATCAGTTAGTACTGCAGAAAAATCCCGACAGTTAATCTGAATCTTTTTTGATTGTAAAATATGACTGACTGTGGTCAGATTCTCTTCATTTACAATATTTGGATTAGAGTATCTACCCAGCGGAACATTGAATTTTCCCTTGCTGTTTACTCGATACAATCCGTTAAAGCATGTCCTATTCAAGAATAACAATCTAGATACTTTGTCAATCTGGTCTTTTGGCTCGCTTTCTCTGATACCGTAATAATACGAGTCTGGATTTTTGTTATAGTTTTTTGAGTGATTTTCCAGTGATGATATAAGATCATCCAGCTTGTCGCGAATTGTTACATATGCCAATACCAAGTCAGAGTTCAAATCAGAAACCTTGCATTTCATGCCAGAATTCTTGCCTAGTAAATGAAACAAGACTGCACCCCCACCCAAAAATGGCTCAAAATACGTACCAAATTCTTTTGGAATATGACGGTCAATTTCTGTGATTAATTGCCTTTTTCCCCCGGCCCACTTGACAAATGGCTTTGGCTCAGTTGAAAGTATCTGATGTTGGCTCAATAATACAGAATTCTACAAAATCATATCCCGACACAAGACAACAAAAGATCACAAGATGTACAATATTTGTTAATCAAGCCTTACGGCTAGCTAAATGAAAAACAAGAGAAAAGAGAGTTGTAGGATTTTAGTCCCACTTGGACCAAGCCGCCATCCACCTATACGTCCATGTGTTCAGTTTACATCCCAGAGCAGCCATGGTTACTGATAATACAGCACCTGCGCCTGCACCGAGTGCCACCGGACTGTTATAGAACTTGCCCACTTGGGGTTCTATTGGAGTCATGTAGGGAGCTAGCGTTGGTCTTGGATATTTGAATGCAGTCTCCAATGGATCAGCAACGGTAATGAGATTTACCATGTTGAACAGTGGCAGTGACATTCCACACAACACACCACCGAATAATATCAGTGAGTGCTTGTTCTTCTTTGTAGCCCAGTATGCTAGGTCAATCAGCATTGCTGATGGTAACCAAACTGGTGTAACAATGAAGTCATATGGGTAACCTAGAGCAAACCATGCGCCTTTTGCGACCCATGTATACACGGTCATAATAAGCGCGTAGTAAGTTGCGGTTCCTGGAACTCCCGTAAATGTAAGATAGTAAGCTGCGCCGACTACCAACATCAATGATTGTGATATTGAGAATACCACATAGGAGGTCCATGCCCAGTCAGTGTAGAAGATGTAGTCTCCTGCGTTGATTGTTAGCAGGGTTGAGTTGACTGCAACGACTACTATGAATAAGTAGTGCGTACATCGTCTAAGCCAGACCATTAACCGGTTAGAGCAGTGGTGAGTATATAAAATTTTAGACAATTATTGAGGTTGTAAGCCACGCGATCAGAATCATCTAGAGAATGATTGAAAAATGAAAATAAAGGTCAGGAACTTTCCCTATGTTCCAACGAACAGAGAGATAATGATTGTTCCAACAGCGGTTCCACCTAATACTGCACCGATGATACCGTTGCTCTTTCTCTTGGTACCTTCTTCCATTACTTTAACACAGAAGAGATAGCCAATTGCTTCGACTATAGTCAGGACGATGAATGCATAGTGACCACTTGGTGTTGGATAAGCCCATGGATAGTAGAAATATCCAGCTGCTGTTCCCCCAAAGGTTGCTAGCCAAGCTGCAATGTATGCTAACGAGATGATTCCAGTCATGTTTTCAACACGACGGCCGATCATCTTCTCTACATCAGCGCTTGATGCTCCGCCGGAGCCGCCTGAACCAAATCCTTTTGGTAGAGTCATTTGAATTTGTAATCGATGGTTGGCTTTTAAGTCTTTCTTAAAACCCCAGGTTAAGTCGATCTTCTAAAAATAAGAGAAAAGAGAGTGTTTGTCTATGGGATTGCTCTGCTGTACAGTTTGCCCTCTAGAGCCATCTTGTACAGTTCTGCAACGTATGGGTTCTCACCTGGTGTTTCTGCACCTAGTTCGACTAGTCTTGCATAGACTCTAACGACATATGCAAGAGCACCCATGAATGCTACGACTACACCCATGTTGAACATCCAGTGGTTTGGTACTGCGAAGATCTCCTCTACGAACCAGAAGTGCCACATTTCATTGACTCCGATTGTGAACATGGTTGCTAGGTAACCTAGAATGGTCATCTTTAGACCGGTGTTCATGGAGTTGTTTGGACCTCTGAGTACTGGTACCTTTCTATCATAGATTGCTACTGAACCCCAACCTAGTGGTAGTGCCACAAAGTGTGAGTAAAGCCACCAGTGTGCTGGTGTGAATGCAGAATCTCTGATAGAGGTTTGATGTAAGGAACCATCTACGAAGTTGTCTACTTCCACTGATGCTGCTGTGGATCCCATTGCAATAACGATGAGCCAGATTTTCTTTAGTCTCTGAATCTCAACTTCTTTTGGGATTAATGCCGGCATCTGTGCCATGATACACGTGGGTGCTTTTGAATATATAAAACATGAGTTTATTTTTAGAGAAATTTCTTGGAATTTTTACAAAAACTATACGATTTATGCCTAATTCTAGACAAAAAACTTGAAGGAAGTCAAAATATCACATCTTGAAAATCACACCAATTCAATGTTCAACATTAATGTTTAACTATCAGATCAAAAATTATGCGTGATCTTTTAAGTCTCACTAATGATTAAAACGGCAAAACATATATCATTCTATTAGTCGATGATTAATTAACGGGATAACTATGGTCGACAAGAAAACAATCGTACTCGCACTAAGTGTTGTTCTAGCATTAGGTACACTTGGTCCAAACTTGGCCCAAATGGTACAGACTGCAGAGGCACACGGTGTACAAGCACAACTTCAGAGTCGTTTTGTAAAGATTGAAGACGAAACTTTCAACAGACAGTCACTGCAAACCGGTGAAGAACTAGTCATCTCTGGCAAGTTCGTAAGTCTTGTTGAAAGAGACCTAAGAGGATGGAACTCTATATTCTCAGAGTCCACCAACGCAGGTAACAGATGGGAAATTCTCGCAAGAACCCCACCAGGAAACGTCTTTCAAATCCCAGGTAACTCTGTCATTGATTATGAAATCAGGGCAAAGGCATTAGAGCCAGGAGTATACCACGTACATACACAACTCAACGTAGCTCAAGTTGGACCAGGATTAGGCCCAGGACAAACAGTAGTCGTTACAGGCGAACCAATACTCAAACCAATCCCATACACCAACATCATGTATCAATCAATCATCATTGGCGTTGGCTATGTCATAACATTCGCAACTCGCCCCTGGCAAGTAATCTAAACCAACAACCCTCTCTTTTCATTTTATTATTAGCCCCCCAGAGAAACGACTTTATGCCATAGTAATTCCAGCCAAGTCATGAAGTGGCCCGGCTTGGGCGATCCTGCCAAGAGAAAAAGCACCATACGATACCTCATAATCACAGCGGCCATAGGCATTTCTGTAGGGGTTGGAAGCATTTTCATCCAACAATGGGCTAACCTAGACAACCCACTACGAGTCTGCATAAACAATACGGAGACGGATTACAAGATCACGGCGACTCTGGAATTGTACGTGGATGGTCGTAAGGTAGACATTCCTGCAAACATTGGCAATAATGAAAACTGCAGGCATTCAGTGTATACTTTGACAAATGACGGTACAATCCATGCAGAGTGGAAAAAGGAATATCCGTTTGAAATAGGGCACTTTTTGTGGGTCTGGACCACATATCATGACAATGGCTTTCCAATGAGGGATATGGATCAGACAACATCAAAGATCTATGTAGATGGTAAAGAATCGGCAAATTATATCAGAGAACCCCTAGTTGATGGTGCCCATTACAAAGCAGTGTTCTTTACCAAAGGATATGAACACTCTAGCGACCAAGACTTTGAACCACCAAAGTAAATAGTAAAAATCATCAAAGTCTGCAAATACAGAACCTAGATTAAAGAAAACTAAAAAGAATGAAAAAAGAGAGTCTTACCAGTACTTTCCGTTGTCTGGTATCAGGCCGATACCTTCTCTTTCAAAGTGTCTGTCTAATTCGTCAACCCATCTTTCACGGTTGTCTTTGTATGACCAGCCATGGACTCTGAGCCAGTATGCAATGATTCCCAAGAGGAATACAGTAAACATGACTGTGCCAAAGATGTATACCATGACATCGTAGAACAATGGGTCATAGTTTGGTCCCAATTGTCCAAATACGGTAGACAGAATACTGAACACTGTACCGAATAATGGAGTCATTAAATTAATGACCCCCGCATGTGCGATATATACATTTCTCTGATACTCAGAAATTTATGGTGATCGCTAAACGCTAGGAGTTATTCAATAAAATGGAAAAAGAGAAGTAGGTTTATCCTCTTCCTTGAGCTGCATATCTTCCGGTTCTTGATCTGAAGAAAAATGCCGCGGCAATTCCTCCAAAAACGGCCGCTGCGATTGCAGAGGCTCCCAAGACACCGTCAGCTGCTAGGTATGGAGTGCCAGAACCTGTAGACGGGTTTGTTTTTGCAGACTCGACACGTTCTCTTTGAAGTTTTAGTGCTTCTTCGAGTGTGTTTTTGCCTGTCTTACCGCTCTCTTTGTCAACATTACCCATGTATTGGGCAAATGCTTGTTCTGTCATTCCCATTGAGATTACGGCTACAGCAAAGATTGCTGCTCCGAGTAGTGCTTTATTCATAGTGTTTACCTGTGTGTTGGGGGCTATGGTTTCTATTTAACTTTTTTCTAAACAACCATTTTTGAGACATGGTTGTGGTAACGTTTATGTTAGTTCCAGGATCAAAGTCGGCATGGGACGTGTACACACCCACAGACATGGACAATCACACTCTACAAGACCAATTACCAGTAGATCGCCATCTTGGGTAACCACTAGCGCAAAAGAAGTAGAAGACAAATTGGAATCAAGCTTAGAGATCAGCACGCCATTCCATTAGCAAAGACCATCACTAAAAAATCGGTCAAAAAGATCCTCGAGGAAAACAATGTAAAGCAAGACCTTCCAGAAGACCTCAACAATATTGTCAAAAAGGCGATCAACTTGCAGAGACACCTCAGAAACAACAACTCTGACAAAAGAAATGTCAGATCGCTTGAGCTGATAGAAGCAAAGGTTCACAGAATTGCAACATACTACAAAAGAATCGGCGCAATTCCGCAAAACTGGAAATATAAGTCAGTTGTAGCTCAACTGGAATAATGGGAAAAAATCTCGATCAGCATTTATCAAATTTTAGCGACAGAATTTTAGATCACATCAGAAACGGCAAAGACGTTTCTGTTACAACACACATAGACTGCGACGGGCTGACATCTGGTGCGATCATTACCAAGGCATTGATTCGTGCCGGAGCCAAGATCACTGTGCGCACCACAAAAGAGATGAGTCTGGGCGTGGTCAAAAGTATGCAGTCTGATTCTCGTGACTTTCATATTGTAACTGACCTTGGAGGAGGGTTTGCAAAGCAGTTTGACGAGTCGTTGGGCGAGAACTGGTTTGTCCTAGATCATCATGAAATCTTGGAGGAAGAACATGACAATGAGCGAGTCATCAATGCATGGAAATACGGAATTGATGGCGGTACAGAGATTTGTGCCGGAGGCATGGCTTTTTTGGCTGCAAAGGCACTTGACAAAAGAAACTCGGACCTTGCTCCAATAGCTGTTGTTTCTGCTCTTGGCGACAGACAAGACCAAGGAGAGAGAAAATCTTTCTTGGGCAAAAATGCCGAGATAATTGAGGAGGCAAAAAGCCTCGGCAGACTTCAAGTAGATATGGACATGCTTTTGGTAGGACGTGAAACCAGACCCCTAATTGACGCTCTGGCGTTTACATCGCAGCCATTTATCGAGGGATTGACTTGGAATAGAGATGCCTGTCTTGCTCTTTTCAAATCATCAGGAATTGAGCTCAAAGATGGAGGAAGATGGAGAACCCCGTCGGATCTGACAGATGACGAAAAACGCCTTTTGATAGAATCCATTACTAAATTTGCCAGCTCGCAAAATGCAAGCCAAATAATGGAAGAGTTGATTGGTCATACCTACACATTTCCAGCAGAGGAAAGGCGAAGCTTTTTGCGAGACGCCCGTGAGTTTTCCACAATGCTGAACTCTTGCGGAAGAATAAGCAGATCCGGTGTTGGAATCTCAATATGCATGGGTGACAGAAATAAGATGCTCCAAGAGGGAGAAAACATTCTGCTTGAATATAGAAAACTGATCCGAGACTACATGAATATTTTAACAAATGAAAGATGGAGAATCAGCGACTCTGCAAGATGTGTAATGGTAAATGCAGAAGGAGTTGTTCCAGAAACAATGACAGGCACGATATCATCATTGCTTGCAGGATCTCCAAAAAACGCAGGCAAAATAATCATACTTCGAACAAACGGTGAGGAAAATACCATCAAGTTTTCATCACGCAAATCAATCGGTTGTAAAACAGACGTCAACCTTTCCTCGCTGATGAAATCAGGCGCGGAGAAATTCAACGGAATTGGAGGAGGTCATGATGCAGCGGCTGGGGCAAAGATAACCAAGGACAAACTTGACGGGTTTTTGGATTACCTAGAAGATAGCGTAAATGGAAACAACAGTCAAAATAGCAATTGAGCACCTGACCAAGAAAAAGGCAGATGCGATAATGGCAGCACTAGAACCAGACAATGTCGATTTTCCAAAAGGATTATCATTTGAGATAGAAAATCTTGATAACGCACTTGTTTTTAATTTCCACAGTACAGGCAACATGAAAACACTTACTGCAACAATAGACGAGGTTTTGGCTCACGTATCCATGGCGATAAAGGTGATGGGATAATGCTGGATCCAAAGCTAGTCAAGGAAAAGCCCGAAATAGTTCGAAAGATGCTTGCCGATAGGCACGTTCAGTTTGATTTTGACTTGCTTCTTTCTTTGGATGGCAAAAGACGAGAATTAATTGTAAAAACCGACGAGCTGCGCAAGCTCAAAAACAAGATGGGTCTTGATGTTGCCACAAAGAAAAAGTCAGGCCAGAGCGCAGATTCTGTAATTGCAGAAATGCAAAAGGTATCGCAGGAACTTCAGATATTAGAAGCAGACCAGATTAAAGTTGGCGCAGATTACGACAGACTTGCAATGACAATGCCAAATTTGATTCATGATTCTGTTCCTATTGGAGCTGATAATTCGGCAAATGTTGTAGTGCGAAGCTGGGGAGCAGTGCCGAAATTTGATTTTAAGATTAAAGATCATATCGACATCTCCCAAGAGTTGGGTTTGGTGGATTTGGAACGTGCTGCAAAGACGGCAGGTGCACGATTTTACTATTTGAAAAATAGCTTAGTAAGACTAAACCAAGCGTTAATTCATTTTGCGCTGGACTTTTTGACAGAAAAACAGTACGGATTGATCCAGCCTCCATACATGATTAACCGAAGCTCCATGGAAGGTGCAATAATTGCAGATGACTTTGAGAATGTCATATACAAAGTTCAAGACGAAGACTTGTTTTTGATTGGCACATCAGAACACTCCATTGCCGCAATGCATGCAGATGAGATCCTGGAAGGAAAGGACTTGCCAATTAGATATGCAGGAGTCAGTCCATGTTTTAGAAAAGAAGCAGGCGCTCATGGACGTGACCAGAAAGGAATCTTTAGAGTTCACCAGTTTGAAAAAGTAGAACAATACGTCTTTGCAAGACCGGAAGAATCTTGGAAGGAGCATGAGAAAATGCTTGCAGTAGCAGAAGAATTTTATCAGAAATTAGAAATCCCGTACAGAGTCATGTTGTTGTCAAGTGGAGACCTAGGCAAAGTTTCGGCAAAAACATACGACATCGAAGCCTGGATGGCTGGCCAGAACTCGTATCGCGAGATCGTATCATGTTCTAATTGCCTTGACTTTCAGACAAGGCGGTTAAAGATAAGATTCCGAGACAAGAGTAATGAGCAGACACAATACCTGCATTCGTTGAATAGTACACTGGTCGCCACAACACGAACTCTGGTCGCAATAATGGAAAATTTCCAGACCCATGACGGACACATCAGTGTCCCCAAGCCTTTGCAAAAGTATCTGGGATCGAGCACGATCTAGTTAGTACAATTATATTTTGGGTTCAGAGTCGCTTAATAATTGGCTCGTAAACGAGGAGGAAAAGTAAAGGACAAGTGGCGTGAGAAAAAATGGGTCACAGTTATTGCCCCAGAGTCATTTAACAATGCACCACTAGCATACATACCAATCACCGATGACCAAAAAGCAGTAGGTCGTGTTATCGAAGTCACATTATTTGATATCCTAAAAGGCGATCCATCACAGTATCAGTACAAGATTTACTTCCAAATTGCCAAAGTAGAAGGCGACAAGGCATATGCAATCTTCAAGAGATACGAGTATGCCAAAGAGTTCTTGCGAAGCCTCATTCGACGAGGCTCCAGCAAAGTTAATTTTGTAATAAATGTAAAGACAAAAGACAACTATCTATTCAGACTCAAAGTAATTGCTCTAACACACAAAAAACTCAACACGTCACGCAAGCATGCATTAAGATTGATTGCAAGAGACGTCATGAACAAGACAATTCCAGAAATGACAATTGATCAATTTGTCCAGGCTACATGCTATGGAAAGATAAACTCTGACATCATGGCTGCTGCAAAGAAGGTAATTCGCATGAGACATGTTGGTCTAGAAAAAGTAAAGCTCATCAGAACAGCAGAAGCACAAGTCACACTACTAGAAGCATAATCGAATGGAAAAAAAGCTTGAAGTAGAAATTCAAGTTATTATTCACGCAACTGAGGACTCGCAGAAAATATTTGATTCATTCAAAGTGTTTGATCTAGAACAAGATGATTTTACAATACAAAACTTGCAAGGCCACTATGACAATCCAATTGCCCTAGTTCATGGAAAAATAAAAAAGAAAAAAGCAATAGGCTTTGTAAAAAAGCTAGTCGCCGGCATTCCAAAAAAAGACATTGATGAAATTATTGAGGATTTGGAAAACAGATGTGATAGTTCCGGATTATACCTAAGAATCTCAAAGCAATCACTAGTAGAGGAAAGAATCGAGGCTGCTGCAGATGATCCAATAAAGCTAAAAATCTACACACCCGTATACTCACAAAAAGACATCATCAGGACTTATTCTGAAATACTCACAAGCACAATTTAATATCATTTAGAGTAGTATATGGTTGGGAATGAAGAGCTAACAAGCCGCTCCAGTCTGAGCAATACGCAAGCTGTGAAGACGCCGCGACGATCTGACCCAAAAAATAATTCAAGATTGTTTTAAATAAGCTAGTTTCAGCTGTCCCATAGTGAAAACAGATTACGACTTGATTGTAGCTGGTGGCGGACTCGCAGGAATGATTGCCGCACATTCTGCATCCCATTATTCTAATCAAAAATTATCAATTCTTGTCATTGACAGAAATCAGCCAATCATGCTCGGCAGCAAATCAATCAATGGATGGGTTTGCGGTGATGCAGTATCAAAAGAAGCAGTAGACTACATGGGGAGCAGGATCAAGGTTAACTGGGGAGCACCAGAAATAGAACACAGAGTAAAAGGCGTCATGGCGTTGTCTCCAGATAGAGAGACATCCATTCCGTTTGATGGCGATGGATTTTTGCTAAACAGACAGCAGCTCCCACAAACACAATACAAAGAATCGCTAAAACGTGGAATAAATGTTGAATTTCAGATAAACCTTACCGGTCTGATATATGATGGAAATCAAGTAATCGGTGTAGAAGGACTGGACCACAAGACAAAACAACCGTACAAAAAAACGGCCAAAGTTGTCATTGATGCAACAGGCGTTACATCGATGCTTCGAAATCAAATCAAAAACACCACAAAGATGGAGCGTAGAATCGACAGAACCGACCTAGAGTCCACAGGACGCCATATCATGTATTTTGAGCCGGGGGAAGACGACTTGTCAGAGTTTGATCCCGATTACTGTTTAATTCATCTAGATCAAGACATTGCGCCAGGCGGATATGGATGGGTATTTCCAAAAGGAAAGAACAAGGTCAACATTGGTCTTGGCGTAGAAAAAACACTGCTTGATAAAAGAAACAAGAGACTAGGTAAGACCGACGACGTCTCTGGTTTGATAAATCAATATGTTGCAAGAAACAGAGCAATCAAAAATCCAAAACTTTCCACAGACCCGTCTGATTCGCATAATGCAACAGGCAACTTCCAGGTTTCTGTCAGAAGACAAAACGATTGTATGGTTGCAAATGGATTCATGTTGGTTGGAGATTCGGCATGGATGCCAAAACCACTTGACGCTGGAGGAATTGGGCCTGCATTAATCGCAGGAACAATAATTGGCAAAAACGCAGCTCAGGCAATCGAATCTGGAGATGTGACTGAAAAGGGTTTGTGGCAGTATAATGTCGATTACATCAGAGAATATGGATACAAAACTGCAGGTCTAGAAGTATTCAGACGATTATTGCAAATGCTGACCAATGATCAGATCAATTATGGCATGAAGCACTTTTTGGGCAACATGGATGTAGAAGCAATCAGCAAAGGTGAGCATCCTGACTTCTCAATGATTGGTAAAATGGGAATGCTCATTCGAGGTGCACTAAACAAAAAACTTGCCGACGGTCTGCGATATACAACACAACAAAATAGATGGCTCACCGAACATTATCGTAATTTCCCGACCACTCCAGACGGATTTGAGGAATGGCACAAAAAACTACTCAAGACGATGAACGAGTCTTATGAGCACCTGGCCAAGTGGGAAAACTAGTCAGAGAACTAATTATTTTAAATAAAGTACGAGCACTCTCAAAAATCATGTTGCAGGCATCATTTTCATACCTAGACTGGAACAATTCATTGGATGTTTTGGGTAAGGCATATGATTCTGGAATATTTGCACTAATTATTGGTCCAAAGGGAACAGGTAAAACAACCTTAGTACGAGAGTTTGCAGCCAAAAAAGATGCAAAGCTGGAATCAATCAATTTCAGTCTTCGAACCAGAGAAAGTCACCTGATTGGAACCAAGACTCTCAACGATGGAACCATAGGATTTGATGAAGGTATTTTGATAAAATCGATGAAAGAAGGAAACATTCTGTATTTGGATGAGCTAAATGCGGCGGAAGCGGATGTATTGCTCAGACTAGATGAAGCACTAGATGACAGAAGACAGATCGTACTCAAAGAGTCCACTGGTGAAACAATTAACGCAAGTCAGAAATGGTTTGTCATTGCTACAATAAATCCGCTAACACATGTAGGGACAAAAGAGCTGCCACCACAGCTGCTAAGCAGATTTCCAGTCAGAATCAGACTAGACTATCCTCCAGAAGAGACAGAATTCCAGATAGTAAAACAATACATGAAAGGAAATCATGATGATAAGCTAATGCAGGGAATAAAGCTTGCAAACACGCTACGACAGGCAGCTGCAGTAGAAGAGTTGTATTATTCGCCCAGTCTTCGAGAGACTATAGCATTTGCAAAGCTTTTGGATTCCGGCCTTGATGCAAAAAAATCAGCAGACATTGTGTTTGCAAATGTTTACGCGCAGTGGGGAAATGTCGAATATCAAAAGGTAAGCGATATCATCACATCCATGTTCGGTAGATAATGCAAGCATTACAATTACGAAACGATACGCTGGTAGAGATTGCCACATTTTTGGCAAGAAGATGGTCTGAAAAGGAAAAGATCACAGTAGAGTTTTCTGATAAAAAAGAGACAGTCACAAAGCTAAAGGAAAACAAGGTCAGCCTTGTCTCTCCTGAGCGATATACAGGCACGGATTTTGACAAATACAGGCAATTCCGCGTGGCAATTTGGTACGAGGCAATGCGAATCAAGTTTTGCAAAAAAATCTTGTCCAATGACCATGCCTTTGGGTTTATCCTAAACACTATGGAAACCAGACGAATTGAAACTCTAGGAAGAAAAATTTGGAGGGGAATGGATGAGGAGTTGATTTTTTCATACACATATCTGTGGCTGTATAGGCCTCAGCTTGGGAACATTTTAGGAAAATCAAGAATCGTAGAAGCGTTTTACCAAAAATTCCTGCTTGGAGATATCAAGGGTGAGCTGCAACCAAGTTTTGCGGAAAGAGTTTCTATTGCATCCCAAAAAGCAAAAGAGATTGTTGCCGAAGCAGTTGAGAAAAAACACGACACAGAATGGTTGGAAAAAAAAGTTCCAGAGATACTCAACATACTAAACATCGATTCTCTGACAACAATACCGCTTGCTGTTCCATTGAAGGGACCGGGTCTTATGATAACGCCTCAGGATTTTGCAAAGGCAATGCAAAAAATAATTCAAAACAAAGAAACCGACTTTGGAAAGATGGATGTTGATAATATAATATCTGGAAAAAATATTGCAGACGAATTCAAGGTTATCAAAGAGGAAGACAAGAAAAACCAAAACAAGGGTTTGGGAAATGAATCCATTGGAATTCAGATTCCCGGATCTACAAACGTGGATGAAACTAGAATTTATGATCAGGATCTGATAGGAAATCTCAAGACCAAATTCAAAGAATGGAAAACCAGCTGGAAAGAGCAACATTCTGCAGTAGGCGAAGAATTCGATGAAGAATCCTACATAGAAGGCTACAAGCCGTTTGTCACAGATGTCAAAAAATCAATCAGATCAAAGCTAGTCATACTGTTAGATCATTCATCCAGCATAACAGACCAACAGACTGAATACAAAAAGGCAACACTTGCGCTTTGCGAGGTATTGTCATTTTTGAAGATAAAATTCTCTGTGTTTGCATTCAATACTGTTCAAAAACAAGTGATATGTTGGATGGTCAAACCAGAGGATGTAAAATGGAATAATGCATGTGCCAAAAGACTAGCTCAGATAGAGGCAAATGGTGGAACTCCCCTAGCAGACGTCTATCAAAAGATATTTCCAGTGTTAAAATCAAAAAAACCAGACATCTTTTTGACATTATCAGATGGCGAACCATCAGATCCAGACGCCGTGAGAACCATGATAAGATCGCTAAAGACACTAGGAGTCAAAATGGTGGCAATCGGTGTTGGTCATGACACATTTAGTGCAACCACAATAGCAAACAATCTGAAATATTTAGGATATGAAAAAACACTTGCAGTGTCAAGACTAAAAGACATCCCTAATCGAGTCCTTGCAGTTTTGCAGACAAGCTAAAAGCAAAAATTCTAAATCTAGCTCAAAATTAGCACGAATAGATGAACATAGAGATAACGCCAGAAGAATTAACCCAAATTTTACAATCAAAATCTAACACTTTGATTTTGGACATTAGAGCCAAGGAAAACTACATGAGTGGCCATATTTCAGGTGCCGCAAACGCAGTATGCAATTCCATGCAGCAAAAACAGATCATAATGTCCAAGATTCCACCAAGCATGAAAGTCATTTTAATCGATAATGACGGTGCAGAAGCGAAGCAAAACGCCACAATGATGGCTAGATTCGGCTTTGACGCTCACTATCTAAAAGATGGAATCAAGTCATGGGGTGGTGAGCTAGTAAAGAGCACTCAGGACACAGTAATCTCTGGAGAAAATCTCTGGAATTCGATCAAAAGTGATAGCGATGTATTTTTGCTTGACGTTAGAGAACCACAGGAATTCGCAGAATACAGAATTCCCGGAGCTATTAACATCCCATTATCACAGCTTTTCATGCCAGGCTCACAGTCACAACTACCAAAAGACAAAAAAATTGTTACGATTTGTTCTCATGGAAATCGTTCCATGGTTGCAACATTTGCACTTGCACAAAACGGATTGGAGTCCACATCTCTTGTTGGAGGAATGTCGTTATGGAACCAGGTCCTAAATCCTACCACACTAAAAGAAAACGACATCACGGTTATCCAGGTGGAAAAGGTCGGTAAGGGATGCCTGTCGCACATAATTGGCTCTAACGGAGAGGCAGTTGTAATTGATCCAACATATCCACCAAACAAGTATGTCGAATTTGCGCAAAAAGAGGGACTAAAGATCACCAAGGTAATCGACACTCATCAGCACGCAGATCATGTCTCTGCTGCAAAAGATCTGGCACGTATTACAAGCGCAAAACTATACCTTAGCAAGCTAGAAGAGTACAAACTTGACAGCGAAAAAATCGAAGACGGAAACACCATATCATTTGGCACAAAACAGCTCAGAGTGATTCACACTCCAGGCCATACTCCGGGAGGAATGACATTTGTTTTGGATGACAAGTATGTGTTTTCAGGTGATATTTTGTTCGTAGAAGGAATAGGCAGGCCTGACCTTAGAGATCAGGCAGAGGAATTTGCCGCAAAACTATACGATACCTTGCACAACAAAATACTGAAATTCGGAGACGATGCAAAAATATTTCCAACTCATCATGGAGAAGGAGTTACTCCGACAAAAGACGGAATATTTTACACCACCGTGCAAAATGCAAAAAAACTCCCACTGTTGGATTTGGATCAGACAGAGTTTGTGGCCAAAGTAGTAAGCATCACAACTCCAAGGCCGATGAATTATTCGATGATCATTAAGGTAAACAAAGGAGTCATTCCAATTGCTCCGGAACAGATTCCGGATTTGGAGATGGGTCCAAACAGATGCAGCATCAGAATGTAATTGAGTACCTTCAAGTGTCTTTCAGTATCACAGCCTTTTGCTGATCTGATCATTAAAGGCAAAAAAACAATCGAGCTTCGCCACTGGAATACAAAGTATCGCGGCGAGATCTTGATTCACTCACCATTAAAAATCAAATTTGATGATTGTAAGAGATTGAGTATAGATCCTCAGAATATCATCACCGGAGCAATCATAGGCAAAGTGACAATATACGATGTCAAAAAATATCAAACAAAAAAAGAACTAACGGAAGACAAGAAATT
>RHCX01000001.1 GCA_010028495.1 Nitrososphaeria archaeon | reverse complement strand
GTGTTTGAACTTGTGGTTTTGGTGCTGGTGGTGGTGTTTGAACTTGTGGTTTTGGTGCTGGTGGTGGTGTTTGAACTTGTGGTGCTGATTCGATTTGAGTAGCTAATTTTGCAAGTTTTTCTTCTAATTCTGCAATTTTTGCTTCCAAGTCTTTTTTAGTGGATTTAGCACTAGACATGTAATTTAGTTGCCTTGTGCGGGGTTTATGTACATTTGGGTGAATCCCAAGCCAGACTGGATCAAATTTAATACCATCGTCAAGCTATAGCGGTACGTTGGACGATTTTGAAAAAGAGTTCCCAGACTTTGACTGGAAGAACACTCCGGCATACAAGCATCCTGGAGGAAAGGACTGTCCGTGTCCCAAGCACGAATACGTCAGAGAGCAGATTAATTTTACAAAGACTGTGAACCAGACATCAAAAGAACCAACCAAGGTCACGCTAAAATTCTGTCCAGAGCACTACAAAGTCTACATCGAAGAGGTCATTCCATCAATGCCATTCAAGTACAAAATTCTGACCAAAATCGCACTAAAGATAGGAGCCATCCAGATAGAAAAGTTGACCCACATGCAATCTGATCTTTGCTTTTACTGCAAGTTTGGATCTGGTGGACACGGCAAAAAAAGCGAGCTTCCGCCAATTCAATAATTACACAGGACCGACGAGGATTTTTGGTTTGTTTGGAGTGTCATGATGACATTTCTTTCCGCAAACAGGACACATCTTTCTATCCAAAAATATGCATTGACAAATATGAGATTTGAGATAACTCTCAGCAGATTTTGTATGCTCCCCTGAGCCGTTGCAGAATGGGCACTGGGTTCCAAGAAGTTCTATCGTACCCTTACCTTGACACACGGGACATTTTTGTTCGCTCAATTGGATTGAGTCAAGTTTGCTGATTAAAATGCCTTTGTCGGTACAGTCAAGCTTTATACAACATTTGGACAAAGCCCCTGCAATGCCAATTGAGGACATAGCGGAGCTTGTATCAGTATTAGAAAAGGCAGGAGAGTTAAAGCGAGTAAAAACCCAAGTCGATTCAGATTTAGAGATTGCCGAGATTTTGCGCAGAATAATGTATTCTAATGGTCCGGCAGTATTGTTTGAAAATGTTAAAGGCTTTGATATGCCTGTTCTGGGAAATGCGTTTGGCTCCATCAAAAGACTTCAGCTTGGACTGGAGATGGACGACTTTACTGATATCGGCCAAAGAATAGTTGACATGACAAAAATGGAAGTGCCGTCTGGATTTTTGAATAAAATGAAAAAGCTTCCCGAGCTGTCAAAAATGGGTGAGGTTTTTCCAAAATTAGAAAAATCAGGCCCTGTGACAGAAGTAACAGAAGAGCGACCGTCATTTAGTAAAATTCCAATTCTTAAAACCTGGCACAAAGATGCAGGTCGATTCATCACACTAGGACTGGTTGCAACCAAGCATCCAGAGACAGGAGTTAGAAATCTCGGAGTATACAGAATGCAAATTATAGATGATACCCATGCGTTGATGCACTGGCAAAAACACAAGCGTGGTGCACATCATGGAGATATCTCCAAAGAAAAAGGAGAGAAAATCCCGGCCGCAATAATCATTGGCGCAGAGCCAGCTACAGTGTTTTCAGCAATAGCTCCTGTTCCAGAGGGATTGGACAAGTATCTGTTTGCAGGAATTACACGACAAAAAGGAATCAAGACGGTAAAATGCAAAACGCAGGATCTTGAAGTTCCAGCAAATGCAGAAATTGTTTTGGAGGGATATGTCGACCCAGTAGATATTCGAGATGAGGGTCCGTTTGGGGATCACACTGGATATTACACTCCAGTGGAGCCATATCCAACATTTACTCTAACTGGAGTAATGCGAAGACAAAAGCCGATTTACCTGACAACAATAGTCGGCAAGCCGATTCTAGAAGACGCCTATGTCGGCAAAGTAATTGAGAGATCATTTCTGCCGCTTATTCGAATGTTCCATCCAGAGGTAGTTGACTTTGCAATGCCCGCTGCAGGATGGTTCCAAGGAATGGCGATTATTTCCATCAAAAAACGATATCCGGGTCAGGCAAAAAAAGTCATGATGGGCCTTTGGGGCATGGGCCAGCTGGCACTAACAAAAATGTTCATTGTGGTGGACGAAGACATCAATGTTCATGACTTTGATGATGTGATCTGGGCAATTACAACACGGGCAGATGCTGCACGCGACTGTGTTATCATCAACAACACGCCAACAGATACATTAGATCCAGCATCTCCATTGGTGAATTTTGGCTCAAAGTTAGGAATTGACGCCACACAGAAAACCAAAGAGGAAGGATTTATGCGAGAGATTCAGGAAAAAGTTGCAGTTGATGAACCCACAAAGAATCTTGTTGACTCTAAATGGTCAAGTTACGGACTCTAGTGCATTCTGACTAGATTATAGAAATTATCTCGCTCTTCTACGGCATATCCAATTTGGTGAATTGCGTCGATTATTTTTTGTCCCGTGAGTTCTGTAGAACGTGCACCAGTGCATGATACAACCTCTTCACCAATTAGGGTGCCTCCAAAGTCATCTGCTCCGTATTGTAGTGCGATTTGTGCCATGCCGACACCGTTTGTCAGCCATGAAGACTGGATGTGGTTTATCATTCCATCAAACACCAGTCGAGAAATTGCAATCATTTTGAGCAAGTGCATTCCGCCAACACCATATGTTACCAGATTTTCCTTTTGCATCAGAGTGTTGTTTGGCTCAAAGTTCCACGGGATGAAAGCCATGAATCCACTTGTCTTTTGCTGTAATTGGATTATTTTATCAAAATGATCTGCAACGTCATCCATTGACTCTACATGTCCATACATCATTGTGGCAGATGCTGGCAGTCCAGCGGTATGTGCTTCTTCCATAATTCTTAGCCAGTCAGCAGATGAGATCTTTTTTGGACTGATTACGTCTTTAACAGAGTCAACTAGGATTTCAGCTCCTGCTCCAGGAACGGATTGCAGTCCTGCCTCCTTTAGTCTTGCAATGACTTCTTTGGTTGAAGTCTTTTCTATTCTTGATATCATGTCTATTTCCGATGCAGACAAGCCATGAACTCCAACTTGCGGGAATTTTTTGCGAATCATTCTGAACGCATCCTCATAGTATTCTATGCCAAGTGTAGGATTGTGTCCGCCTTGGATCAAGACCTGTCTTATTTTGAACATGTCCCATGCGGTTTTGACGCGGGCTTCAATCTGGTCTAGCGATAAAGTGTAGGATTCCTCGTCTCCAGGCGAGCGGTAAAATGCACAAAACTTGCAGTCGGTAACGCAGACGTTGGTGTAATTCAGAATTATATTATTCACAAATGAGGCCTTTTTGCCAAATCTTTTTCGAGTCAAGTCCCCTGCAACCAAGCCCATCAGGTGCACATCATCTGATTTTAGCAGTCGCAAAATATCGGATTTTGTTGGTCGTACACCTCGCAATGCGTTTTCTAAAATGTCACTGATTTGGCTTGAATGCATTTGTTGTGTGATTTGGCTCAAGTGCCTTTGGTGGCCGTGCTATCTTATTTAATCCTGACTAGGCTAAAACAAAACCAAACACCACGCTATTTTTAATTAGGGCAGACAGGCGAGATCCGCCATGGTCTCAGGCCTACAAATCAGAATGGATAGAATTTTGCGCAAAGGCAAAATGCTTTGCATCCCAATGGATCATGGAATATCAAGTGGTCCAATCGAGGGCCTAGAAAGTCCAGCAAATGTAATCGCACAGTGTGAAACAAAGGGCTTGACCAGTGTAATAATCAACAAAGGAATTCTCAAAACGTTACCAAAGCCAACACGAGTAGGAGTCTTAGTTCATTATTCATCAAGTACATCGCTTTCCATGTCGCCAAACAGAAAGATGCTCTCAGGAACAGTAGAAGAAGCACTCAGACTAGGTGCAGACGGAGTGTCATTGCACATCAATGTTGGTGGAAAGGAAGAACCAGAGATGCTAGAGCAATTAGGACTAACTGCTACAGAATGCCACAAGTGGAACATGCCGTTATTGGCAATGATGTATCCAAGGGGCGAAAATGTCAAGAATCCACATGATCCAGAAGTAGTTGGTCACGTAGCCAGAATTGGCGCCGAGCTTGGCGCAGATATTGTTAAAACACTATACACCGGAGATATCGACTCGTTTGCAAAAATTGTAAAGAGCACACCAGTTCCAGTAGTAGTTGCAGGCGGTCCAAAGGCAAAGACAGACGAGGATGTCTTGCAGATGACTGAGGATATCATGAAAGCAGGAGCCAAAGGCGTGACATATGGGCGTAATATTTTTGCACACAAAAACCCAGACAAAATAGTCGACGCACTAGCTGGAATAATATTCAGAAGGGAAACTGCAAAAGAAGCAGCAAAAAGACTTGCAAAAAAATAGAGAACTAGTCATCTTGCCAAAGACTGGCAAGTCAGGACTGGCAAAATTCCTAACCATACTAGAAGCAGAAGGCATCAAAACAGTATACGCAGACCCAAAGGCGATTCCTCCAAAATCAAAGTTATCCACGATTTACCCATCTAATGCCGCAAAACTAGTGGTACTAGAAAAAGACACGCAAAAGCCAAAGGGCAAAAAGGTAGGAAAGCGATTCAAGGTCTTATCAAATAACGACATAGAAAAAATATTTTCCGAGGCAAAAAAAGGCCTTGACTTTGTCATAATAGAAGTAGCAGACTGGAAAATAATTCCACTCGAGAATATTATTGCAAAGTTGCACAAAATCCATACACAGATTTTTGCATTGGCAAGAACCCCAGAAGAAGTGCGCAAAATGTTTTCAATTCTAGAGATAGGAGTCGACGGAGTCATATTCGAGGCATCAAGTATATCCGAAGTAAAAGAGGCGATGGTGTACCTTGGTTCATCAACCTTTGAGATGGTAAAGGCGCAGATCATCGACATCAAAGAGGTCGGCGATGGTGAGCGAGTCTGCGTAGACACTGCATCAATGTTGCACAAAGGCGAGGGAATGTTAATTGGCTCTAGATCAAACTTTTTGTTTTTGGTACACAATGAATCAGTCGGATCATCATTTACATCGCCAAGGCCGTTCCGAGTTAATGCTGGAGCTGTCCATTGCTATACAATATCTCCAGACGGCACAACAAAATATCTCTCAGAATTGGAGACAGGTGCTGAGGTACTAGTCATCAATGCACATGGAAAGGCAAGACGTGCGACTGTAGGTCGCTCTAAAATTGAAAGACGTCCGATGTTAATGATAAAAGCCCAAGTAGGTGACGAAGTAGGCGGAATCATAGCGCAGGACGCAGAGACGATTCGATTTGTAAAGCCGGACGGACACCTAGTTTCTGTTACTCACCTCAAAAAAGGCGACACTGTCCTAGTTCATGCAAAAGGTGCAACAGGCAGACACTTTGGCATGGAAGTAGCAGACGAGTACATTTTAGAAAAATAATGCCATACAAGACTTGTGTCAGCATTGCAGAGACAACACCGGCCAAAGTATTATCCACACTAAAGACAGCACTCAAAAAATCAGACTATGCGGAGATTAGATTTGATTTTTTGATGCCAAAAGAGATTCCAAAAACACTGCAAATCACAAAAAAGTACCACAAAAGATGCGTTTTCACGCTCAGACCAATAACACAGGGAGGAAAATTTCCTGGGACAGAAAAAGAACGACTATCGATTCTGAAGCTATTATCCGAGTATAATCCATTTTTCATCGATGTGGAATTTTCTGCATCAAAGAACAATGATCTCATTAGATATATCAAAAAAACAAAGACAGAGATTCTAGTATCATGGCATGATTTTACAAAAACGCCAACAGCAGCTATGCTATACCAAAAACATCAGCAGATGAAAAAAGTCTCAAACAATGTCAAAATAGTAACTACTGCAAAATCAACTAAAGACACCGCAGTTGTTTTGTCATTGTACAAAAAACAAGGTAATGGATTAATTGCGTTTGCGATGGGCGATTTTGGTAGAATCTCTAGAATCTTGTGCCTCCATCTTGGCGCACCATACACATATGTCTCATTAGGCAAGCCAGTGGCCCCAGGCCAGTTTAGCTTAGATGAGATTAAATCGCTCCAAAACCTGCAGAGATAACAATGGTCAAGACATTTGCAGTGATCGGAGATCCAATAGAGCATTCTTTATCTCCTAGCATTCACAATGCGGCTTTCAAGGCACTAAACCTTGACTGCACATACATTGCATATAGAATTCCAAGAGGAGAGCTTGGAGAAGGAATAGAATCACTGCGACAAATCAAGATTTCAGGATTCAACGTTACAATTCCTCACAAAATAGAGATGATGCAATACTTGGATGAGGCATCACCAGAATGCAAGACAATTGGTGCGACAAACACAGTATCTAATGAAAACGGTAGATTCGTAGGATACAACACAGATATGGATGGATTTTTAGAGCCAATCAAAAAAAGAAACATTGGGATTTCTGGGGAATCAGTTTTGGTTTTGGGTTCTGGCGGTGCTGCAAGAGCAATAGTTGCAGGATTTGCAAAGGAAAAGGCAAGAAAAATTACAATCGCAAACAGAACCGAAAATAAAGCACGTGAATTATCAAAATTCGCATCCTCATTAGGTGCAGAGTCTGATCATACAACATTAAACAACGTTGACACATCAAAATACAAATTCATCATAAACGCAACATCAGTTGGCCTCAAAAATGAACCTAGCCCCATTTCTACAAATTCAATAAACTCAAACCATGTCGTGTATGACATCATTTACATGCCAATGAGCACAGATTTCATTACACAAAGCAAGAAAAATTCCGCCACAATAATCTACGGGTATGAAATGTTGCTTGGCCAAGCAGTCCTCGCATTTCAAATATGGCATAAAACCCAGGCACCGTACGAGGCAATGAAAAAGGTCTTGCTTGGAGGATTTTAGATGAAAGTAAAGGCAACTGTAAACGGTGCAATATCCATTGTAAACGCCATAGCAACGTGGAAGGGTGCAACGCTTGGAATATCATCCAAGGTAGAGGCAACAGTGTCTGCTACAGAAGGAAAAGGCATCATCTTGGAATTGGATAATCAAAACATGAGTTCACGCCTTGTAAACAAGGTAGTAGAGTTTGCTGTACCAAAAAAAGAGCTGGAAAAAAACAAAATAGAGATTCAGCTAAAATCCGAAATCCCTACAGGATATGGTCTGAAAAGCTCCAGCGCCATTTCTTCAGTAATATCACTGGCATGTCACAAATTATTCAAGCCAAATTACACCGACAATTCGGTTTTGTACGCAGGAATCGACGCATCTCTTGCAACCAAGGTCAGCATGACTGGAGCGTTCGATGACGCATGTGCCTGTTATTTTGGAGGAATTCAGGTAACGGACAACAAGACGCGCAAGATAATAAAATCAGACAAAATTCCAACCAGTCTAGCTGCCGTAGTTTTTGTTCCAAAATCAAGAAAAAGAGGAAACATCAAGCAGCTCAAGGTTTTAGAAACAATATTTGATAGAGCTTGGAGTTTTGCAAAGACAGGCGACTATTGGAATGCAATGACTCTGAACGGCTATGCAACGTCCGCTGTTTTGAATTCTGATCCAAAAATAATCTCGGCATTAATTGAAAACGGTGCATTAGGCGCATCCGTATCAGGAAATGGACCATCCATTGCGGCCATTGTAAAAAAAGACAACACATCAAAAATAAAAAAGGTCTTCTCAGAGTACGAAGGAACAGCAATGGTTGCAGAGATAAACAACAAGCGGGCCGAAGTACATGAAGTGTAAGGTAGATCAGTCCAGGCTTGCAGGCACCATAACATGCCCATCCAACAAAAGCTACACTCATCGGGCAATCTTTTTGGCTTCTCTGGTAAACGGAAAAAGCCTAGTCAAAAACGTGCTACGCTCCAGAGATACAAACGCAACAATTGAGATCTGCAAAAGCCTAGGCGCGGAGATAACAGAGGCAGGAACAAACCTCAAGGTAAAAGGAATCTCAAAATTCGAAGGCGAGGAATTGACAGTTGACGCATCAAATTCAGGAACTACCATTCGAATAGCTGCGGCAATTTCTTCATTGCGCGACGGAAAAACTATTCTGACAGGAGACGAATCACTCAGAAAGCGCCCAATGAAACCGTTGCTTGACGCATTAGAATTGCTTGGTGCAAAATGCTCATCAAATGACGGCAAGCCCCCATTAGAAATAACAGGAAAAATCAAAGGTGGAGAAATATCAATACCTGGAAACGTTTCCAGCCAATTCATTTCCGCGTTATTTATCGCAGCACCGCTTACAGAAAACGGAATTACAATCAATATTTCATCTGAATTGGTATCAAAGCCATACTTGGATGCAACAATATCTACGATGAAAAAATTTGACGTTGACGTTGATGTTAAAACGCCTTACAAAAAATACTACATCGCCCCACAAGAATACAAACATGGAACAATCACCATACCGTCTGATTTTTCTAGTGTTGCATTGTTATTGTCTGCAGCTGTCCTAGTTGGAGAAAAGCTCAAAGTCAAAATCTCAATTGGTGATTTAGCACAAGGCGATGAAGCAATTTTAGATATTTTAGGAAAGATGGGAGTAAATGTATCGTTAAACAACAACACCATAGCGGTGGAATCTCCAGAAAAACTGCTTGGCGGTAAATTTGATCTATCCAATACGCCAGATTTGTTGCCGCCGCTTGCAATTCTTGGAATAAAATGTGGATTCCCACTGGATCTACACAATGTAAAGCATGCAAGATTCAAAGAGACAGACAGAATTGCGATTTTGGTTAGAGAATTGACAAAGCTCGGGCTGGAGATAACCGAAAAAGAGGATGGCATGATAATCAATCCTCCAAAAGAATTGCACGGGGCAGAGCTCAACTCTGAAGACGACCACAGATTATTCATGGCATTTTGCATTGCAGGTATGTATGTTGGAGGTTGTACCGTGACAGACCCAGAGTCTGTAGATGTATCATATCCAAGTTTTGTCTCCGACATGAACCGAGTCGGGGCAAAAATCGCAACGATATAGGTTATATGCATCGCATGCGGGTTTTTACTTGAGATGGCTGGCAGCTCGATTGGTCAAAGACTAGTGTTGACTAGCTTTGGAGAAAGTCACGGAAGATGCATCGGCGCAGTGCTTGATGGCTGCCCTGCAGGATTAGAATTACAAGAAAAAGACATTCAAAAAATGCTGGACCAGAGAAAGCCAGGCCAGTCGCTTGTATCAACGCAAAGAAAGGAAGGAGATGTTGTCGAGATTTTATCAGGAGTTTTTAGAGGACATACTACTGGTGCTCCAATCGCAATGATAATTTGGAATAAAGACCAGCATTCTCGCGATTATGAACAACTAGTAACAAAGATGCGTCCAGGTCATTCCGATTATCCGGCTTTGGTAAAATACAATCAGTACAATGACTATAGAGGTGGCGGACGATTTTCAGGAAGACTCACGGCAACTCATGTAATGGGTGGAGCAATTGCAAGAAAACTACTCAAAGTAACACTCGGAATAGAGACCAACTCATACACTGTCAAAATAGGCAAAATATCAATGACTGAAAAATTTGATTCTAAAATGAAAAACGCAATTTACCAAAATGAGGTAAGATGCCCCAGTCCCAAAACAGCAGAAAAAATGCGCTCTGCAATACTTGCAGCAAGAAAGAATGGCGACTCGCTAGGTGGAATAATAGAATCAGTCACGACGGGAGTGCCAGTAGGCCTTGGCGAGCCAGTATTTAGCTCACTAGAATCAGACATTGCGAAGGCAATCTATTCCATTCCTTCTGTCAAGGGAGTAGAGTTTGGCTCGGGCTTTGCAGGATCGGAACTGTTTGGCTCACAAAACAACGACCCATATACATCAAAGAACGGCAAGATATCCACCAAGACAAACAATTCTGGTGGAATCTTGGGTGGATTATCAAATGGTATGCCAATTACAATGAAAATAGCATTCAAGCCAGCATCATCAATAGCAAAAAAACAATCAACAATAGACATCAAGACAAAAAAGCCAGCAACATTACAAGTACAGGGAAGACATGATCCGTGTGTTGTGCCAAGAGCACCTCCAGTGGTGGACTCGTGGGTTTCTTTGGTTTTGGCAGACCATGCTTTGATGGGCGGATTCATCAAGCCAGTATTATAAAAAATGACAGACATAGACCAGCTTCGAGCTAAAATCGACGACATTACACTGCAAATGCTAAAGCTTCTCAAAGAAAGAACCGAGGCAGCAAAACAAATCGGGCAGCTCAAAAAAAATAATGGCTTATCAGTATTTGACGAAAAAAGAGAGGATCAGTTGCGCTCAGAGGTAACTGAGCTCTGCAAGCAAATAGGACTGGACGAGTCAATTGGAAGAAAATTCCTCAACTTTTTGCTAAACGAGTCCATCAAGGTACAAACAGATGGAAAGCAGACGCATCTGACCATATTTCTCAAGGCAAAGGCACTTGAGCAACAAGGAAAAAAGATAATCCACATGGAAGTCGGCGAGCCGGACTTTATGCCATCACCAGTTGTAAAATCTGCCCTGTCAGAAGCATACGATAAGGGCTTGGTGCGATACGGTCCTGCGCTTGGAATGCCAAAACTGCGCGAAGCATTAGCTCAGTATTGTACAAAAAAATTTGGCTCTGATGTAAAACCAGAAAACATTCTGGTATCACCAGGTGGAAGATTTTCAGTATTTTTGGCAGTCTCCACGTTGCTAAATCCAGGAGACGAAATAATTGTAATAGAGCCAGCATGGCCTGCATACCGAGACTGTGCAATACATGCTGGAGTAAAGGTTAGAACAATATCCACATCTCTTGAGAACAATTGGGATCCTTCCATTTCTGAAATAGAGCAGACGATAAACTCCAACACAAAGATGTTAGTTTTGAATTATCCAAACAACCCGACAGGCAAGGTGTTGCCTCAAAAACTGCAGGATCAGATAATAGATCTGGCAAAAAAGCACGACCTGTATGTGTTGTCGGACGAGATTTATTCCGAGTATACGTTTTCCGAATGGAAGTCTGTCCTGGCAAGCAATTACTCCAAGGCCATCATAACGCAATCATTTTCAAAATCTCACGCAATGACTGGACTGCGAATTGGCTATACAATAGCTGACAAAAGTATAATCGACAAAATGGTAAAGCTGCAAGCATTATGCATTACAAATGTTGCAGAACCAATCCAGTATGCAGCTCTCAAGGCACTGGAAACAGATACTGTGCCAAACACAAAGAGCATTAAATCAAAGATCAATGTTTTGGTCGAATCTGCAAAAAAAATGGGCCTCGAGTTCAACGCACCAGATGGCGCGATGTACCTGTTTGCCAGAATAAACAAGCCAGGATTTGATGGACTAGAGTTTACCAATAAGCTGCTAGATCATGGTGTGGCAGTTGCTCCGGGAGACGGCTTTGGCAACTATCGTGGATTCATCAGAATTTCAGCCTGCCAGGACGAAAACAAACTAAAGGAAGGAATGATGATATTAGATGAGGTTTTGAGGGATTATAGATGAAAAAAAGCATCACAGTTTTAGGCGCAGGCGGCAAGATGGGCCAGTGGTTTACCAAGTATTTTGCATCAATAGGCTATGATGTCATCGGATTTGACTCTGAAGCCCCAGTAACTGACAAGTCAGTCAAAAAGGCAAGCTCGCTGGTCGGCGCAGTACTCAATGCAGATTTGGTGCTGTTGTGCACCCCTACAAGGCGCACACCCGAAATCATTCGATTAATTGCAAAGGAGATGAAACGCGGATCATTTCTCATAGAGATATCATCGCAAAAGGCAAAGACATCTGCAGCTCTTTTGAAAATTCCAACCAAAATTAACCCTGTTTGCATTCATCCAATGTTTGGCCCAGGTGCAAAAAAGATCAAAGGACAAAATATCATAGCAATCCCAATCAAGGATGCAAAAAAAGAGCTTGCTCTTGTAAAATCACTCTTTGAAGGTGCAAACTTTGTCACAATAGATGCAATAGAACACGACAAAAAAATCGCAATCATTTTGGGCCTAACTCACCTGGTGAATTTGGCATTTGCAAATATTTTATCCAAGGACGACAAGATTTTATTAACCGAACGTATGTCTGGTACGACATTTAAGATTCAAAAGATTCTCTCAGAAAGCATAATGACAGAATCAACTGAACTAATTGAGACCATCATATCCAATCCAGAGATAAGAAGAGCCGCAGAGGAATTCTGGAAGGACATTGGAAGACTGCTTACCGCAATCCAGGAAGGAAAGTCTGAAGAGATAACAACCTACATTCGAACAGTTCAGGAAAACTTGGCAAAGAACTCGAACTTGGATGAATCGTATAAGAAGCTAAACTCGATGATTAACGCAATCGAAAAGTAATGCGTTCCACCAAAATAGTAACATCTTTTGTAACAAGCCAAGACAAAATTCTCATACTCAAAAGAAGCGACAAAGTCAAAAGCATGCGCGGTCTTTGGGGTGCAGTAAGCGGAATCATAGAAGGAAATGAAGAGCCGCTACATCGGGCAAAAGTAGAGATCTTTGAGGAAATAGGCGTAAAATCCGAGTCAATCCAGCTGCTCAAAGCAGGAAAGGACATGACAGTGTCATCTCCGCAATACCCAGATCACCAGTGGCACATCTTTCCATTTTTGTTCAAGACCGAAAAAACAGATGTTTTGCTGAACTGGGAAAATTCTTCTTACAGGTGGATTTTGCCAGACGAGATAAACCAGTACGATACTGTACCAAACTTGGACGAAGTTCTACTCAACTTGCTGTAGGTTTTCATTTTCTTTGGTGTACTTTCGTTGCTGCGGCAACATCAGATACACACACGCGCCTCCACACATTGTACATGGAACATTATTTCCAGTGTGCTGACCAGTACGATTGTGGATTCTTGCTGCTTCTTCTGGATCAATTGACAACGCAATTTGTTTTTCCCAGTCCAAAGTTCTGCGTGCTTCAGTCATCTTTGCATCCCAGATGATCGCCTTTTCTCTTAATTTTACCAAATCACCTGCATGAGCTGCAATTCTGTATGCGATTAGGCCCTGCCTTACCTCTTCGGTATTGGGTAATGCCAAGTGTTCTGCAGGTGTAAGATAACACAATAAATCAACTCCCTCGCTTGCTGCGATTGCGGCCCCAATTGCGCTTGATATATGATCATATCCAGATGCAATGTCGGTAACCAGCGGACCCAGAACATAATACGGAACGTCACCTATTAGCGATTTTGCCAGTCTGACATTTGCTGCAACCTCATTTAGCGGAACATGTCCAGGACCTTCGACCATTACCTGCACGTCTTGCTCGTGTGCCTCTTTTGTCAGTCTTGAAATGTTGATCATTTCTTGCACTTGGAGTTCGTCATGTGAGTCCAGAATCGAGCCAGGACGTAGTGCATCACCGAGGCTAAACGTTACGTCGTATTTTTTGGCAATCTCCATCAGATAATCATAATGAGTAATGTACGGGTTTTCCTTGTCGTATTTTAGCATCCAAGCAGCAGTTATTGTTCCGCCTTTGCTAACAACACCACCATATCTTTGGACCTTGAGAATTCGCTTTGCTATCTCTTTTGTAATACCAGAATGAATTGTGGTGTAATCAACGCCGTCCTTGGCATTGTTCTCAAATGCATTTAGAAAATCATCTTCTGTTATGTCCAATGGGTTCTTGTGCGTTTCCACTCCATGGTTGTATGCTTCGTAAATTGGAACCGTGCCAAATGTAATTGGGGCTGCTTCTAGTAACGCTCGTCTAATAGAGCCAACATCTCCACCATCGGAGAGATCCATTATGGTGTCAGCGTGATGTTTTACTGCAATTTTGGCCTTGTCGATTTCTTCATTTAGATCAACTTTGAGAGTCGATGTGCCAATATTGACATTGACTTTGGTCTTGAGGCCTTTACCTATTCCAACTCGGTGAACCTTTTGCGGTCGTACATTATTTGCTGGAATTATTACAGAGCCTGTCGCGATTTTTGCGCGCAAAGATTCTACTGTGATTCCTTCATCCTTGGCAACTTGTTTCATCTCGTCTGTGATCATTCCACGACGAGCAGATGCCATCTGGGTTCCCATGAATACCAATATGGTGACTCTAGATTTAAACAGTAGGAGCGAATTCGCAATAATTCACAAATACTATTACCTGTGGTTTGGTATCGATTTGCATGAACATTTTGGCAATTGGTGGCTCGGATCCATCGTCTGGTGCAGGTATTCAGTCAGACATCAAGGCCGCACAAGTGCTTGGCGCAAACTGTTTTACTACGATAACTGCGATTACTGCCCAAAACTCTTCCAAGTTTATTGGTGCAGAGCCAGTCTCTGCAAAGTCCATTCTAGCACAGATGGATTCGATATTATCAGATTTTCCAGTTGATGTCATAACAATAGGAATGGTTTATGATTCTGAAATAATAAAAAAAATCTACTCTAGGCTCAAAGATCTCAAGATTCCAATTGTGTTGGATCCAGTGATAAAGTCCACCACTCATGGAATATTACTAAAAGCAGATGCCATTTCTACTCTCAAAAGACTGCTAATTCCAATATCACATACAATAACTCCAAACGTGGCAGAAGCCGAGATCCTTTCGGGAATAAAGATAAGAAAATCTCAGGACTTGGTAAGAGCTGCTCAGGTTTTGTCCAAGATTGGAGCAAAAAACATCATCATAACAGGACACAAGTTTGCAAAAAACAAGATTGGTGATTTTGTATATTACAATAAAAAACAAGAGAGCATTTACGGCAAACCAATTCCAAGTCAAAACCACGGAAGTGGGTGTAATTTTGCAATAGCACTGGCGTTTTCCATCGCACAGAAAAAAGATATTTTTGAGTCTGCAAGATTTGCAAAACAGTTCACAAACGACGCAATATTATCGGCTCAAAAGCTAGGCCGCGGAATAAAGATGACAAACCCAAAACAAGACAAGATAAAGTCAGAGCTTGGAGACGCAATAATACAATTTGAGGACCTAGAGCAGATCAGCTCTTACATTCCAGAATGCCAAACAAACTTTGTCTTTGCAAAACAAAAATCAAAGTCAATTGGAGATATTGTAGGAGTATCAGGAAGAATTGTCAGGGCCGGCAAATCCGCAATAACTGCTGGGACTTTGGAGTACGGCGGATCACAGCATGTTGCTACTGCAGTTTTGATGATGCAAAAAAAATTCCCAAAAGTACGCTCCGGTCTGAACATTCGATACAATGAAGGCATTATCAGAAAATTTGCAAAAAGTGGCGCCAAAATTGTAAGCTACGACAGAAAATCAGAGCCACAGTCCAGCAAAAGCAAAGAAAACTCTTCTATATCATGGGGAATCGGTCAGGCGATAAAAAAATCGGCCTCGGCGCCAGACATCATTTACCATACCGGTGATTACGGCAAAGAGCCCATGATCATTGTGTTTGGTACAACCCCCCAAGACGTGTTAAAAAAAATCTCAAAAATTCTCTGACGGTGCAAAGATCTTTGTGTAACTGAGCATAAATACTCCAAAATTAGATGTAATTTCATGAAGGCAGTCATACTAGCAGGCGGTCTTGGAACAAGACTCCAGCCATACACCACGTTTTTGCCAAAACCTATGCTTCCGCTCGGAGAAAAACCACTGCTAGAGCACCTGATTGAGTGGCTCAGACAAAACAAGGTAGATGAGATCGTCCTGTGTGTAAGCTACCTCAGAAAGACAATTGAGGATTATTTTGAGGATGGAGCAAGATTGGGCGTCAAAATAGAATATGCAGTTGCAGACAAGCCACTTGCAACTGCCGGTCAGCTAAAGACTGCAGAGTCGTTTGTCGATGATACTTTTGTTTGTGTTTACGGAGATTCTGTTTTTAATTTTGATTTGAAAAAAATGATTTCTCAGCACAAGGCAAAAAAATCATTTGTCACAATGAGCCTTCACCAATACAAGACCAACCTCAAGTACGGTGTAATAGAGACAACCAAGTCTGGAAAAGTAACTGCATGGAATGAAAAGCCGGAAATCCAGGCAAACATCAACATAGGGTGCTATGTCATGGAACCCGGAATATTTGGATACATTCCACAGGGAAAACCATACGGAATGGATGATGTAATCAAAAAGGCATTAACCAAAAAGAAGGACGTTGGCAGCTTTATCATTAAAAATGGTTTTATCGACATTGGAGACAAAGCATCCTACAAAAAGGCATACCAAGAATTCAGAGAAAAGCTTGGCAAGATTTAATGTCTGAAATTATAGTCCGCAAAATCACAGAATCCGATCTTGACAATGGATTTTTAGAATCTCTGGATTCTCTTAGGCTGGCAAGCAACATTGACAAAAACAAGGCAAGACAAATACTACAAAAGATAAGCAAAAACCCAGATCATGTTATTTTTGTCGCAATACAAGATGGTAAAGTCATTGGCTCAACTACACTCCTAATTGAGCAAAAATTCATCCATGATGGAGGCAAGGTTGGCCATATCGAGGATGTCGTAGTGTCAAAGCAATTCCAGTCAGGCGGAACTGGTGCAAAGATAATCAAAACAGTATTAGAATATGCCAAAAACCAAGGCTGCTACAAGACAATTCTGGATTGCGATGATTCAGTAAAGGAATTTTACGAGAAACTTGGCTTTACTATGCATTCAAATGAAATGCGTTTTGATCACTAGAAAAATTCCTTGATTGGTCGCTTTTTTGTTCTAAAGAGAAATCCGCCAGCTGCCATTACTGCCACTGCAACGCCCATGAACACTTGTGGAACTATTTTGACTGTATAGATTTGATAGTTTGTATCGATTCTAGGCAAAACGGAATTTGCGATAATCATTCCAACGAATAATACAATTCCCGATGCCAGAACAATAGAACCAATTTGTTTAGAGCCATATCTTTTTGACATTACAAATGCAGTTCCGGCCATTATGGCGCCAGGTGCTGCACCAATTGAGATGTACATCAAGAGTTTTGCCTCCGGCTCTGTATCGACGTTTGGACTTGTCAAATAATTGTAAAACACGTTTACTTCGCCTGCAAACATTGCAAACAAGCCAAGCGCTGCAATTGCTACGTATTTCTCAATTCCTGCCATGGTATACAAAAATTATTTTAGATAAATAAACGGTTAGATTATTCCGACTAGGCCTGCAAGCTCTTTTCTGCATGCAGCTCCGAGTTGTTCTGCAGCCTTTTCCGGAGCAATTGAATTCAAAAACACTCCATATCCTCGCTCAAGGCCAGACCATGCAGATGTCAGAGGGTATACTTCGATGTGCCAGTGAATTTGTCTGCTGTTTTTCTTTTCTGGTGATAGATGAAACACCAAATTATACGAGACATTTTTGAGCGAGTTTGACAGGCCACCAAGTGTTGCGCGCAAGATCAAAGACAAGTCGTTGATTTCCTTTTGAGTTATCTTGGAAAAGCTCGTTGTATGTTTTTTTGGACAAATCCAGAATTCGTATGGGTGTGATGGTGCCCATGGGCAAAATGCCAAAAATCCTTCAGTTTGGAGCACTTGGCGCGGTCCGCCAGTCTCAGCGTTTACCGTTTGGCATAGTGGGCAGGCTCCCTTTTCATTTAGGATTCTGTGTGATGACTCGGCTTCTGCCTCTATTAGTGGTGGTATTGTGGAAAATGTAACCATGTTGATGTGCGGATGTGCAGTAACGCTTCCCGCCTCTTTTCCGTGATTAATGTAAATTGAAACATATGTGACTCCTCTCTGGGTGTAAAGCCATCGCAATCTGTCTTGGATTACAACCAAAATGTTGGACCACTGCTCTACAGGTATGGTAGCTAGCGATTCCTTGTGCTTTTCTGATGCTACAACAATATAGTGATACCCGTATGCCGGCTCTGAATACAATGGTCGCTCGCTGTACGAGTTTTCTGCAGTCACTGTTACTGCGGGATTTTTGCTTTCAAAAACACGAACCGTCCAGTCTTTAACGTAATTATCTTCAGAGTCCTGTAGTCTTTGCAGCATTCCGTCTTTTGCAACCAATGACAGTAACGATGGATTTGTCATGGATTCATTGCTAGGACAAAATGAGCATTTTTTTCCATCTTCTTTTTCGTCATTTTGGGAGACAATTACAAATCTTTCAGAAACGTAGTCTTTCCTCATGCTCCCCATATTCGATACTATGAATGCGTGTATCATAAAACCTTTTCAAAGATCGCGATTTTGATTTTGGGTCAGCTCAAAGTTTAAAGTGATCCAAGATCAGTTTTCAAAAAGGGGATCACGTGTCAGATAATTCCAAAGTTAAATTCGTTTATGTTTTGCTGGACGGTGTTGGAGACTTGCCACATCCAGATCTGAAAAACACAACTCCCCTAGATTATGCAAATACTCCCAGTCTGGACAGATTAACAAAAAACGGCGCAATGGGTGAGGTCATCTCTGTCGGCAAAGGCATAGCCCCAGAATCAGACATCGCCGTCTTTAACATGCTTGGCTACAAATTCCAGCACTCTGAATATGCAGGAAGAGGGGTAATCGAGGCAATCGGCACTGGAATCGACTTTAAGGATGGGGATTTGGCATTGCGGGGAAACTTTGCCACTTTGGATGACTCTGGAATTATTGTGGACAGACGTGCTGGACGTAAAATCGAAAAAGAAGACGCCATAGCAGTATCCAAAGAAATTGAAAATAAAATAAAATTCTCAGTTCCTGGTACAACAGTAGTTGTTACTCCAACAATAGGACATCGAGTAGTGGTAAGAATTCGTTGTGAGGGAAAACCACTATCAGCAGAAATAACAAACACAGATCCTGCATACTCTCGAGTAGAAGGCATGGGAATTGCCAAAGCAGTAGGAGATTATCTCAAAATTGAGAGATGTCTACCGCTCAACCAAATGCCAAATTCAGAGATTACTGCAAAGCTGGTAAACGAGTTCACAGAGCAGTCATTGCAGATTCTCAAAGACAGTCAGACAAATAAAAACAGAAAGGCCCAAGGTAAAAAACTACTCAACTCTATTTTATTACGAGATGCAGGCAATCACTATCCAAAGGTAGTTCCGATTAATGACTTGTACACGATGAGGTTTTCGTGTATTGTTGATATGCCAGTTGAAATCGGTATATCCGAGGTACTCAAAATGCGCACATTCAGTGCAGGTGGTCTGACAGACTATGAAGAAAAGGCCAGAGTCGCAGCAAAGGCGATGGAGACTGAAAATGCAATCTATGTTCACCTAAAGGGACCTGATGAGTTTGGTCATGATGGCGATGCAATCGGCAAAATGAAAAATATTGAGGAAATAGACAAGCGATTCTTTGGAACCTTACTTGATAATATCGATACGAGCAAAGTAGCAGTAGTGGTGTCAGCTGATCACTCTACTCCATGCATAAACAAGGGCCATTCTGACGATCCCGTACCGGTTCTGGTCTCAGGAGACATGGTCAAAAAGGACAACAGCACGCGATATACAGAAAAGAATGCAAAGATAGGAAGTATTGGCCTTTTGGAAGGCGCCCAAGTGGTAAAGACTGCCATCCAGCTAATCAAATAGTAAACAAAAAGATTTTTTCAGTATCGATTATTTGGTGTAGTTTTTTTCTCATCTGATCCACATCTATACTATGATACATGCCGCCAGACCTTGAGAGTTTTTCCTCTGCTCTTTTTAGAATAGAAAGGCAGATTAGATTTTCGGCCTTTTGGTAATGAACCAGAGCAGCTGCAATCAGTATTATTCCCTGGACAAGTTCCTTTTCTCCCTCGTATGATTTTTTCCAAACGCCCTCGAGGACTTCGTGCGCCTCCCAAAAACGCTCATCATTGAAATAAGAAATTCCCTTTTGAACTCCTTCTTCTTTGTTAATGTCTTCTTCTTCCACTAGTCTTGCATGGTCTAGTGGTGCAATTACTGTTAATTTTTCAAGCAAGATATCCAGTCTTGATTTACTAATAGACACATCAAACTCGATGTATTTTGTTGATACTCGACAGTCCCTAATGATGCATCCCTTGCCAAGGATTCTAGCCCTCTCCAAAATCTCTCCAGTATCCTGCGGAACAAATCCGGTGTTTTTTAGATGTAACATGAAACGGTCCAACAAATTAGGAAAATGCTGATTTTCTTAAATCTCTTCGGGAAAACCAATCAAGGTTTATATGAAATAGAAAAACGAGCCAAGAATACATGTCAATGCAAATAGTAAGCGACGTAAACAATACATTCCTCTCAAGAAGAGAAATCACGTGTGATTTTCCAGGCTTGGCAGGAAAACTAAAGAAACTAGACGCTGCAGACATGATTTCAAAGCAATTCAAGCTTGACGGCAAGGTAATCATTCCAATTTCAATGAAAAGCCATTCTGGTAGACCCACAGTTACCGGCGTGTTCTATGTTTATGATAACGAAGAGTTGGCAAAAAAACAGGTCAACCCAACAATTTTCAAAAGAATAGATAAAATCAAGGCCGCGATTGCAGCTGCTGCTCCAAAAGAAGAGGCTCCTGCAGAAACACCAGCAGAAGGTAGCTCATAATGGCAGGCAAAAAGGCAGAAAAAAAATCATCTGGCATTGCTGCAATGTACAAAGTTTCTGGAGACAAGGCTACAAAAACACATAAGGTCTGCTCAAGATGCGGTAAAGGCGTTTTCATGTCAGAGCACAAGAACAGAAAGACTTGTGGCAAGTGCGGTCTGACTGAATTTAATCAGTAAAGCTTTTTCTTTCGTAGTTTGGATTCTTTAAGCTCGTATTCTTGGATTTTTTGCAATAGTGTTGGATCTATTGTAATTTTGGATAACGCTTCGGCGGAAAGCTTGACAGTGTTGGAATCCAACGCTACTTTAGTTACTGGTAGTTGTTTTGATATCCAGAACTTGTCGGTTTTGTCTTCTAGTTTATAGTCCTTGAATCCGGTTGGGAATTTTTTTGTTATATGAGTAAGCAGGGTTTGGTCCGAGAATACCGCCCTTGGCTCAAATAATCTGGTGCTGTCTGCATATGTGTTTTCAAAAAGATTTGAGGATATCTCGTCTGAAAGCATCTCCATTTTTGATATTTTGCGAATTAATTCTATATAGTGCAGAAATTCGTGCGCAAGTATTGCGTGAATTGTTCCTTTGAGTCCAAACGCAACAAGCGGTGCCGAAATCTGGATTACAACTTGAAACTTTTCTTCAAAGAAAACAGGCAATGTTCTTGCAAACAAAATTCCATATTGAAATGACATATCAGAGCCGCTAGTTAGAATAGCTGATGGTTCCACGTATGATATTGGATAGTGAGTGCCTGACGCCTTTTCGATTCTTGTAATTCCTTGTTTGACAAGCTCGAATCGTTCGGATATAGTATCATAGATGTCTTGCGGTAAGAGTCCCTTTTGGAGTGCTTCTCTTACTTTTACTAGCTGGTCCAATGGTTTGACTTCGAGTTACACATGTAAAAAGCCTTAGCGTGTTGATACTTCATCAAAATCAAACTGTTCCAGCTTTGACTTGTTTGACATCAAATCAGAGACGTTTGGAAAAACATCATCGCCAGACACAAAATGCTTTAGAGGGATTCCTCCATCAAGACTCATTTTTAGCGTAAATGAGTTTGGTGAGTTTATCACATATGAAACAGAGTGGATTTTCTTTTCTGATCTTTTGCCTGACTTTTCATAGATTGCCACAGTATTGTTGTTTAGCTCATCAAGTTTAGCAATGCTTTCTGGTGTAATTTGACCTTCAGTTGTAATTTGCAATACTGCCTTGGACCGGAATGGGATTGGTCCCTGTGGGATTTTTGCAATTTGCTTTAGGTTGTGAATTTTGATTTTATTTGATATGACGGTTTTCGGTATTGTTACTTTTCTTTTCTTTGGGTTTGTTATCTTGGCAAAAAACGGCCTGCCCTTACCAGAAACAAGGCTTGTTGTGTCTTCACCTCCAATCCAAGTTATTTTTGCCTGGACTGCTCCAAATTTCTCAAAAATATACTTGCAGATCATGCCTTCCACGCTATCAAATTCTGCCATGCCGTGATGATTGCATGTGACACAGCCCTTGCCTAGGCAGTTTTGGCATGGCTTTTGCTTTTGTGGAACATCTCTTACTGGCTTGACATATCTTCCTGAAAGACACAGTGATTTTGAGTGAACCTCACAGGATTCGGTTTTGAAATCAACTGTGATGGTGAGGTCTTGGTCTTGTTGGACTGGCTTTTTATGTATCTTTTTTGAATATTGTTTTGCAATTTCTCTAGTAATGCTTGTCTTGACAGCATCTATTCCCTTTAGCTTGAACTGGGATCTGATGTGATCGTCTCGGTCTAACACAGACGGTTTTAGCTTGGCACCTACAAGAAACGTCTTGTATTGATATTGCGATGATGCGCTTTGCATTTTTTCCAAGTAGAAATGTACGGTGTCAAAGGCGTTTTTGCAGATATGACACTTTTTGTTTTGGATTTTGAGTTTTTTGTGGATTTTTTTACCCAAAAGCTTGTTTGATGTCAGGTGTAGTTTTTTTGCAAACAATCTACCTAGGCAGTTATCACACAGATCATATTCTGCTAGGATTTTTTTGGACAAATCCAGAACTTGGGAGAATTTTTTGTCTTGTGTCAACTATAGAATTTTTACAAAAAGAGTATTAGTGGTTTGCCTAACCCATTCCCATTTTTCGCAGAAATCCTTGCATCTGTCTGCCTTTTGCTGCCTTCATCATTCCCTTGGAGTTTTTGTAGTTTTTTAGAAGCTCCTTTACCTCGTGTTCAGGCCAGCCACATCCGCGAGCGATTCTTTTGATTCTTGATGCATTTAGCAGGTCAGGGTCTGCCTTTTCCTGTTTGGACATGCTTTGAATTATGTATCGCCATCTTTGGACGCGGGTTTCCATCTGTTCTACTTGGTCTTCTTTTACCATCCCAGATAATCCCGGCATATTATCGAGTAGTCCCTTGAGTGAGCCAACTTTGGACACTTCTTCGAGTTGATAATAAAAGTCCTCCATGTTCATTTTACCACTAGAGATTCTCTTTAGTCGAACATCGTCTGCTTCTGTTTCCAATCTTTTTGCTAGATCCAATACTGCCTGAATGTCGCCCATACCGAGTAGTCTTCCAACAAATCTTGTTGGTGAGAACAGTTCCAGATCATCGACGCGCTCACCAGTACCAATATACATCACCTTGGCGCCGGTTGCAGCGGATGCTGCCAGTGCCCCACCACCTTTTGCGGAAGAGTCTAGCTTTGTGATTATAATTCCACCAACTGGAACGGTTTTATGAAATGATTCTGCCTGATTGTAGCATTGCTGGCCTATCGTACCATCTATGACAAGCAATGCAAGGTCCGGCTCAGCAACTTTGCCGATTTCTCTCATTTCATCTAATAGATCTTTTTCCTCCTTGTGTCTGCCGGCAGTATCAATTAGCATGACATCCAAGTTTTGATTCTCAAAGTGCTTTAGTCCGTTTTTGACGATTCCTGGTGCATCCTTGTTGTTTTCTTCCCCATAAACCTCGACTCCGGATTTTTCACAATTTGTCTTTAGCTGGACCAGAGCTCCAGGTCTGTATGTATCTGCACCAATTACTCCAACTTTGTATCCTTGCTTGGTAAGGAATTTTGCCAGCTTACCAGTAATGGTGGTCTTGCCGCTTCCCTGGATTCCAAGCATTAGGACTCGGTTTAGCTTGCCAGGCTGGAACTGAAAGTCATTTTCCTTTCCCAATAATCCTGCAAGCTCATCATATAGAATTTTGATAATGTGATCTTTTCTTGATAGCCCCGGTGGGGGAGTCTCTGTAAGTGAACGTTTTTTTAGATTTTCTGCTATCTGGATTGCCAATGTAGTCTTGACATCTGCACTCAAAAGTGATTTTAGAACATCGTTTGCCAGCTGCTTGATCATCTCCTCGTCAACTCCGGATGAGCTAACGATTTTTTTGATTGCTGCTCGTAGTCCTGTCTTGAGATTATCTAGCATTGTTTTTCATCTTTGCCTGCACTATTTCAAATCTTCCTCTGTATCCATCCCATGATTTGTGGAATTGTGTGATTTCAATTGGATTGGAAAACAACGGACAGTTGGTAACGAATGTTTCTGCTTCGCCACCTTCAAAGCTCAAATTGAACTTGAATTTTTCTGATTTTTCCATCAAGGTGGTGAGATCCTGTATAGTAATTTTTTTCCCAACCCAGGATTCGTCTAGTCCATCGCAGGAAACAGCAGATATTACAAATTCAAATCCGGAATCCAATAATTCCTTCATGTATTGTTTCTGATCTTTTTTCCAGATTGGTACAATTACTTGTAATCCCAGATCCTGTGCAATGGACTCAAACTTTGTCCTTTGGAATTCACTCAGTATTCCACCATGAACAACCCCTTGTATGGAGAGGTCTTTTTTTGCCTGCTCCAGTCCGTGTTTTAGCAGTTCCAGTTCATCTTGTGTGTTGTCCGATTTTGATTCCAAGCGAATCTGAGGAATCTTCATTGATTCTGCCTGCAGTTTTGTTGCTGAAATATTTGGATGATGTAGGAGATGACTATCTTCTGATAGAGGCATTATTGTTAAAAGACATTTTACGTCGTGGCCCATCTTACGCGCCTGGTAAATTGCATACGTGCTGTCCTTTCCGCCAGAAAACAACGCTGCAAGCTTCATGGTATCATGGCTCAATATCTTAGGTATTAACTAGAGTCCTTCAGCACTCATAACCCTCATCAAAAATCAGATGGCTTTTCCGCCCTATCATCAGGACCCGATTTGGAAATTATTTTTGTAATATTAGTACTAACTCTTTATTCTCATTACTTTGGTTCGGTCCATGACCTTCCAGTATTCTACCATTTGTCCCTGTTCTAGTTTGCCTTGGACTTCGTCGTCGACCATCTGGACATCTAGTGTCTCAAATGTTTCACTATCCATGAGCTGGACTTGTTCGCCGGTAATTGAGATAATTTGGCCTGAACGTTTGTCAATTAGTGGTACGTGCACCTGCATTGAAACTGGACTGACATGTGGTCTTTTTTGTCCATCAAAGATTCCAACGCCCACAATTCTTGCTTTTGCTGCTCCGTGTTTTCCTGGCTTGCTGGTATCATATTCGATTATTCTGCACGGTTCACCAGTTGGCTGATCAGCTACTGGCAACAAAATGTATGAACCAATTTTTAGTGCACCAAGATCTGAAGGCTTACTCATATTGTGAACAAATTATGCACAGTATTTAATATTTATGAAGATCACTTTAGCTTTTCAAGAATCGACAATCCTACCAAATTGTTCATTGTGATCCCTTTTCTGCAAACATTTCTTCTTGTCTGCTCGCAATACTTGTTGACGCTTTGGTGGCTTTTTTGGCCGGACACTTCCAAAACCACAATATGATCCTTGTATGGAAATGTGAATTTTGGTGGCTCTGCGGAAAATGACTCCATGTTTCCAGTGGTTGCCTTTCTGACCCAGTCATTTTTTGACACCACCATTGCAAGATCGGACAAGTCTTCATCAGATTTGGAATATTCCAGATAATACACAGACACAAAATTCATTGTTCCGTCTACGTCGCGCTCAAAGATCTCGCTACTGGTGTTAAAGACAAAAGCTGTTTTTTCTTGGTTGTGTTTTGTTATTTCTGATGAAATCTTTGTATCGTTGCTGAACTTTGCCAAAAGGTAGTGATTTGCATGCGATGGAAAGTAAGGCTTGCTGTCTTCGGAAAACGTAGCGGTGACAAAATACATGTTTTCCACACTTTTTGACTGCTGCCAAGAATCCTTGATTTCAATTGACTTGTGGTCGTGCGTGTACGGAATGCACACATACCCATCAGATGTTACTTCGGACACTGCAAAAATGCGATTTTCAGATTATTTAACAGTTTTTTGATCTATACAAAAACAGAATCAGGATCTGCGCAAAAATTTCTGATCCCATAGCAATACCTATTTAATAGAAACATTGGCGAATTTTTTTGTCCCAGCCTAGCTCAGCCTGGTAGAGCTTCCGGCTGTAGTGGTTGGCCATTGGCTAACTGAAAATCACAGCCTACTAGGCACACAGATACCGGAGTGTCGAAGGTTCAACTCCTTCGGCTGGGACTACAAATTTTTCTAATTATAGAAAAACGAGAACGCATGAAGAATAGGGGGTTGATCGAAGAATGGCTAGCTGCGTCCTCGTTTAAGATAGGATTATCATTTTTTCTTATTATTGGATGCTTAACATTGTTAATCATTGTCTAAATATCAAAAACAGGGCTCGATTGTAGATGAAAAAACAAAAACAACCGACGAAAAAATCCAACATCAAGATATTTGTCATAATCGGAATAATTTTGGCAGGAGTGGGCGCAGGATATGGTGGCATCAATGCAATGACTCCGGTGAACAGTAAGACTCCGGTATTTGGTTTTGGAGAAAATATTTTCATAAACGCAAAACATACAGACCAGGGATTTTCGTTTGTAACACAGTCTGGAGGAGGAAAAAAATCAATGGGGACGACCCAGGTTTCGCCCACAATATATCTGACAAGGGATCAATTAGCATCAGTGCATGTAATGAACAACGATAAAGACTTTAAGCACAATTTCAATATCGACGAGTTCAATGTACACAGCAAAGACTTGGGTTATTTTGAGCCGCAGACAATAACATTTGTTGCAGATAAGACAGGCACATTCCGCTATCATTGCACATTACATCCAGAGATGAGCGGCCAGGTAATTGTCCAATGAGATTGCAAATTTTATTAGATTGGGATAGCTATGTCAGATGTGGACAGCTTTAATGCCAACAGGTTCAGCCTAGTCGAGATAATCGAGGGATTCATCGAAAAGATAAACCATATCAGAAAAACGCTGGTAGGCATTTCAATTTCCGCACTTATTTTAGCGCCGCTCTCAATAGGACTGTCGGCTTATCTTATCATGCATCCTCATTTCTTCTTCGTATTGGAGGAATTTGACGAGTTTGGAACATTTTTGGCAGCTGTCCTTGGAATCATAATTACAATATCAGTAGCTTGGCTAGTGCTTGGAATACGGCAGTACGTCTTGCTCAAATCGTGGAATGAAGATTATTCCAATTATGTCAAAAGAAAAGAGCAAGTAGACAACGAGATCACATCAGAGTTCAAGCTAGACGAGGACCAAGAGACTTAGCTTACTAATATCGGAATTAGTCCTTCTTGGGAATAATTCTTCATATGGCTCTATAATTACACGGCAAAATTCTAGCCCTTTTTGAGTAACCTTGTATATTGTCACAGTTCTTTTGCCGTCTTCTACTAGAGATTTTGAGATTAGCTGGCGAGACTCTAGTCCATCCAAGATGTGTTTGTGTTTTTTCAGATTAAGCCCACTATAGCTTACCAATGCAGTTTGGTTTAGCTCGCCATATTCAGCAAGTAAACTAATGATGTCTTTAATGATATAGATCTTGTCGCGATAGTTCTTGCCCGCCAACGTTCTTGATTCACTGTGTCAGCTAAATAACTTGTGATATGAATCTGGGTCTAAAACTCAGGTTAACAAGGTTAACTAGGTATTATATTGTACCGGGTTAGTCATAGATATAATGGTCAAATTCATATGCAGGGATTATGGCTTTGATTGCGATTTTGTTACAAATTCCGAGGATGCTTCAAGTGCCATAGCTGAATACAGCAAGCACTCTGAGGAAGAACATGGGATTGAATATTCTAAAGAAGTCCTAATGCAGTTCATAATGAGAAAAGGTTAAGCACAAAATATTCAAAAACCACCGTACAATTCACATAGTGTGAGTGGAGAAGCTTGGTCGAATCTTGACAAGGTCGATCAAAAGATAATAGAGATCCTAAACAGCAATGCTCGTACTCCTTCAAAAGACATCGCAGTTGAATTAAGGAAGTCAGGCCATGACGTATCGGATAGAACTATTAGAAAGAGAATTGAACGCCTGGAGAAATCCGGAATCATTAAGGGGTATAAGGCAGTTCTAAGCGATGTTGCCGAAACAAATGACCATGAAGCATTGTTTTTGAAATTCAAGGTTACAAAATCACTTGACACCCTAAAAGAATCAATCCGCGAATACGTTGTGTCTTTGCCATATTATCTGATGGCTGCAAACATGGATGGTGAATGGAATATGCTGGTGATATTGAGAGTAGAACGCGGACTCAAAAACCCGGCCTCGAAGATTATAGAGAAATTCTCAGACGATGTGATCGATTATAGAATCACAAAGATTGACTTTAAAAACGTCAATATTGTGAACATGTCACTTTTGCTTCTTTGATATAGAAAACTCTGATTCTGCTGTGGATAATGCGTCTTTTAGATCTTTTATCGTGAATGGTTTTTGGATAAACGCCAAAACTCCCGAGCTGATGGTATCTTTGACTCGTTTTGTTGTTTTTTCATCTGCAGTGATAATAATTATTTGCGCATCAGGCTTGTCATCAAGAATTTTGCTCGCTATTATGTCACCGTTGACGTCAGGCAACCCCATGTCAAGCAGGATTATAGGATCGGATTTGAGTAGTTTTTTGTATCCTACCAACCCGTCGTTTCCGGTGTAAAACGAGTGTATGTTGGAATAACCAAGATTTGTCAGGTATCCTTGTAGTTTTAGAACTATAGCCTTACTGTCATCTACTATAATGATTGGTCTTGTCTCCTCTGTGTGTGTAATGGTGTAATCTTTGGATTTTTCAAATGCTTCTTTTGCGCTGTCGTATTGCCCTGCCTTAAGAAAGCATTTTGCGGCGCACAAAAACGCAGACTTTGCGGAATAGTCTTTTTCTTTTTTTGCATATGTAAAGAACAGTTTTCCTGCCTCTGCAGATTCGTGGGAAGAGTCTTTTTCCTGACGGTTTTTGCATTCCGATGCCAGAATTAACGATAGTGCGGCCTTAATCGGATCGGATTTTTTTAGTGAGTCTGCGATTCCAACTAGAATGTTGAATGCGGCCATGTTCTGGTTGTTTCTAAGATGCATGAGCGCCATATCAAAATCAGGCTTTTTTTCTACCACAAAATACTTGAGAATATTATTCTAATATACTAGATGTTAAGCGGACAGAACACATTCAGACAAATAATTTGATTACCCACATTACCGCAAACGACATGCCGGCACTTGCAGGAATTGTGATTATCCAAGCCCAAACAATTCTTTTTCCGATTCCCCATCTTACTGCAGTTAGTCTTCGAACAGAGCCTGCACCCATAATAGATCCTGAGATCCCATGTGTGGTGCTTGCAGGAATTCCTGCATGTGCCAAGACTGCCAGAATTGTAGCGCCTCCTGTTTCTGCTGCAAATCCCTGGTATGGCTTTAGCTGGGTAATTTTGACTGCCATGGTTTTGATGATTCTCCAACCTCCAAAGAACGTTCCAAGTCCTATGGCAGCTGCTGCCATCAATATGACATAAAATGGAATGTCGAACTTTGTCGTAATTCCCTCACTTAGCAAAATCAGAGCGATGACGCCCATTGTTTTTTGTCCATCGTTTGCTCCGTGTGTCAATGAGAAATAAGTAGATGAAACCAGCTGTAGCCGTCCAAATACAGAATTAACTTTGCCAGGTCTCTTTTTTGCAAATGCGGTAATTATCAAAGTTGCAATGCCAAACGCAACTGCAAACCCGACTACTGGTGATACTACAATCCCGATTGCTACTTTTTGCAGTCCATCAAACAATATGGCGTGAGTTCCCACGCCTGCGATTCCAGCTCCAATTATTCCGCCGATTAATGCATGACTGCTAGAGGATGGAAAGCCCCAGATCCAAGTTATCAGATTCCAGATTATTGCACCAATCAGTGCTCCAATCACTATAGGCACTGTGACAAAGTCTGGATTGATTATTCCCTTGCCAACAGTAGTTGCAACTGCTACGCCAAACAAAAACGGGCCAACAAAGTTTGCAGCTGCTGCAAGACTGACTGCCTGTATTGGCTTTAGAATTCTTGTTCCTACCACAGTTGCAATAGAGTTTGCCGCGTCATGAAAGCCATTGATAAAATCAAAGAATAACGCCGTCAGTATTGCAGCTATTGCAAGCTCATACATGGTAATCTATGTGTATTTCAGAACAATGTCTTCGATTACGTCTGCAACATCAAGACATCTATCAGATGCCGATTCTATTGATTCGTAAATGTCTTTTAGTTTGATTATTGTAACTGCGTCGTTTGATTCGAAAAGCTTGCCTACCGCGGTTCGGTACAGTTCATCGATGTTGTGCTCTATTTCGCTAATTTTACGGCAGTGCTCAATTAAGGACTTGTCGGCTTTTACCTCTTTTAGGCGCGATATGAGCAGTTCTACTTCTTTTATTGCGTTTAGCAGCTCTTTTGCTATATCTAACATGTATGGAGGAGTGGATGTGACATGATAGCTTTTGATCCTGCCTGCGACTCCTTCGATATAGTCAATAATATCATCTGTCTTTGATGCGATTCTTTGAATGTCCTCTCTGTCCAATGGAGTGATGAAGGTCTTGTTCAGCTCTGCAAAAATAGAACGTGTAAGCTCGTCTGCTTGCTTTTCTAGACTTTTTATCTCCTCTTGATATTTTGGCGCCTGGTCCATGTTTGCAAGTAGATTTACTAGTTGCTCTGCAGTTTCTTTTGCCTTGATTGCTAAATTATCCAATATTGTTAGAATTTCTTTTTCGTTGGATTTTACCCAAGACAGCCATTGACCCATGTGATGGCTCGCCGAGTATGTCATTAAAGAGTGTTGCACATATTCTATAGTTCGCTATATAGTGACGGATCGCTCTCACCAAAACAATTTTGTAATGATCCCAAAATCAAAACAACATGAAGCGAATAGAGGCAATCATTCCATCGAACAGACTCAATCTGATAGTTTCTGCAATCGAGGAAACCAAAGTCACTGGGATTACAATAATAGAATCCAAAGGGCGCGGAAATGGAATTAGACCATCGCTTCATGGATCTCGTGGTACAAGTACACATCTAGCGGAATTCAACAGTATGGCTACAATAATTGTCATTGTAGAAGATTCCAAAGTAGAGCAGACGGTAGACGCCATCATGAACATAGCAAGTACCGGCTCTAGCGGAGACGGCAAGATCTTTGTATCAAATATTGAAGATATCTATGACGTGCAGACCAAAAAGAAAGGTCTAACCTAAGGATTGATTATTGCTCTTCCCAAGATCTTGCGAGCCTTTAGGTCTTCAAGTGCAGTGTTTGCTTCGGATAAAGAATATCGCTTTGAGATAATAGGATTGATTACTCCTCTTTTTGCCAAGTTTAGTAGTTCCACCATTTCGTTATAGTTGCCAGTGTATGCACCTTGAATAGTGATTGCCTTGAGCGGCACTGACACCAGGGATAATTCAATTGCACCTCCAAAGAGACCAACCAGTGTCATGGTGCCTCGTTTTCTTATAATTGCAAGACCCATCTTTACAGTTGGCGGTGCATTTACAAAGTCAATTACACAGTCTGCACCTTTTCCGCCACAAAGGGTCATAATTTTTTGTGTTGCCTCTGGATCCTTGGAGTTTACTGAGTGATCTGCTCCTAGCTCCTTTGCAGTCTGGAGTTTGGCATCGTCAATATCTACAATTATGATGTTTGCGTTTGTGATTGCTCGAGCAATTTGCACACCCATCAAGCCAAGACCACCTGCACCAAAAATCACAACATTGCTTTGTGATGTTGCGCCTGATTTTTTGATTGCATTATATGCGGTTAGTCCGGAACATGCAAGAGAAGCTGCCGCCTCTAGATCCATTCCGGTTACTTTGGCCAAGAATTTGAAATGTGGTATTAGTGCATATTCTGCATAGCCACCGTTTTGGAAAACACCCAAAGAACGCGGTGCATCGCAGACGTTATCATTTCCTATTCTGCATGCAGAACAGTTTCCGCATCCAATCCATGGATAAACCAAGACATTGTCGCCAACTGCTATTCCTTGGACGGCACTTCCTATTTCAGTAACAGTACCTACAATTTCGTGCCCCGGTATGACTGGGAATTTTACGCCTCTGTCTGTTACCTTCATGAATCCATCTCCTGTGTCATATCCACCTTCCCAGAGGTGTAAGTCGCTGTGGCAAACGCCCACTGCTTTGACCTTGACTAGGACTTCAGAGCCCGTAGGTTTTGGAGTCTGTACTTCGGAGATCTCTAGTGGTTTTTCCGGCTCCATGATTCTTGCGGCTTTCAATAGATCAGTGATGATATAATTACAATATAAGAGTTGACTGGGCGAGGCAAAAAAGTAGAGCCTTCTAGTATTAGTAGACAAAAAGGCTGATCATATCATTGAGCGAGGCAGAAAACATCTCTCAAGCGCCTGTAAACGTTCTGTTTAACCCAAATACCATAATCAAAAAAGACGTTTGGGAAGTAAACATTGTCCAGATTCTGGAGATCCTAATCAGAATTCTAAAAAAGGCGGACAAAAAGGACCTTCGCGTAGCTGGAATGGCTGCACTTTCTTCGTCTTTGATACACAGAATGAAGGTGGAGAGAATTTTTGCACTGCAAAAGGCCGCGATGGAAAAAAAACCGCTCACACAACGAACTGATGTTGATATTCAGCTACTAAACATTCCGTATCGTCACGAGTCCACCTATCCAGTTACCTTGGAAGAACTTATGGATTTGTTAGAGAATTTAATTGGAACAATTGCAAACCCTCGCTCCAGAAAAGGCGGCCAACTAAAGTTTGAGCCGGTGGAAGCTCCGGATTTCAAAGATTATTTTGTATCACTAGAATCAATCATTGGAAAATATGAAGAGTTGATTTTGCGAAAATTAGATACCGCTGGCATTGGCTTTTTGCATGCAATAATTGCTGACTTGGATTCTATAGACTCTATTCGTTGTTTCTTTGCAATACTGTTTTTGGCTCGAGACCAAAAAGTCGACCTAGAACAAGTTGAAGATGATATCAAAATCACCTTGATCAGGGAGGCCATACAATGAAAATAGAAGACGAAAATGAGGCAATCTCTCGACTGGAGGCTGCCCTGTATTCGGCAGGTAGACCCCTAACTGTGGAGGAGCTAATCAGGGCATCAGGCACGGAATCCAGGACGAAGACTTTGGCCCTGCTTGGAATAATAGAGAAAAAAACCAAGGCTGCCTTTAAGGCAATAGAGATAGCCATTTTGCCAGACGGCGCTTATGTAATGCAGCTAAGACCGGAGCTTAACGATACTGTGCGAAAATTCGCATCCCGTCCGATTCTGGCAAAGGCAACACTCAAGACTTTGTCATATATTGCATACATGCAACCAATCTCATCCAAGCATCTGGTAGAAACAAGAGGGAGTGGAGTTTACTCTCATCTGAAGGAACTAGAGCAACTTGATTTCATATCTCATCAAAATGTTGGAAGACTCAAGATTTTCACCACAACTTCGAAATTCCAAAAATACTTTGGAATCTCTGGAGACACAGACATTCTAAAACAAATCTTGTTCAAAAAGCGCAAGTCAACTACATTATCAGAACCCATAGCTCAACCTGTTACTCCACAAGCCTGAATTCCCGCACAGATTCAGCGTTGTGTATAAATTAGACCGTCATTCAGCATTTTCGTGAAACGATCAGTCGAGAATCTTGCAACAAGCAAAATTACTGGCGGAAGACGAGTCCCACTAAAGACTAGAAGAAAATACGACATGGACAGATTTCCAAATGAAGCAGTAATGGGTGAACAAGTAACAGTAACAAGACAAGTTCGCGCAAACCACTCCAAGACTGGACTAAAGAAAACAAATCTAGTCAACCTGGCAGTTGCAGGTGGCAAAGTAAAGAAGGTAAAGATTCTCAAAGTTTTAGAAAATGCAACAAACAGTGACTATCAAAGACGTGGAGTAATTTCCAAAGGTGCAATTCTAGAAACTGAAGATGGTAAATGCCGAGTTGTATCAAGACCAGGACAACACGGACAAGTAAATGCAGTTTTGATAAAGTGAGTTAAATGAAAGATTACGAGCATGTCGTAGTCTGGCTGGATTATTTTAACAAAAATTTGACTATACGTGCAGGTAGAAGACTAACAAAGGAAAAATGCATTTTTGATCCTTCGCTCAAAGAACTCCAAGATGCCGCAACCGATGCCGGCATGATAATCAAGGAATCCAACGACAAGGCAAGATTTCCAAGAAGAGCATTCGTCAGATCCGGCTATATCACAGTGTCAAAGACACTGCCCAAGGGAAAAATTCTGGCAAAGATTTCTGAAAAAATGGTTTCAAAAAGAGCCAAGCAGTCAAAATAAGATCGCTTCTAGCTACAAGATAAAGTAAAGTTGACAAAAGTCTATGATTAGCTGAGATTCATTTCGGAAGATAATTGCAGGAGATAGGGGAAATTATGCACTTGGCCAGTAGTGGCCGTGTCATCATTAGGTTGACCGGACTACTAGATGAAGGCGACTATGTTTGTGACAACACCGGCAGAAGAATCGGCAAGGTAACAGAACTAATCGGTCCTGTTTCTGCACCGTATGCATCTGCCATATCGCTGACAAACAACATCAAAAAGTACGTCGGAGCTAAAGTGTACTTCCTTGAAGAGCCTGTGATGAAGCGAAATAAATCAAGGAGATACAGAAGATGAATATCACAGAACTAGAAACATGCTGCCCAGAATGCAAATCATCTTTAGTAGATGATATTCACAATGGTGAGCGAATCTGTTCCATGTGCGGAATTGTCGTCATGGAACAGCTGGCCGACTATGGTCCAGAGTCAAAAAGCTCAAGCCTTGAAGAAAGAACGAAGCTCACAAGAGCAAGTGGCCAAACAACTTTTTCGCAACACGATCTTGGCATCGCGACAGAAATATCCATATCCACAAAGGATTATTCTGGAAAGACAATCAACTATCAAGTTGCAAGTCAAATGCACAATCTACGCAAATGGCAACAACGTGTCCGAGTTTCCTCCCCAAGAGAGAGACGACTCGCAAATGTACTATCCATGATTGGCAGTACATGTCAGGCACTTTCATTGTCAGAAAATGCTCTAGAGACTGCATCAATGATTTACCGGAATCTAGACTCCCACATGGAAGTCAAAGGAAAATCTGTTGCATGTATTGCAGCTGCCGTAATCTACATGGCATGCAAGCAATGCAATGTCGTAAGATCATTAGAAGAAGTCTGTGCCGGTACCGGATCAAATAAGGACCTCAAAATGAGAACCAAATTATCCGCCAAGTACTATCGCATGCTCGTAATGGAGCTAGGCTCAGTCACAGCACCAGTAATAACTATGGACAAGTACATATCCAAAATATCGAACCTGACCAGTACCGATGTTCGAGTGGAGAGACTTGCCTTGGAGATTGCTGAAAAAACAAAGGACATGAACGTAGCAGATGGCAAAGCTCCAAACGGAATTGCCGCTGCCTATCTGTACATCGCCTCAATTCTTTTGGGACAAAACGTGTTACAGCGCGACGTTTCGAGCGTTGCAGGCGTAACTGAGGTAACCATCAGAAACCGGTGCAAAGAGATTCTTTCAGGGCATAAGCTGAACTTGACACTAAGACCGAGTTTTGCCAAAAACTAATCCTCTTTCCTTTTTGTTTTTGTACCTTAGGAGTAGCTAAAATTCATCGAGATTATATACAGTTTGGAGATATTTGCAAAACATGGCAGTCCTAGAAATCAAAGACTTGCATGTTCAAAGAGAGGGAAAGCAGATTCTCAAAGGAGTTAATCTCAAGACAGGTCCTGGCGAAGTTCATGCCATAATGGGACCAAACGGCTCTGGTAAATCCACACTAGCATACACTCTACTAGGACATCCAAAGTATGAGGTAACGCAAGGAAAAATCATCTTTGATGGTGAAGACATTACCGAAGCATCCACCGATGAACGGGCAAGAAAAGGTTTGTTCTTGGGATTCCAGTATCCTACAGAAGTTTCCGGTGTAGGTTATTCACATTTTCTTAGAACATCATACAATGCATTATCGAAATCACTGCAAAGCAATGACAGAGAGGTATTCATTACAGTTAGAGAGTTTCAAAATTATCTGAAAAAGAACTTGCAGACAGTTGGCCTGCGAGACGACTTTTTGGGTAGATACCTAAACGAGGGATTCTCTGGTGGAGAGAAAAAGCGTTCCGAGGTATTGCAAATGGCAGTACTCAAACCAAAGGTATCCATACTGGATGAGCCAGACTCGGGCCTTGACATTGATGCAGTGCAAGCAGTTGCAAAGGCAATCAGTGATGTATCCACACCAGATGCAACCATTATTGTTATCACTCATTATGCAAGAATTCTCAAATTCTTGAAAAAATTGGACTACGTTCACGTCTTTGCACAGGGTAAAGTCCTCAAATCCGGCGATGCCAAGCTAGCAGATGAGCTAGAGCAGAAAGGCTATGACTGGATTGTTAATGCATAATTGCTGTATTCTGTTTCGATAGTTTTTAGACAAGACTTTGTTGAGGTTGTTGACAATCATATCACCATAGGAGTCACTGCCAAGCCAGTTGGCGGAAAAGCAAATAAGGAGATTATCAAAAAGTTGGCAAAGCATTTCGGGGTTTCTTCTTCCAATGTTGTTATAAAATCTGGTCACAAATCAAAGGAAAAAATCATCGAGATCGCATAAAAAACAATAACTGGTATTGTAAGATGGTCTACTGTCCAGCATTTTCAAGTGTCATGCGTAAAATCACACCACATTTGAACCACAAAATAACTTCACGGATCTAATCCATGAAATGTAAATTGTTTGATTTTTGATTAGTACCGAACTCATGATAATCAAGTTACTCTAATTCAACTTTGAATTCAGTCTTTGGTTGATTTTTCGCCTTTTCCATCAATTCATACTCAATCATGCAATAATAATCAAAGATCTTCATCTTTTTTTCTTGAGCATCTTCAACATATCGCTCAATATCAGAGACCAAAACTCCCTGAGCTGCCAAAAACGCCTCGTCTTCTTTTCCTAGCTTTTGGTATGCCTGTGACTTAGCATTTGCTGCAAAGCTTGACTTTTCCCGTTGCTGTGCCTTATCAAACAACGGTATTGCATCTGCAAATTTTCCCAAAAACAAAAGCGTGTTTGCCTTGTTCAATAACGCAGTTACATTGTCAGGCTCTATTCTTAGCGCCATGTCATAGTATTGTATTGCAGAATCATGCTTTTGCATTTCATTATACGCAAGTCCCTTGGTGTTCAAAATCCATGGATTAAACGGGCTTTGCGTTAACATCTTGTTGCACATCTCTATCACCGAATCAAATTTACCTAGCTTTTCCAGAGCAAGAATCTTGTTTTTTGTAGCATATTCATCAAACTCGTTTATCTCCAATACTTTATCGCAGAATGATATCGCCTGATCAAGTCTGCCAAGATTCAAAGACGCCATGGCAATGTTCTGCAGAGCAATCATGTCTTTTGGATCTGCCTTGAGCATGTTTTGGCAAAATAAAACAATCTCATCCCATTGCTTGTCCGTGTATAGTTTTTTTATAACATCAATCGGATTGCCCACGTATGCCATAATACCATTGTATTATACCTGGCACATTAAGATTTCAAAATCACATGTTTTTTCTTGAATCTTTCATGTATTTCTATTATAAAATGAAAGGCAATAACCTTGGCAAATACCACACCAGAAATGAGCGCGAGTGTTCCCTGGCCCAAATACAACAAATACCCTGTAACTCCTGTTGCAGTCATCAACTCCAAAGCAGTACAGGTGCAAAACCAGAGTAGTTTGTTCCTTTTCATCATGCAATATTAGCAGTAATTCAATTAAAGATTCATCCAAATCGTGATTTTCAAAATTATCGTTAAATATGGTTAAACCAAAACCAAAACCATGGTAGAGGCAAGAACATTTTTCAACTTTTCATTTTTCAAAATAGATCCAAAATGGCGCTGGATGGCAGACCTAGCAAAGGAAGAATCCGCAAAGGAAATTGATCAGGTTCTCAGAAACTCCAAAACAAAATACAGAATCTATTCCACCTTGGGACTGCGTGATGATGCAGAGTTTCTAATATGGTTTGCATCAGAATCCATAGACGACATACAAAACACAATATCAAAACTGTACACCACTGTTTTTGGCAAATACATCATACCATCTCATGTGTATCTATCATGTACCAGACCATCAATTTACGCAAAAACAGGAAGAACGTCTTCATTTATTGCCGGAGAGGAGGCAAAAAAATACGTTGTAGTGTATCCATTTGTCAAAACTAGAGACTGGTATTTGTTGCCTTTAGAGCAACGCAAGAAAATGATGGATGAGCACATTGAGGTAGGCCACAAATATCCGCAGGTTTTGCTAAACACAACATACTCGTTTGGAATTCACGATGAAGATTTCATGCTGGCATTTGAATCGGACGAGCTGAACGCATTTCAGGACTTGATAATGGAGCTTAGAGAGACCCAGGTCTCAAAGTACATTGAGCGCGACACGCCAATGATCGTCTGTGTGAAAAAAGACATCATACCGCTTATCTCCAGCCTCGGCTAAGTTTCAGGGATGCAAATCTGGGATAAACATAAATGCAAATTTGCAAGTCCGAACAATATCAGGAGATATTGAATTGAAATACAGAACGCTGGGAAAAAGCGGAATCAAAGTATCCGAGATAGGATTTGGAGCTTGGACCATAGCTTTGGACTGGTGGGGCAAAAAAATCGAAGACGATGAAGCTAAAAGAATGTTAAAGCGAGCATATGATCTTGGAATCAATCTCTTTGAGACAGGCGACATGTATGGTAAAGGTAAAAGTGAAAAGCTAATCGGCGAAGTCTTCAAAGGAATGCGAAGTGACATAGTAATTTCAACAAAATATGGATATGAGTTCGAGGGTGCAGCTCAGATCGGCCACTCTGAATTGCCGCAGAGATTTGACCCATTATTTACAGAACACGCTCTACGAAACAGCCTGGCAAGACTGCAAACCGATCATATTGATGTTTACGGACTGCACAATCCAAAGATGTACCACATTCAGGATGATGTAATTTTCAACACTTTAGATAATAAGATAAACGAAGGAGTAATTGGCACCTATCAGATAGCATTAGGTCCTGCCATAGGCTGGACCAAGGAAGGACTAGTTGCCATGGAGCGCAAAAATGTCTCTGCTGTCCAAACAGTTTACAATATTTTGGAGCAGACCCCTGGAAACGAGCTAATCGAGACTGCCGCAAACAAAAACGTTGGAATCTTGGTTCGAGTGCCAGATGCATCTGGAATCCTCACTGGTAAAGTAAAGGCAGATACCAAAATAGATGAAAAAGACCATCGCTCGGTTCGACGCGGAGAATGGGTAAAATCAGCATTGGACAAAGTTGAGCAGCTACGACCAATCGCGGAAAGAAATGGCCTCAACATAACAGAGCTTGCAATCAAGTTCATTCTATCAAAGAATCCAGTCGCCTCAGTGTTTCCAACTGTAATTAGTATAGAGGAAATTGAGCAGTTTGCCGCAATGTCAGATGGAAGATATGTTCCAGCATCAGACATGGCAGAAATCGCCAAGATGTATTCTACCTGGCCGTCATACGAGCTCAAGGCAACAGTAGCATAAATTCCACTTTGGAATCGCAAAACTAGATCAGATTCCGCCGTCGTTATATCATTTTGATAAAGAGATACAATCAAGACATGATTTACAGTGTAGACCCCGATCAGGCAATCAACAAGGCACTTTTGGTATTTTCCATAGAGGCAGCCCTTGTACGAGTCGGCGGACCATATTATGACAAAGTCATATCAAGGCTAGAAAAAGAATACGGATTACACATTTCTGATTGCGACAAAAACCCGCAGGCATTAAAGCAAATCCTACAGGATATCTTTGGTAAGTCATACCAGCAGATTTTCAATGAAATAAAACTGGAACTTGATGGAGTAGGCAACAAAGATTACTATACTAGCTTTTTGACCGCTCTTGCACAGTAAATCTTGCACATTTGACATTCTAAGAGAGGATTAATAGTACAAGTATCCATATTTTGGTTGAGAGATGTCCACATGTTTTCTCTCCTAGTATGGTAAATCTGTTCTTTGCATGGAAACGGATTTTGTTTGGATTTGGTACCTATAGCACATCAAGATTTTCTCTAAGCAGTGATCGGATTTTCTACGGTAAATTCGCTTTCCGTGAAATATTCGACACGTGTCTTTTTGAATTCGCGTGAGCTGAACAAAATCCTGTAATCATCTACCTGAATATGTTTTTGAATGTCTTTTGCCATGTCTTCTGCCTCTGCAACTGATTTGCAGTGCACCATTGAGAACACGTTGTATGGCCAATCGGCATATACTGGTCTTTGATAACAATGACTGATTTGAGGAAATGCCCCCAGTTTTTCGCCGACTGGCTCGATTTTGTCTTCTGGAACCTTCCACACTATCATGCCGTTTGCAGTAAAGCCCACATCTCGGTGTCTCAGAATGGCCGCGTATCTTCTCATCACGCCTATTTCCTCATAGTATTGCAGTTTTTCAAAGACTTGAGATTCCGTCATCCCCAATGCGTTTGCAGATGCAAGAAATGGCCTATCCACTACTGGAAGGTCTTTTTGCAAATGTCTGATGAACTCTTTGTCGTCTTCGGTTGGGGTGAATTTTATGTCGTTGATTTTTTTCTTTTCTTCTGTTGGAGCTATCTCTTTTTTCTTGTCGTCAACCATATCGAGCTTGACTCCAATTTTGAATAGCTTTATTGTTGGAAGCAGTCTAACTTTGAGAATTCCTGGCAGTTTTGAAAACTTGTCTACCTCTGTCTTTAGATCAGAGCCCGGCGGTGTTGCCAGTGTAAACCAGAGATTGTACTCGTGATTTCGCTCATAATTGTGAGAAACTCCCGGATGACGATTAATCTGATTTGCAACATAATCCAGTTTGTCAGGTAAAATAGCCATTGCGACTAGAGAGCTTTTGTATCCCAGTCTTCTGGTGTCAAAAATTGCAGAGAGTTGTCGCAAAACGCCCGCAGACTTTAGATTTGTAATTCTGTTTTTCATCTCCTCGTGCGTTATGTGGAATTTTTCTGCCAAGGCCTTGTACGGTTCGGCTACAAGAGGAAACGACCATTGTATTTCATTTAGAATTTCTTTGTCCAGTGAATCCATGTGTTTTGTACAGTCGTAATTTTCGTTAAAAACGTAGCGAGAATTGAACAATCCTATAAATACAATTTCACAACGTCTCTGATCGTGATTGTAGACCTCAACCTAAAGGGCAAGCAAGTAATTGTTGTAGGTGCTGGAGGAGAAGGTCTCAAAAAAATAAACTCGCTTTTGACTCAGGACTGTCAGATTTTGGTCATTTCAGATTCTGCAACACCCCAAGTGCAAAAGTTAGTAAAGCAGGGCAAAATTGAATTCAAAAAAATAAAGCTTGAAAATGCAAGTTTCCTTAAAGAATATGATCCGATTCTTGTAATGGCAGCAACTGACAACAAAGAACTGAACAGAAAGATTTCACAAGAGGCAAAAAGAAAAAGGTGTTATGCATATGCAGCCGACGATCCGGAATTTTCAGACTTTGCGCATCCATCCGTCATAAACATACAAGATACAGTCCAAGTCGCAATATCTACTGGAGGACGCGCACCAGCAATGGCTAGAAAGCTCAAGGTAAAGGCAGAAAAAATCTTTAACGAAATAATAGACAGAGAAGACATTTATCAGATAAAGCTTCAAAAAATAGCTCGTGATTCCGCAAGGGACAAAATTCCGACAGTGCTTGGGAGGAAAAGATTCCTGTATTCAATTTTGAATAATACCGAGATCAAACAGTTATTAAAAGATGATAATTTCCCAGCTGCAGAAAAGGAAGTAATGAGGATACTAAGCGAGTGGAAATGAGCAATATCATCAATGCCCGTGTAACATTTAGGAACTCCCCAATTCACGTTTTGGAAAAATTCACATTTAAGGATCTGGATTCGGCGTATGATTCGTTCAAAAAACATTCTGGATTAAAGGAATTAGTAATTTTGCAGACATGCAACCGAGTCGAGATATTTGGCTCCACTGATAATTTAGACATTGCAAAAATTAAGAAAACTTGGGCTTCTTTGGCAGGCCTAGAAGAGACTGCATTCAAGGAAAACTTCGAGATCTCTGAATACGCCGATGTATGCGAGCACCTATTGAAGCTAACATCAGGCCTTGATTCAATGGTTGTAGGAGAAGAGCAGATTCTAGGACAAATACGAGATGCAATAGTAACTGCAAAAGAAATGAAAATGTCCGGTGAATACCTCAACACTTTGTTTGACAAGGCAGTTAGAATAGGAACTAGAATCAGGAACTCTACTGGAATCAACAAGGGTACAATATCAGTTGGTTCAATGGCAGTCAAACTGGCAGAGGAAAACATTGATGAGCTAAAATCCAAAAGAATCCTCTTAATTGGAACTGGCGAGGCAGCAACTCTGGTTGCAAAATCCCTAGAAAAGCGAGGCTATCCATTCTACGTTACTAGTAGAACGATGGAACGCTCACAGGCATTTGCGCAAACAGTGGGCGGTGAGCCGGTAAGCTTTGAGGAGATAATGAAAGGATTTTCCAACTATGATGTATTATTTGTGGCAACGGTTGCGCCGTATTTTCTGGTGACGTTTGATAGAATCAAAGAGGCAATGAAAAAGAAAAACGGTATGATGATTTTGGACTTGTCCAATCCAAGAACTGTGGATGAAAAAGTAGCAACCATACACGGAATCAAGATGATGAATCTGGACCAGATAGCTGAAATGGTAGACAAGAACATGAGGTATCGCTCTAATCAAAAAAACAGTGCAGAAAAAATAATTAGTGAAGAAATACAGGTACTAGAAGCCCAAATGCGACGACTAAAGGTAGAGCCAGTTGTAAAGGAGATCTTCAAGGATATAGATTCAAGACGTGCAAAAGAGCTGGAAAAGGCATTGCGTATGCTGGGAGAAACTGATGTATCAAAGGTCAAAATTATCGATGATCTTACCAAAGCAGTAGTCGAGGGAATAATATCCACTCCAATGAACAATTTACGAAAGGCATCAGAGCAGGCAGACCAAGATTTGTTAGAAGCTGCAACAAAGCTATTCGACTATAAGAAAAAAGAGTAATCTAGAATTATATTGCATGTATAGTGATTTTTGTCATGTCCGCATCATTTCCAACAAGACGACTACGAAGACTGCGCAAAAACGAAAAGATGCGAAACCTAGTCCAAGAGGTATTATTTTCTACAAATGATTTAATCTGTCCTGTGTTTGTGCAGGAAGACTTGAAAGAAAAGACAACAGTCCGCTCCATGCCAGACATCACCAGATTGCCATTAGCCGAAGTAAACAAGGAAGTACAAGAAATCAAAGACTTGGGAATTCCCGCAATAATGTTGTTCGGGATACCAGCCCACAAAGACGATGTCGGTACTGGCGCATTTGTTGATAATGGAATAGTGCAAAAAGCTATATCCCAAGTTCGACAAAACTTTGGAGAAGACGTCGTGATAATGGCGGATGTCTGTCTGTGTCAGTATACATCATCAGGTCATTGTGGAATTCTAAAGGGAAACCAAATAGACAACGACATCAGCCTCAAGACACTTGCAAATGTTGCTTTGTCACAAGCTAAAGCTGGAGTCGACATTGTATCGCCATCTGCAATGATGGACGGCCAAGTAAAGGCAATCAGAGAGATTTTGGATCAAAATGGATTTTCAGATGTTGGAATAATGTCACATTCCGCAAAACATCGCTCTTCGTTTTACAATCCATTCCGTGACGCTGCTGACTGTGCACCACAGTTTGGTGATAGAAAGACCTACCAAGTTCCATTTACCAATCCAAGGGAGGCAATGAGAGAGATTGAACTCGACATAGCCGAAGGAGTTGATATTGTGATGGTAAAGCCAGCATTGGCGTATTTGGACTTGATTGCCGAGACCAAAAGAACCCACAACATTCCAGTTTCCGCGTATTCCGTATCAGGAGAATATGCATTGGTCAAGGGAGCTGCCCAACTAGGTTGGATTAATGAAACAGACATCATGTCAGAGATAATGTACTCTATCAAACGAGCGGGTGCAGATATGATAGTGACGTATTTTGCCAAAAAAATGGCTGCGTTTTTGAACAAATGAGAAACGACGAACGGTTTGAGATAGAGCGTGCATATGATTTACTACCACATGTGATTGGTGCCAGCTGGGCTTGCATTTGGTTTAGGCTAAACGGAATCAAAAAGCCTACAGAAGACGAATTCCGAAATAAAACAATCGAGTATTTTTCCTTGGTAGAGAAAATTGATCAGGCATATCCTGCAGATGAGAAATTCGAGTCCATAAAATCATACATAAAAAATCGTCATAAAGAAGAAATAGAAAAAATTCTCTCCGGCAAAAACCCAGAAATAGAAAAGCGATACAAGAGATACGTCGATTACGGCTAGATCTCTTGCTTTAGATCGGAAAGAAAATTCATCATCAGTTTTGTCCTTTTCTTGGCAAGTGCCTTACCTGTATTAGTGTTCATTTTCTTTTCCAACAGCAACAGTTTTCTGTAAAAATGATCAACTGTCCATGAGTTATCATCAGGCTTTCTGATACGACAGAATGGATCCGATTCGTTGTAGATTGGTCTTTTCTCAGAACCTCCGACTGAAAAAGTCCTGGCTATTCCAATCGCACCCAAGGCATCTAGTCTGTCTGCATCCTGTAGAATTTTGCCCTCGATTGTTTGGGGTGTTTTACCTCTAGAATAACTGTGATCTCGTATAGCGTCACAGATTATCGCGATTTCAGATTCTTCAAAATCATGTTTTTGCAGGATCTTTTTTGCAAGTATTGCACTTTTTTCCGATGCTGTTTTGTTTCTAGGATCGGATTTTGGAAATTGTATAATATCGTGTAATAATACTGCGGCCAAAACAAGTTTGGAGTTTGCCTTTTCGTGTTTTGCTATTTTTTGAGCGTTTTTGTAAACGCGAAGAATGTGAGAGTAGTCATGCGCAGGATCGTTTTGGATTCTTGATTGAACCTCTTTTTGCAGATTCTTAAGAGATGTCACTGCAAAAAATCCTCAAAACATACTAGAAATAGCTTTTTGTTCGGTATTTTATTGTGCGATGATCCCCAAAAAATACACGATTTTTGATAAAACAATACTACTGAGATATCCAAAACAATCAGATGTAAAAGGCTTGAGAAATGTGATAAATTCTTTAGTTAAAGAAAACGCGGACATTGCAAAGATAACCCAGGTTACCATTCAACAAGAAAAATCATGGCTACATCAGACAATACAATCAATCAGAAATAAGGAAAAAATCATGATTGTTGCCGAGTTTGACGGAATTGTTGTAGGCAGCTGCGAGATAACAAGAGATTCCTATGACGTATCAAGACATGTTGGAACTTTGGGTATTGGTCTTATCAAACAAGTCAGAGGAAACGGAATTGGTACCAGTCTTATCAAATTAACACTATCTGAGGCAAAAAAGAAGCTTGGATTAAAGATGGTTAAGCTGTATGTCTTTGATTCCAATAACAAAGGCAAGAATTTCTACGAGGAAATTGGATTCAGAGAAATTGGAAGAATTCCAAACGGAGTATATCATAACAAAAAATACAAAGACGACATAATCATGGCAAAAACATTATAGATTCCGTAATTTTGGTTTGACAAATCTGAGTTTTTTATCCGATATTAGCAAATTCCAGTCAATGCAGGCAAAAAACACAAGCATCGCCATAGTTATTGCATCAACTAGAACAATTCCCCAAATTCTTTCGGTGAACATTTGCACAAACGGCGTCAGAACTATTTTGCTAATTGAAATCATGACATAATACGAAATGGCCCTGCCAAGCCAGAATCCCATATAGATCTGAGCAGTCTTTGCCTTCATCAGACCATAGCTGATAAACAAAAAATTGCTTGGAAGTGGAGTAGCAGCGAACAAAAATGACGCTGCAAAGAATCCAAATCTTTTTGATTTGAGATAGTTGCCGATTTTGTCAAGGCTGGACTTGCGCTCATCACTCATGAACCTTCGAAAATACACGCTTCCATACAACAACAAAACGCGTCCTGCAGTAGCACCAGTTGCACCAATTAGTGCCAAAAAGGCAGGGCTGAAGGTGTTGTCCAGAAGGTAAAACGATGCCAAAATTAGCCAGGTAGGTGGCATCAAGATTGGCGCCACGTTAACCAAGACAAGCAGTAAAAATATTCCAACATAGGAAAGCTGTGAAAATACCGTCAGTACGTCTTGCACTAGATAATTTTGCCATTCTTCGCTAAATTGGTTTGTTCGAGCCTGTGAAATTCCGGATTTTTTTACAAATGATACAATAATTTGCGATTCGGATCGAAATTTGCAAAAATGTGGACGAATGGTCCAATATATTTAAATTTTAAGCAGCGTATTATATCCCATGAGTGCCCGGGCCTGGAAGTGTTATAGATGCAATTTGATTTTCCGGGATGAGATGTCTGCACAAATTCACCGGGATTTATCAGGCCACAAAACAACCTCTGCTGAAATTATAGAAGTATAATGCAGAGGGTGGGATTTGAACCCACGAACCCCTAAAGGAAGGGATATCTTATTGAAAGATCTTGAGTCCCTCTCGGTTGGCCGGGCTTCGATACCTCTGCAAGAGCAATTTTCTATTCAGAGTATATAACTGCTCTAGCTGGTTTTGATAGGAGTTTTCACAGGACCTGCAAATCTGGATGCGAGTTTTTCCGAAAACTAAAAAACTTAATTATGCAATGATTTTGAATTCAATTCGTGGTAACAACAGAACAAGCAAAAAACATGCGAAACAAAATCGACGTTGAAGGAACAGTAGAGCGAATGGAAGAACCACGATCAGTCAATCTCAAAGTTGGCGGAACGACCGAGGTGTGCAATGCATTTTTGGTTGATGAAGCCGGCGAGATAAAAATCGCGCTTTGGGGAGAGGATATCAAAAAAGTCAGAAACGGCTCCAAGATCTTGATCAAAAACGGCTATACAAATACCTTCAAAAACGAAGTCTCTTTGGGTAGAGGTAAGTACGGCGAAATAATCGTCAAAGAATACTAGGTAAATCTAGAATTTTGTTTTTTCCTGTAATCTATTACTAGTATTATAATTCCAATTATTATCACAATAATTCCTGCCATTAGCAGTATTCCAGATATTGCAAGTGGTACCAGTTTTTTTGCCAACGGAGAATTTGGATTAGAGAATTTGTCCGACGTGTCCGGGTTTTTTGTAAACATCATTACTACATTGATTGGTCTTTGTCCTGTGTTTTTGACATTGAAATTGTAATTGTCAGGTTTTTCTATGTTCATGTTTTCAAAAAAGGCAGGCTGCTTTGAATCGAATTCGCCAAAATCATCTCCGTATATGTTTGATATTAACACTGAAACCGAATCATTGCTTTGATAATCTATTATCTGCACTCCCCAGAACAGCGATTTTACGTCAGAATCCGCAGCAAATGAGAACGTGCCTGTTTCTCCAGGCTCGATTTGCGTGGTATCTGTGACCTTATCAAACATTCCTTCCATCATTTCAGGTAACGAAAATTCAGAATTTGTGAAATTGCCATTTGAAATCAAAGACATTGCTACAACAAACGAGGCAATTACCATTGCCAGTCCACCAATTGAAATGTAGATTCCTCGTTTTCGCATTTTATACACTATAAAATTATGATATGTTTAGAGCTATCGTCGAGATTTTTTCTTGGATTTTTTGCTCTTTTTTGATACCTTTTTCTTTGATTTACGTTTTGCCGCTGCTTTTTTTGCTGCCGCCTTGCGTTTTTTTGCCATCATCTCGCCCAATCTTGCATTTATCTTTGCAAGTGCCTTGTTTGCGTTCTCCTCACGTTTTTCAGAGGTTTCCAGTTTCTTTCTGAATTTCTCAGAATCAACTTGGCTTTCTTTTAATTGCGAAACTAGTGCAGGTTTTGATTTTGTCTCTTTACTGATTTTCTTAGTAGCGTGTGATTGAGATTTTTTGTAATCGATTATCTCTTGCTCTACTTTTTGGACTCCTTTTTCTCGGATTTGGAGTTCTTCTTCTAATTCTTGGATTTTCTCAGTTGCTACATCCAGTCTGTACTGGGCATTTGATTTTGTATCCTCATTGTCTGCATTTGCAATATCTACTTCTGCTTGGTCTTTTGCCTCCATTTCCTTTAGCAGTCTTTCCTGGGCAGTTTTTGCCAGTCTTTCAAGGCTTTCCTTTCTTGCTAAAATTTGGTTAAATTCCATGTTGATGTCTGTAAGCTGCTCTTTGTCGTGTTCCAGGTGACGCTCTAGCCTTCTCAATCCTGATGAGGAGCGCCTTCCAAGAGACACTGCCTCCTTTAATGCACGCTCGTTTTTCCTTCGTATTTTTGAGGCTTCCATTTTTTGCTGCTTTAGTCTTTCAGCTAGTTTTGCTAGATTTGCCAATGTAAAAACTCCAAAAACGGTATGCATAAGCTTTGACTATTTTCAGTATTTGACTTGTGAGTTAAGAAATTTAACACTATTACGAGTTTTTTGGTAGGGGTTATGACTGTTTTAGTTAAATTGATCCCATTGTATAGCGATATCAATGGAGTTTCATCCATCCCAGATCCCAATAATCAAAACATATGAGATCAAAGATGTCAAGGCAGCATCCGAGTCTGCGCTAGACATGATAAAAATAGGATTCGAGGGGCAAAAAGGCGGATTCAAGGTGATAATGCCAAAGGAGGAAAAACTCGCAAAAAGAATAGGGTTTACCGTAACTACAGAGTTGAACTTCATGTTACGCAAAAATAACCAGGAGAGAAACCTTCGATACTGGACATACCACCATGATGAAAAAGACTATGCAATTGTTCTGATAAGCGGAAACGTCTTTGATTCTTTAGGCCTTTGAGGGCTCAAAAATCTTGTACAGTTTTAGTTTGTTGCCTATAATTGCTGCAAGTGCGGTTCCAAACACAGTACCACCAATCACATCCATTGGATAGTGCTGTAAAACATAGATCCTGCTGATTGATTCCAATACGGGAAATATCCAGATTAGGTATCTGCCTTTTGGGAACCTATGAGACAGAGCATAACCTGCAATCATTGTTACGACTGCAGCTCGTGTGGCATGTCCTGATGGGAAAGAGCCATTTGTGCCAAGAACAAATGTGTCCTTGCCTATCTCGTATGGGAATTTTGTACCCAAGAATTCCATTTCTGGTCTTGGCTGGTCGATTACGTATCCTTTGAGATAGCCTGAGCCTATAGTTCCTGCCACCAGGCACAAAAGCATCACAAGTCCGATTCTGCGGGTTTTTCTGATTATCAATAATACAATACTAAACAGGACAAGCCAGGTCACGCTGCCAATTTCAGTTATTGCCCACATGGTATAATCTAGGGCAGGATTTCCGGCAGCGGCTTGGAAATGAGAAATAGTGTAGATGTCAAACTCTTGGGTTGTCTTGGTATTGACCAGTACAGACAGCACTATGAAGACGGCCACTAAAACAAAGAACGGCCTAGATCGTAGGCCGAACAACCAGTTTTGCAATCACTCCATGGGAATTATTGTTGCTTTTAATTTTTCTGCAAAACTGATCGACTCAAAGATTTTAAGATAGCATGAAAAACCCACAAGCGTGAAGATTCTAACACTTGGAGATTTTGACCTAAAGGGGAAAACAGTTCTTCTTCGCGTTGATATGAATTGTCCAATAGAGCCGTCAACTGGCGAGATTTCTGGTGTCAAAAGAATCGAAGAGGCAACTGAAACTATCAAGGCTTTGTCTGAGGCCAAAGTTGTCGTGGTGTCACACCAGGGCAGAGTTGGCAATAAGGATTACATCGGAATGGGTCAGCATGCAAAAATTTTGGAAAAGATGCTTGGAAAAAAAGTAAAGTATGTAGAAGATGTCATTGGATCTTTGGCCCAGTCTGAAATAAAAAATATGCAAAACGGCGACATCATTCTATTAGATAATTTGAGATTTTGTGCAGAAGAAAACTATGAATTTTCTCCAGAAGAGGCAGCAGAAACAATAATGGTGCAAAGACTGGGAAAATTATTTGACCTGTGTGTTTTGGATTCATTTCCATCCGCACACCGGGCACATCCATCATTGGTTGGCTTTTCCCATATCATACCCACTTGTGCTGGAAAAATTGTAGAGCGCGAGGTAAGAAAGCTGGAAGAAATACTGACTGTTGCCAAAGCCCCTCACGTCATAGTACTTGGAGGCTCCAAGGTAACTGACAGGCTTGAGGCAATCAAGATGCTAATCAAGCGTGGCAGGGCAGATCAGATCCTCCTCACAGGGCTTATTGGCAATGTTTTCATGCGTGCGCAGGCTAGAATCAAGTATCCTTTGGGCATCAAAGGAGAGGAAGACGCCGTCGCAAAGGCGCACGCCCTAATGGGAGAATATCCAGATGTGTTTTTCACGCCAGTGGATGTTGCAATAAACAATGATGGGACTCGAGTAGAGCTGGATGTGCGGCAGCTCAACAAGGGCGACCAGATTTACGATTTGGGGCCAAAGACAATTGAGCATTACTCCAAGATAATATCCAGTGCTGGAACCGTGTTCATCTCAGGTCCGCCGGGATTTTTCGAAAAGCAGGAATTCAGCTATGGAACAAAAGCGATGCTGGAATCGGTTGCAAACTCCATGGCAACCACCATAGTGAGTGGCGGACATCTGACGTCTGCACTCAAAAGATACGGTCTGGCAGAAAGAATCACACACATCAGTACCGCAGGCGGTGCATTGGTGTTATACCTGACTGGCGAAAAGCTTCCAATGATTCAGTCTTTGGAATCCGCAGCTGCTAGGTACAGAGCTAAATAGCTGCCTTACACAAAGGACAGGACTTTTCTTCGGATTTGTTGATTGGTGCTTCTGCCTTGCATGAAGGACATGTTGTTTTTTCTAAAGGATCGAATAGTTTGAACCATTGCGTGGTAAAGTTTTGCGCAATGTTTCGCATTATTCCGATATCGCACAGTTCGTTGAAATATTTTTCCATGTCGTCTATGGTGAGTGATTTTTCTATTTTATCAGATTTTTGGAGTTCTGTAAATATTTGATCATTTGTGAAACGCTCATCAGAGTTGAATTTCTCAAAAATGATGTTTCTGATTTCTAAAGATACGTCTGTCATTATTCCCACCTAGTATAGAGATGATGCTTCTTGCTTGAGCGCATCTGCATTTGCATCCTTGGTTGCCAGATATGAATACAGTCCATATTTTAGGACCTTTAAGGACAATAATGCACATTTTATTCTGACTGCCTGAAGGTTTTCCAGACCAAGCTCTCCAAGAACATCGTTTTTCTGGATTTTTCTTGCATCTTCGATGCTTTTGCCCTTTACTATTTCAGTCAAAACCGATGTGCATGCCAAACAAATTGCGCATCCACGTCCACTGAATTTAATGTCAGAGACCTTTTCATTATCCACATTCATGTAAATGTCAATACTATCTCCACAGAGGGGATTACTGTCATGGTATTGGATTGTAGGATTTTCTATTTTGCCAAAGTTGCTTGGATGTCTTGAATAATCGACAATCATTTCATGATAAATGTCTGCATTGCTACTCATAATTTGAACAACCTCGCTGCCCTTGATAAAGAGTTTATCAAAACGTCTACTTCTTCTTTTGTATTGTAAATGTAAAAGCTTGCGCGTGATGTTGCCGCAATGTCTAGCTTTTCCATTAAAACTTGGGCGCAGTGATGGCCAGATCGTATTGCAATTCCATCTTCGTCTATTATGGTTGCCAGATCATGTGGGTGAATGTCTGCAAAGTTGAACGATATTACTCCTCCGCGCTTTGACATGTCGGATGTTCCATATAGTTTGATTCCATGGATAGCAGATAACCTGTCCAGGGCATATTTTGTTATTTCAATTTCATGTGCTCTGACATAATCCATGCCAATGTTATTCAGATAATCAATTGCAGCTGCAAATCCTATAACATCTGCAATGTTTGGAGTTCCCGCCTCGAATTTGTATGGTAAATCATTCCAGGTTGTTTCGTATTTGTGGACCTCGCGAATCATGTCCCCTCCCCCATGGAATGGCGCCATTTGCTCGAGTAGTTCTTTTTTTGCCCATAACACTCCAACACCAGTAGGACCAAGCATTTTGTGCCCAGAAAACGCAAAGAAATCGCACCCCAAAGAATCCAAATCCACTTTCATATGAGGAACAGACTGTGCACCATCAATTAGAACTCGCACTCCGGCCTTTTTGCATTTTGCAATTACTGCTGCAACATCGGTAATTGTTCCCAGGACATTTGACATTTGACTTACTGCTACAAGCTTGACTTTGCCTGTTGCCAAGTACTGGTCAAGCTGATCCAAGATCAGCTCGCCATGGTCATTGATTGCAATGTATTCCAGCTTGGCTTTCTTTTCCTGTGTCAGTAACTGCCATGGAACAATATTGGAATGATGCTCGTATTCTGTTGTAACTATGATATCTCCTTCTTTGATGGTTTGTCTGCCCCATGCATATGCAACCAAGTTGATTGCCTCTGTTGTTCCTCGGACAAAGACTATTTCCTGTCTGTCCTTGATGTTTAGGAATTTTGCAATCTTGTCTCTTGTCATTTCATATGCTTCTGTTGCCTCTTCTGCCAGTGCATGCACTGCCCGATGAATGTTGGAGTTGTGATTTGTGTAAAAGTCGGTAATCGCGTTTATCACTTGTATTGGCTTTTGCGTAGTTGCAGCATTGTCTAGATATACCAAGTTCTTGTCGTTACGGACCTTTCTTTTCAGAATAGGGAAGTCTTTTCTAATTTGATCAACGGAAATTGCTGTTTGCATTACTAAACCTCAACGTAGATCTCGTTGTGATCTATTTTAACATTGTAAATTTTCAGCGCAGTTTCTGCCGGCGGGTTTTGTGGCTGGCCATTCTCTAAATTGAAAACAGATAGGTGTAATGGGCATCGCACGCCCTCGTTTGACAGAAATCCAGAAGACAAATCAGCCTCTGCATGCGTACAAATTCTATCAGTGGCGTAGATTTTGCCTCCAAGATTTGTGATAAGTAATTTTTTTTCTTCAACGTCCAGAGATAACATGTCATTTGTGCCAAGTTGGTTTTGTGCACATGCCTTTACCCATTTGCCCAAGTGTGATCACCTATACTTGTAGTGGGTTTCTATTTGGTCTGCTTCCTTGTATCTTACTTCTTCTACTTCAACTATAGCGCGAAGGTTTTCATCGGATTTGAGAATCAGGTCACGTCCTGCCCACTTTGATTCAACAAGATATGCAATCCAAGCTCGAACTTGGTATGACATTGTACGAGACATTGGCTCTAGGAATCCTTCCACAATGATTCTTTCTGCTTCTGCTCTGTCAAGACATCTGCAGTTAAGATAGAAGATTTGTTCTTCATCCACTTGTGCAACGGATGCAGAGTGGGTCGCCTTCACGTCATTGGTTAGAATTTCAAGTCCTGGAATGGCGTCAGACTTTGCGTCCTTGTCCAACAGAATGGAGCGTCCAGACAAAAATGATCTTGACTGGGATGCTCCTTCTAAAATTTTGATCATCCCTTTGAATAATGATTTTGATTTGTTTCTTAATACGGATCTTTGCACAACTTTGCCTTCGGTTGCCTGTTTTTTGTGAATCAGGTTTGCCGATAAGTCGAATGACTGCTCATTGTCGCCAAAGACAATCTCTGCATCTTCTACATATGCACCAACTCCATCCAAGTAATAGTTTGTTCTATATCTTGATAGCATAGAGCCGTACAGTCCAAGATACCAGTTTATCTTGGCGTCTTGCAGTATGGTACAGTTTCTGGTGGAGAAATTGACTGCAGACTGGTCCATTGCCTGAAATGTAGTCATTGATAACTGTGAATTTGGCTGTGCGTCTACCGTGAGCAATTCCAGATATGCTTGCTGTTTTGAGCCCTTTGGTGCGTACAATTCCTGTACAATACTTGCCTTACTGCTTTGCTCAGCGATTATGATATTTTTGGATATTGTTGATGTACCGTCTGGTGCAATACAAGATACTATATGTATTGGTCTATCTAAAATCAGATTCTTTGGAATTTTGATGAATATTCCAGAGTTGAATGCCGCATTGTTTAGTGCAGTGTACTTGTCTTCTTTAGGATCGGATGACTCCAATACCTTTTTGACAAGCTCGCTGTGATTTTGAATTGCATCATAAATTGATGATATCACTACTCCTTTTGCCTTTAGATCCTCTGGAAGATTAATTCTGAAAATGTTTGTACCAGTTTGAATGATATGTATTTCTTTTTCCAGCTCGGCAAGTCTTGGCTTTAGTCCATCGTAGACTGTGTTTTGTGAATCAGTGACAAGCGATACTTCTGCAGGATTCATTCTTTTTGCATCTGTGTACTTGTTGTATAGTGGAGAAACCTCTGGTGGTAATGATTCGTAAATTGTAAAAGATTTTTTTCTGAACTGCTTTAGCCAGTCTGGCTCTTTTTTTGATTCAGAGATTTCATCTACATGACCAGTGTTAATTGTGGATAAAGCTTGTTGCATGGTAAAACAAAAAGGTGATAGGAGTTATCCTACCGAGTCGTCCATTTCCAGTTTTATGAGTCGGTTTAGCTCGACTGCATATTCCATTGGGAGCTCCTTTGTGAATGGCTCCATGAATCCGTTTACAATTAGTGTTAGTGCGTCTTCTTCTGAGAATCCTCTTGTCATGAGATAGAAGATTTGCTCATCTCCAATTTTGCCTACAGTTGCCTCGTGGGTTACTGTTGCATCTTCTTGGTTGATTTCCATGTATGGGTAGGTGTCTGTCTTTGATGTGTCATCAAGCAGTAATGCATCACATCTTACTGAGGATTTTACGTTTGTTGCGCCTTTTGCAACATGCAGTAGACCTCTGTATGTAGTTCTGCCGTTTAGTCTGCTTACTGATTTTGATGTAATTCTTGAAGTTGTTTCCGGTGCTAGATGGACCATTTTTGCGCCAGTGTCTTGGTGTTGGCCTTTTCCTGCAAATGCAATTGACAAAGTTTCGCCATGCGCCTTCGGTTCTAGCAAGTAAATTCCAGGATACTTCATTGTGATTTTGCTTCCAATGTTGCCATCAATCCATTCTACTTTTGCTCCTTGGTATGCATATGCTCGCTTTGTTACGAGATTGTATACATCAGAGCTCCAGTTTTGGATTGTGGTGTATCTGAGTTTTGCGTCCTTGTGTGCAACCAATTCCACTACTGCAGAGTGCAATGACTCTGAAGAATATACTGGTGCGGTGCATCCTTCGATATAGTGGATTTCAGAGCCCTCATCCGCAATGATAAGGGTTCTTTCGAATTGTCCAATGTTTTCTGCGTTGATTCTAAAATACGCTTGCAATGGCATGTCTACTTTGACTCCTGGTGGAATGTAGATGAAAGATCCTCCACTCCAGACTGCAGAGTTTAGTGCTGCAAACTTGTTGTCTTCTGGTGGAATGATTTTGCCAAAGTATTTTTTGAAAATTTCAGGATGCTCTTTTAGTGCGGTATCTGTATCTAGGAACAGTACGCCCTGCTTTGCCAAGTCTTCTCTTAGGTTATGATATACTACTTCGGATTCGTATTGCGCACCTACACCTGCTAAGAATTTCTTTTCCGCTTCTGGAATTCCTAGCTTATCAAAGGTTCTTTTTACCTCTGGTGGAACATCATCCCAGTTTTTCTCCGTTTTTTCAGAAGCCTTTGCATAATAGTAAATATTTTGAAAATCAATCATGCCCAAA